>DAOUJT010000133.1:0-9468 GCA_034422315.1 Chloroflexota bacterium | reverse complement strand
CCCATGCCGGCGAACCAGAGGGGCAGGCCGTGCAGGGAGTAGAGGGTCGCCGCCAGTCCCGACGGTCGCTCGGACATCTGCAAGCCCGTACGCGCGAAGATGTAAACCGCAGGCACGCTGGCGGCCAGCAGGAGGTACAGCAGCGGGGCGTAGGCGTGAAAGGCGGGGGCATTGGAGAGGATTGAGCCGATCGACAACAGATACGGAAAGCCCCAGCCGCGGGAGTGGTTGCGCAGGCTCTGGAACTCTTCCTGGAAGGGTCCTTCGGTCAGCCCCTGCATGAAGACGGTGTTCCACTTGAGGGCCTCGGCCAGGGGGACGTAGAGGTCTTCGTCGATGTTGAGGCCCAGCATCGCGCCGGAGCGGCCGTGGAGGTGCGGCAGGAAGGCCGTGGCCAGGAGCAGGGCGCCGGCAACCAGGACGACGGTCTGCGGTTTTGTGGGCCGCGGCAACCACCAGCCGTCGCGACGCACGGTCCAGGCGGCCAGCGCGGTTGCGGCGCCGAGCAGGAGCGCGGTGGCGACACGCAGATCGACGACCAGGTTGAGCGCGTAGGCGCCAACGATCAACACAGCCGCCCCGACCAGGGGGACCGGCAGCAGTCCGGCTACCCGCAGTTCCGGCGGCGCCAGCAGGCGAGTTAGCCCGTAGCCGGCAACCATGCACGCCGCCGACATGGCCAGGACCACGGTGATGGCTTCCAGGCCGACGGCCAGCAATTCAGGCATGGCGTGCTACCCGGGGGCGCTGCGATTGCGTGGGTTGTTCAGTGCGTGGAATTGGCCGAAGCCCGCAGGAGGCCGGCGCCCCCGGCGACTCCGAACATGTGGCCGAGGCCAACAGCCGCGCCAATTGCCGCGCCCAAGCCGGTGAGGGCGATTACGACCGCCACGAAGTCGCCGACGGAAACAGCAAAGGATCCCTGGACCAGCGGCGCCCAGAAGCGGAGCAGGATCAGTTCGGTGGCGCCAGCGAGTTGGGTTGCGGAAACGGCGGCGAGTGCGAGGGTGACGCCGCCGAGTCCGACGCCGGTGACCATGCCGGCCAGGATCAGCACGCCGGCCATCGAGGTTGCCGTCCACGCCGGGCGTCGGCGGAAATCGCCCAAGACCTCGTTGTAGGCGGCACCGGCAGTCCGACCCGCCACGATGACCTGGGGAACCAGCGTCCAGAGAAAGACGTTCGCCGCAGCCAACACGACCGCGTCGATCAGGAACAGGGCCACGAAGATGGCGGCGATGAGGGCCACCGGTCGCTCGGTGGTGATGTCGGTGTCCGGCGGCCGTGTGAAGCCGAAGACGGCCGTCTGCACCACGGCCAAGGCGCCGACGACCAGCAGGATGGGCAGCGAGGCCAGCGCCAGGAAGGGTACTTGTCGCCAGGCGTCCCGGAGTGCGCGCCGAGCGGAGGTGTCGAGATCGTTGGCGGCGCGATCGGTGATCAATGCCACGGCGCCGAGGGCGCAGGGCCACAAGAGGAGGATAAGTACCGCGGCTATTGGCACGGCAGCCAAGGCGGCCGGCGAGCGGATGAAGGCCAGACCGCCCGCGAGGCCCGCCAACGTGCCGGCGAGCGCGCCGATGCCCAGACCGACGGCCAGGGCTCCGGGCTGTGCCACGGTTGAAACGGCAGCGCCGAGCGGCTCCAGGAGGTGAAGTGGGTCGCTCAGCCTGTGGGCCGGCGGCAGCGGGTCGGGTCGAGACATTACTGAGTTATCGGCAGTATATCGGCGGAGGGTGCGGATACGGTGGCTTCACATTGACGATAGCCGAGGTGCAGGGGCCGTGACTGACAGACCGTCCGGCGCAGGTTCCCGCGCCGCCGTGATCGGCGCGGGGCGCATGGGGCACGGCATTGCGCTGGAGGCGGCGCGCGGCGGCTTTCAGGTTGCGATCCATGACACGCAAGCAGGTCGGGCGGAGGCAGCCATTGCGGAGGCCAAGGCCGACGCTGACGACCTGGTGGCGGCGGGCGTCATCCAGGCGTCGGACATTCCGACGATCGTTGGACGGCTGACCCCAGCGAAGGATTTGGAGAGCGCCGCGGCCGATGCCGAGGTCGTGTTTGAGGCCGTGGCCGAGGACCTGGAGGTCAAGCGCGGGGTGTTTGCGCGGCTGGATGGGGCGGCGCCGGCGGCGGCGCTGTTGCTCTCGAACACATCCAGCCTGGCCATCAGCGATATTGCCGCGGCCTGCGAGCGGCCCGAGCGGGTGGCGCTGGCGCACTGGATTCTGCCGCCGCACCTGATTCCGGCGGTGGAGGTGGCGCCGGGGCCGCAGACGAGTCCGGCAACCATCGAGGCCGTGCGCGCGCTGCTGGAGCGGCTGGGGAAGTGGCCGGTGGTGTTGGAGCGGGAGATGCCGGGTTACCTGATCAACCGCCTGCAGTTCGCGCTGCTGCGCGAGGCGATGGACCTGGTGGGGCAGGGGGTGGCGTCGGCCGAGGAGATCGACCGCGCGGTGCGGGGTTCCATCGCGCGACGGATGCCGGTGATGGGTCTATTCGGGCAGGCCGACCTGGCGGGGCTGGACGTGTACCGGCAGATCTTCAGATACCTGGCGGCGGACCTGAGCAGGTCCGCCGGACCTCCGCAAGCCCTGGACGATGCCGTACGAGTGGGCAACACCGGCGCCGCCGTCGGGCAAGGGTTCTACTCGTGGAGCGCGGATCAGCGCGACGAGGCCTTGCGGCGTCGCAATGACGAGTTGATCCGGTTACTTCGGGCGGACGGGGGCGGCTGAGGCGGACTTGCCGGCGACCGGGCGGGTGGCGGGGTCCATGCCGAAGAAGCGACGGCCGACCAGGTAGGCGGCGCCGGCCTCGGTGCCCATGGCGGCGATGCGGGCGACGGCGCCCACGCCAGCGCCGGTCCAGCCGGCCAGCGGCGTGATGAGGAACAGGAACGAGGCCATCATCAACAGCCGGGAGAAGGCGGTGAAGGCGACGCGTCGCGTCCTGCGCTGGTTCATGGTCATGGACTGGTAGAACTGGCGCACTGCCATAAGCAGTGGGAAGACGGAGA
Organism: Chloroflexota bacterium; assembly: GCA_034422315.1. GTDB lineage: Bacteria > Chloroflexota > UBA11872 > UBA11872 > UBA11872 > UBA11872. The sequence goes on along the minus strand of DAOUJT010000133.1, from coordinate 6,446 downwards.
GGATCTTCAGGGCGGTGATGGCGTCGGGCACCAGTGCCTCGGGGGCGCCCACCAGGTCGGCGATTACGAGGCGGTTCAGCGGGGTGAAGGCGATCAGGGCCATCAAGCCGCCCATGCCCAGCCCCACGCCGTAGACGAAGCGGCGGGCGCGGCGCTGCTGATCGGCGTCGCGCCCGAGTACCAGCACCACCTGCCGGAGGGCCGCCATGGCGGTGAGCGGCAACATGCCGAGACTGAACGCGACGCGGAAGGCCCCGACCGTTGCCTCGGGATTGGGTAGTCGCAGCAGCCCGGCGTTGACCATGGGATGGCCGATGGTCAGAGCGAACTGGGTGATGATGAGCGGGATCAGGAAGCCGGTGAGGTAGCGGAAGTCCAGCGGCGCCTCGCCCGCCGGGTCGGGGGCATAGGGGGCGGTGCGGTCGACCTGGCGGACGAGCAGCACGGCCAGCGCGCCCTCGATTACGGCCACGATGACCCAGACCACCGCGGCGCTGTAGATGCCGGGAACGGGAAGCTGCGGGACAACGCCGAGGCCGAGCGCGATCAACACCACCTGGCCGACGGCCGGTGCCACCCAGATCAGGTTGGAGCGACGCCGGTGGGCCAGTTGCGCCAGGTTGAAGACGCGCAGCAGGTTGAAGAGCGGGATGGCCAGCGAGATGCGCATCATGGTCATCACCTCGGGCAGCAGGCTCTCGGGCGTCCCCATCGCGAAGCGGAAGAAGGTCTCGCCGATCCCGGGCAGTGCAAAGAGGGTGCTGATACCCGTGATGACCGCCATGTACAGGAACATGTAGCGCTGAATGACGGCGAAGGACTGGCGGCCGCGCACCAGCACCAGGTAGGCGCTCTGAATGGCCGTGCCGGAGGCGCTGAGGATCTGGACGACGCTGGCGACGATGGCGAAGGCCGCCAGCGAGGTCTCCGGGTCGACCGCGCGCGAGATGCCGGCGTCCAGCACCGGATTGCGCAGCGTCTGGAACACCTGCGCGGCGGCGAGCGGGAGGAAGAACACCGCCATTGCGCGGTAGGTCGTCGGAGCCGCGGTACTCGCCAAGTACGGATTTCCTGGAAGCGCCGCCCTGACTATGGCGAAGTGAGCGGCAATCGCTCAAACGCGGGCCAGTACGTCAGGCTCTCGGTGGTACGGTTCGGGGGTGAGCAGTTCGTTACCGGCGGCCGTGTTTTTTGATGCATACGGCACGCTGATTCACTTTCCAGCCGACCCCTCGCCGTTCGACTACATGGCCGACGCGGTGCGACGGGCGGGGGTTGATCTGCCGCGCGAGCGGATGGACGCGGCGCTGCATGCGGAGATGCGGTATTTCAAGGCTCACTTCTCGGCGGTTCGGACGGCGGAGGACTTCGAGCGGCTGAAACTCGACGACGCGCGGGTCTACGTGAAGGCGCTTGGCGATACGGGTCGGGTGCGCCTGGACGCTGACCAGATGGCCGCCGAACTGCACGAGGCTTTTGCGACGCGGGTGCTTCCCGATGCATGGCCGGCGATTGACGTGGTGAAAGCGGCGGGCGTGCGGATTGGCGTGCTGAGCAACTACAGCTACCTGCTGCCGCTGGTGCTCGGGCAACTCGGGCTGGCCGAACGGCTGGATCCAGTAATTTTCTCGGCCGCCGTGGGGGCTGAGAAGCCGGATCGGCGCATCTTCGAGACCGCCGCGGATGCCGTGGGCGCGAAGCTGGCGGACTGCGTGCTCATTGGCGACGACCTGGAGAACGACGTGGCGGGCGGGCGCAATTGCGGGATGCCGGTGGTGTGGATCGCGCGCGATGGCGCGAGCGCCCCTCCGGGAGTGGCGGCTGCTCGGGATCTGGCGGAGGCGGCGCGGATGGCGCTGGCGCCCGGGTGGCGGACGCTCTCTTTAGCTGAGACCTTTGCATAACCCGTCGTTGGTTGCCCGGAAGACCCTCATGCGGAAGGGGAGAGGGCAGAGGGGAGAGAAGTGAGAAGGGGATGAAGAGGGAGAGGGCGAAAGAGCGGACGCGGCTTCAAGGGGCTGGGGGTACGCAAGGGTCTCTAGCCGAGGCCCGCGGAGGCGGTGCGGATGCCTGACGTGCCTCTTGCCACGCTGCGGGTCGGCACCTCGGCGCGGACGTCCGTGCATCCGATCGGGCGGCAGATCCAGGCGGCGATCGAGGGGAAGGTTGGGCGCGACGGTTTGCTGCTGGTCAGCGTTCCGCACACGACGTGCGCGGTGACGTTGAATGAGCCTGAGCCCGGACTGCTGGACGACTTTGCGCGGGCGTTGGAGCGGTTGGTTCCGTGGGATGGCCGATACGCCCACAATGTCGGGGCCGAGGACAACGCGGCCGGGCACGTGCGGGCCAACCTGGTCGGGCACCAAGTGCTGGTTCCGGTCGTTGACGGGCGGTTGCAGGTGGGCGTGTGGCAGGACGTGCTGCTGATCGAGTGCGACGGGCCGCGAAGCCGGACGGTGGACGTTCGGCTGCTCCGCAGTGATCAGGCGACTCTCCGATCGAACGGATACAGGCCGCGCTGAGCGGATAGCTCGGACCATTTGGCAATCGGTGGCTGCTCGAAGTGATGCAAAAGGCGATAGACAGAAAGGATGTCGCCCAGACGGAAGCAACCGCCCAGAGGCATTAGTAAGTGCGACTATGCAAAGCGATCCTGCGCACTCCGCGAAGCAGTGCATCAAGCCGCATAGTCGAAATGTCGATGGACACGACCTCCAAAGTCGTCAAGTCCAGTAGGATGGTGTGGCAGCGGAGCAACGGAAGCTACTTGTCGAGATGGTCAGGCGGCCCGAACAGGCAACGTTCAGGTTAAGTAGTGCCAGTCCCGTTTGAGTTTGTTATAAGCGGTCCGCCCGTCTCTCAGCAAGCACGCCGAAGGCAACGAGTGAGGGATTGGACGCAGAGGGTGCAGATTGCCGCCAAACGGCTTTGGAATACTGAGCCACCCTTTGATGGAGAAGTCATGGTGACCATTACTTATTTGTTCGATGATGCTTCACTCGATATCGACAATGTCCCTAAGCCGATCCTTGACGCGCTGAATGGATTGATCTACTCTGATGACACGCAAGTAACTGACTTGCTGTGCCGCAAGCGGGACATGAATGGCGACTTGCGAATCCCGAATCCCTCACCGGTGCTGCTTGCGAACCTTGGTCGTTCTACGCAATTCCTCCACATCTCTGTAGCTAATGCTCAGAGTCAAGAGGTGGAAATATGGTAGGTAGCGCAACCGACACCGAATACCTCCTTGCTCATAAGACGGCCGAAGAGTACCGCAGCAAGGGGTACGAGGTATTTGAAGACCAACCGCTCGATTTCCTGCCTGGATTCCGAGCGGACCTGATCGTCCGAAAAGACGATGAGACTAAAGTCATAGAAGTGAAGTCCAGATCGTCGTTATCTGCCGATCCCAAGATTAGTGAGCTAGCGCGTATTATTGATTTGATGCCTGGATGGAGCTTTGACTTGGTACTGGTTGGTGAACCGGAGAAAGTGGATTCTCCCGACGGTTCTCAAACGTTCGGGAGTAAACGCATCACATATCGAATTGAGGAGGCGGAGAAGGCTTTGGGTGCAGGATTTCCCGAAGCTGCTTTCGTGCTGGCATGGTCAGCGTGCGAGGCGGCGGCCAGATTTCTGGTCGCAGCGGAAGGAGTCTCGAGTACAGGAATCACAACGCCTGGTTATGTGCTTGATCAGGCAGTTTACCGTGGAGTAATATCAAGGAGTGAATATGAGGATCTGACCGATATGCAAAAATATAGGAACGCTATTGTCCATGGCTTCAGCATCGAAGAGTTCAATTCTGAACTGGTGACTGAGCTAATTGAAATTGTGAAATCCTTGCTGCGCAGGCATTCAGATATGCCGGTAGGTTCGGCTTCTAGCTGAGCGATTACGAGCTTTGGCGGCTGGGTGCGAGAATGCATCTTCCGATGACTGAAGCACACGAGACTGCTTCAGTCAATCACTACGGTTTCTTTGGCTTCTAGATGCCACTTTCTTCAAGTTCCGCCAGGAAGCGGTTGCCGTAGGGCAGGGGCTGGCGGTAGCCGGGGCGGTCGGCTGAGGCGGACCAGTTGCGCAGTCGAAGCTGGCGGGTGATGAGGGCGTCCGCCCGCGCCAGATAGGCGGCGGCTTCCTGGTCGCCCTGGCGCACCGGGGCAATCGAATCTCCGGTGAGCACATGCCAGGCCTTGGCGCCCGGGTGCGCCGGGTTGCGCATGGTCCGGGCCGCCGCCTGGATCAGCGGCGTGCGGTTGTACGGTCGCTGATTCGGGTCCAGGTAGGCCGGGTCCTCCAGCGTTTCCAGCCGCGTGGGCGTGAGCAGATTGGTGCGGGCGAGCGCGCGTTGCGCGGGGGCGTCGAGCAGGAAGCGGGCGAAGGTCCAGGCGGCGTCCGGCTCGGAGCTGTGCGCCGGAATCGCCATGCAGAGCTCGTTGGCCTCGGTGAGCGATTCGCGGCCTTCCCAGGCGGGCAGCGGCGCCACGGCCCAGGGCACGCTGGCACGGACCCAGCGTCCCACGTCCGCATGGTCGATGTGCATGGAAGCCAGGCCACCGCTGAATGGCGCCACGAACCGGAAGGCAATCGGCAACTCAATGGCCAGCGCGGTCTGCCAGCCGGTCAGGCGTTGCAGGCGTTCCTGGCGCAGCGGCGTCGCCAGGGTCGACGCCCGTTGCTCGGCGTCCAGCCATGCGTCGTTGCCCTGGCCCAGAACGGGGCGCGCGTAGGCGGGGATGGCCGTTAGCCCGAATCGTTCCACGCGCTGGTTGTTGGCAATGACCAAGCGTTGGGCGGCCTCCTCGAATTCGGCCACCGTCCAGGGGGCTTGCCAACTGATCGGCGCCGTGACGCCCACCGATTCGAGGTGCTGCTCGTTGTAGAGCAGGCATTGGTGGGTGGCTCCGATGCTGAGCGTCGATCGTTCACCGCCGGCGCCGGTCCGGGCCGTTGGCGCGCCGGGCGTCGCGTCGCGTAGTTCCACGTCCATATCGACGCGCGCGCCCAGCCCGTGGAGAAAGCCGGCCGCCGTGAAGTCGAAGACGTCCTCGGGTTCGATTCGGGTGACGTCCGGTCCCTCGCCTTTCCGCAGGCGAGTGCGCAGCGCGTCCGAGGTCAGCGCGTTGTCCAGGCGCGGCTGCACGGTGACCCAGGGGACGGTCTTGCGAAACTCCTGTTCGATCTCGCGAAAGGCGTTCAGGAGCACCCGAGGTCCCCAGGTTTCGAACTCAATAGTGGCGGCGGGAGACCGGGGAGCGCCGACGCTTGCGGACGCAGCCGTGGGCTGAGATGCGGTCGGTTCCGGGGTTGTCGTGGGCAGCGGCGGCGGTTGCACCACTTCCGCCGGCGGCAGAGTTACTGGCGGCAACTCCGACCCAGCCCGGTCCAGCGTGCAGGCGGCCACGAGCCCGCTGCCCGCGATCAGGCCGGCGCGGAGCAGCGCCCGACGCGAGAGGGTCGGGGGATCTGCGGCCAATCCCGGCTTGCGTCTCGCGCGGTTCGCCGGACGTACCGCGCTCATGTGCCGGCCGCGCCGGGTCTGGGCATCAGAAATAGGCGGCTGATCCCGGCTGCTCGAGGCTCACTGGCTATTCTGACCTCAATTCCTCCTAAGCTCGCGAACTCGAAAGGCATCGCGCCATCGACGTGCTGCTCTGGGCTGGCGCCTTGGCGGTGTTGTCCATTCTCGGGCTGCCGTGGGCGTTCCTATTGTGTCGACGTCTGCCCTCGCGCGGCGTGTTGCTGGCGGCGCCGGTTGGGCTGTTCCTGGCCCATTATCTCGCCTGGGCCGGGCTTTCAACGGGCCTGTTTGCGAATGGACGCGGATATGCAGCGGCCGTGCTGCTGACGTTCGCGGGGCTTAGCGCTCTCCTGACCTGGATGCTGCGTTCGCGTTTGCCTGAGATGCGTGACCGCCGTCGGCTGTGGCTGGCGGGCGGCATCTCGTTGCTGGCGCTGTTTGTGGTGGGCGCTGGACTTCGCTGGCTCAATCCCGAGATCAGCGGAACAGAGAAGCCGATGGACCTGGCGCTGCTCAACGCCGCTGCCCATGCGACGTCCTTTCCTCCGCCCGATCCATGGTTTGCCGGCGAGACCATCAACTACTACTACCTCGGGTACTCGATGGCCGCATTCGGTCTGCATCTCAGCGGCGCTGAGCCGGCCGTCGGCTACAACCTGGCGCTGGCCGCGCTCTTCGCGCTTGGCGCCGTGGCCGCCGCTTCCGCCGGGTATGACCTGGCCGTGCTGACGGGCGCGGGGACGCGAGCCCGAAAGGCGGCGGCGGCGCTGGCACTCATGCTCACCATGCTGGCCGGCAACCTGGCGGTCCTGCGGGACATCTTCTCGGAGAGCCTGGACGCGCCCACGGGCTTCTGGCGGGGCATTGGCTGGAATGCCTCGCGCACGATTCAGCGCGAGGACGGCGGCCAGGTGATCGA
>DAOUJT010000132.1:0-4104 GCA_034422315.1 Chloroflexota bacterium | reverse complement strand
TCAGGAGAAATCGCGGGTTACGGCGCCGATGTGTACGACGTTGAGCCGCCGCCGCCTGATCACCCGCTGTTTGCTCTGCCGAACACCGTGCTTGGTCCCCACTTCGGCAGCGGCACCTTTGAGGCGATGACCCGCATGGGCGGACGGGCCGTCGACAACCTCATCGAGTTTCTGGACGGCGGTCAGCCCGTCAGGACCGTTAACCCCGAGGTCTACTCCAGCGGCTGAACGAGCAAGACCCGCGCCGGGTTCGGCGCGGGTCTTGCAGCGATTCAAAGGAGAGATCGCTCGGCCTTCGCGATTCGGCTACTCAAGGCCTGGCTGGCTGACGCCTGGCAGTCGTCACGCCAGAACTGCGGCCGAATCAGAGTGTCACGAATCCGCGCGGCCTGCTGCCCCGTCGGCCAATTAGGCCGCGGGGCGCGACCTGTCAACTTGCCAGCGCCCGATGAGCACGCGAATGTTCCGTCGGCGTGCTCCGTTCTGTCGGCGCCGACGGTAAGCAAGCGCAACGTCGCGCATGGAAATACCTCCAGCTGCCGAACTCCAAGCAACCCTGCTTGAAGTTGATACATCCTATATGATTCCCTTGGCGACGTCAACGGTGTTCGGGCGCTTGGTTCCGTGCCTCCAGGGCGGCGCTGCGGGCCATGCCGGCGCGTTGCAGGTGTCCGCGGACCAGCGTTTCCACGTCGGTCGTGTCGCCTCGCTGCACGGCGGCCACAATCGCACGGTGCTCGAGTTGTGACGCTTGGCCCCGACCACGCGCCGGATAGGCCGTTCGCACCCGCTCCTTCGTGGCCCAAAGTTGCTCCACCAGCATCAGCAAACGAGCCGAAGGACACCCTGCGTACAGCCGTCGATGAAGCTCTTGGTCCAGTCGCGCGATCGTCTCGCCATCGTTTGCATCAGTCGCGGCGTCCAGATTTTCCAGTGTTTGCTCCAGGTGCCGGTGATCGCCATCAGTCATGTGCGGCACAGCCAGCGCGGCCGTCGCGCCCTCGACAATGGAGCTCGCCAGGTACACGTCGCGGACTTCCGAGGGATCCAATCCGGCTACCGTGGCGCCCACGTGCGGTTCGTTGTCGATCAGCCCTTCGGCCTTGAGCTGGAACAGCGCCTCGCGCACCGGCACGTCGCTCACGCCGAGCTCGGAACCAATGTTGTGGATGACCAGCCGGTCCCCGGCCCGCAGGCGACCGGACTGGATGGCATCGCGCAGGGCGCCGTACACCAATTCGCGCTTGGTCCGGTAGATTCCCGCGGGCCGCAGGCTTCCGGGGGGCGGCCGCGTGCGCCGGGAGCGCGGCGTTGTGTCCGGCTCCGGCGTCACGGCGACGGACTTACTGGCGCTGTACCGCGTCGAAGAACTCGGCGCGGGTGGCGGGGTTGTTGCGAAACGCGCCACGCGTAACCGAGGTGACCATCTGGCTGCCCGGTTTCTTGACGCCGCGCATGGTCATGCAGGTGTGCTCGGCCTGAATCGTGACCGCCACGCCCACCGGATCCAGCACTTGCTCGATGCGGTCGGCGACCTGGCAGGTCAGGCGTTCCTGGACTTGCGGGCGGCGGGCCAGGTGCTCCACCACGCGAGCCAGCTTGCTCAGCCCGACGATCCGCTCATTCGGGATGTAGCCCACGGCTGCGCGACCAAAAAACGGCATCAGGTGGTGCTCGCAAACCGAGTAAAAGGGGATGTCCCGCACCACGATCATCTCGTCGTGCGCGTGCTCGAACGTGGTTGCCAGGTGATCGTCGGGCTCGCCGACCAGCCCTGCGAACAACTCTTCGTACATGCGCGCCACACGGGACGGCGTCTTGACCAGGCCGTCGCGATCGGGGTCTTCGCCGACGGCGATCAGGATTTCCCGAATCGCGGCTTCGATCCGCGCATGGTCCACGCGCAGCGCCCCGTTCGGCGAGACGCTTGACGCGTCAGCGGTGTGCGGGACGGTCGCCGATGTCGGCCCGTCGGGCAGGGGCGTTGAAGTCATGCGTAAAACTCGTTTCGTCGGGAGAGGTGGTTGCTTCAGGCGGGCGCGGGTTCGAGCCGGTCCACGCAGGCCCGGTCGTCCGGGTCCTCGCCCAGCGGCGTATCGAACCAGGCTGTCAGTATCTCGTCGGCCAACGCCGGGGTGGTCAGCCGCAGGCTCAGCGCCAGCACATTTGCCCGGTTCCAGAGCCGGGCGCCCCGGGCGGTTTCCGCGTCCGCGCACAGAGCCGCACGAATTCCGGCAACCTTGTTCGCCGCGATGCTGACACCCGTGCCTGTCCAGCACAGCACGATACCTTCATCCGCCGTCCCATCGGCCACCGCCTGACCAACGCTGCGTCCGGCTTCCGGCCATTGCTGATCCATGCCGGCCAGGGGGCCAAAGGGCGACAGCGCATGCCCTCGTTCCTTGAGGTTCGCGATGATGTGGTCGGTCAGGTCCGTTCGTTCGTCGCTCGCGATGGCAATGCGCATGGTTGGCGTGGCGAAGGCGTTTCAGCCAAGTATACGAACGGTGACCTCGGCAATCGTAAGCGCCTGTACTGAATTCCGTGAATAGCTCCGAACTCCGATATCTGCATGGAATGCCGCATCGACACTGACCGAAGCCTCAGCATCGGCGATTACCCCGTCGGGTACTCTGGTAACCGTTGCCAATGAGTGTGAGCGGCGGCGTGTCCTTATTGAGGGCCGATCCATGCCCATCGTCGTTCACGTCTGTGAAGCGCGGCCCGTGACTGGCGACCAGGTGTAGCAATGGCCACAGCCAACGGTTCAACCGCTCCGCAAGACCTGCCAGGCCGCCTCTTCATCGTCGAGGGCATCGACGGATCGGGGAAGAGCACCCAACTCGACCTGCTCCACAAGTGGCTCGTGAGCCAAGGCTATCTGGTGATCTTCACCGAGTGGAACTCGTCGCGGATCGTCCGTCGCACCACGAGGCGCGGGAAGCGCCGCCGCATCCTGACGCCGCTGACCTTCAGCCTCATCCACGCGGCCGACTTCTCCAGCCGCGTGCACGAGCAGATCATTCCGGCGCTGCAAGCGGGCGCCATTGTGCTTGCCGATCGCTACGTCTATACCGCCTATGCCCGCGATGCGGCTCGCGGCGTCAGCGGCAACTGGTTGCGACGGCTCTATTCGTTTGCACCCGACCCCACGCTGGCCTTCTACTTCGATGTCCCACTTGATGAGGCGATCCGCAGGATCGAGCTCGGCCGGGACGAACTTAACCACTATGAAGCCGGCATGGACCTGGGTCTGAGCCAGACCCCGGCGAAGTCGTTCCGTCTCTTCCAGGGCATTATTCGCGAACAATACGGGCGGCTGGTTGACGAGTTTGGCCTGGAGCGCATTAACGCCACCGACACCCTGGTGAATCAGCAGGAACAGATGCGCGCGCTTGTAGAGCCGCATCTGGATGGCGCCATGCGGGCCGAAGATTCAGGACTGCAGGAAGCGTTGGCGGCTACCGGTCTCAGCGGACGGTACCTGGCCGATATGTGGCGGGCGCTATGAGTCTTCCGGTCAACCGCCCGTTACGTTTCTACGGCGAGCCGCCGCCTGGGATCGATCTCAGCCCGCTGCCCGGCCGCCTGCTCGTGGTTGAGGGCCAGGACGGATCGGGACGCTCCACCCAGATCCGCCTGATGAAGGAGTGGCTCGAGGACCACGGATTCGGTGTCGTCGACACCGGGCTGACGCGTTCCGAACTGGCTGGACCTGGCATTCGACGGGCGAAATCCGGCCATGATCTGGACCCGATTACGCTCAACCTGTTTTACGCCACTGACTTCTTTGACCGCGTGGAACGGCTGATCATTCCGTCACTCCGCGCCGGCATGGTGGTCCTGGCCGACCGCTACATCTTTTCCATGATCGCCCGTGCCGCCACGCGCGGCATTGATCCCGCCTGGACCGCCGACATCTACGGCTTCGCGCCGGTTCCCGATGCGGTCGTCTACCTGGATGTGGACATTGACCATCTGCTGCCCAGGATTCTGATCAACGGCGGGTTCGACTTCTGGGAATCGGGGCTGGACGTCATGCGGGGTCAGGACGTCTTTGAGAGTTTCCTGAGCTACCAGGCACGCATCAGCGCGCATTTTCAT
>DAOUJT010000131.1:0-5912 GCA_034422315.1 Chloroflexota bacterium | reverse complement strand
CCAACTGTTCGGCGACAGCTAATCGCCGCTCAACGCCCGCCTCATCCACACGATGACCAGGGCCGCCAAGCAACCCAACACCCAGACCGCAATGGCCGGAACCACCCACGGCCCGCTGATCACCGCTCCCCAGGCACTCAGCACCACCACCCCAATCGCCCCGCTGCCGACAGCCGTCAGCAGAAACGCAACCGAACGAAATGCCCGCGCCTTCATCCACGCGCGCCGCGCCGGACGTTCTGCTCCACAAGCCCGGCACACTTGCCAGCCCCGCGCGTTCGTCCGGTGACACACCCGGCACAGCCAGCTCGCCCCAGGCGACACCTGGGCTGCCGTGGTCAGACCGCTCACGTGGCGGTGGTGATCCGTGGTCATCGCGCCCTACCGTGACCCCGCCAGCGAGCGGCCCTTCCGAGCCGTCGCCGCTGCCTCTTCCACGGTCGGACTATAGCGGTCGAACGCCTCGCGCAGTTTGGCAGTCTCGTAGTGCGCGTAGATGCGCTTGGTCGTATCCGGCGAGGCGTGCCCAAGGATGTCCTGAACCTCCGACAGATTCGCCCCTCGGTTCAACAGCGACGTGGCCTTTAGATGCCGGAAGTCATGCGTCGTGGCGGGTACGCCCACGGCCGCGGCATAGGTCTTCACGATCTTCCAGATCGATTGCGGCGACAGGCGCAGCCGCTCGCCCGCGCGGCCAGGGTTCTTAGGCTTTCCGTGATGACGAATGAACAACGGCGCATACGCGTCGTGCCGTGCCTCCACATAAGCACGAATCGCCTCACGCGTGTCATCGTCAAAAAACACCACTCGCTCCCGGTCGCCCTTCCCCGTAATCAGCGCCTGCTGCGCCCGCCCGTCGTCCACGTCTCGCCGATCCAGCCGAGCCGCCTCGCGCCGGCGCATGCCGGTGGTAAACAACAGCAACAGCAAAGCTCGATCCCGATAGACGCGTAGCCGGGCATCTCTGGAAGCCGAATCGGCAACCAGGCCCGGCAGTTCGTTCTTGACATAATCAACGATCAGCGCCAGCCCATCCTCAACCCGTGGCGTCCGATATCCGGGCTTGTCGCGAACCGCCCGCAGTCGCTCGACCGCCCGTTCCAGTTCCACGCCATCCAGTACCCCGGAACGCAGGCAATGCCTCAGGAACGCGCGAACCGCCGCCAGGTAGGTCGAAATCGTGGCCTGCCGCTCGCGACCAAACTCGTCTACCAACTCCAGGTAAAACCGTTCCAGCACGCCGTCGTCCAATTCGTCCAGCGACGTCTCGGTACCGCGCCAGGCCAGGAAACGCCGCAGCCCCGTCCCGTACGTCGCCCTTGTGCTCGGGGACTTGGCACGCATGGCGCCCAAAAAGTCCGCCGTGGCGGCCTGTAGGGTCGGGCTCATGGACTCCAATCCAGACTCACTCATGCACCAACGGTACTCTCACGACACAGTGGGAACTTTGAATCTAGCGCGCCCCGCCAACTCTGTCACGAGACTTTTCGAACCCGTACGACCAATCCTGTGCCTCGCGGCAGTGCCTGAGTCTCTACGGCGGTCCTTGCGCTTACGCCTCCCAACCGCCGCAGGCTGTACACCGTCCACGTCGGCGGCGCGGCTGCCGCAATGGAATTGCGTATTGAAGGAGAAGTGACTGATCATTAGTCACGCCGGCGTTACCAAGGTGTCAACCGCCCGTCCGGTCCACAGCTTGTACGGCAGAGTTGGACCATGCCGCGCCTGTAAGGCTCTCGACTCGCTGTGGCCGCTGCGCGCATCAGCGCTCGTTGCGACTTGCCGTAATCTCCGCGCTCTGCACCATCTCCACCCACGGTCCCGGCAGCTTGAGATCGATGAAGTAGATATAATTCTGATTAGTTCTACTAATGACCTCAAGGTCTCGGGCGGTCCGGCCGCCAGTTCCGCTGACCCGCCACGTCTCTTCCAGCCTTGGAGCTTCCAGAGCCAGCACGCAACGCGTGCAAACCTGCGATTCAATGCGCGTTCTGGCCGAACGTCTAGGCCCGCACCAGCGGAATTGTCCTCGTGCCTAGGTGCCGCCACATGGAAAGCGTGCAGTCTCGCCTGCGTCAGCGGGGACAGCAGCAGTTTCCTCGGCGCGGACCAGGACTAGGACGCGTCGATAACCGCCGTCATCGATCCGCCAGGTTTCTTTCCCTTCATCAATGCCCGTCCGCAGCGCGCTGGCAGTCCGGCGCCTTGCCCATCCGCTGCCGGCAAGTTGGTTCTCCGACCCACATTCTGTGCGTTATGTAAAGAACAGGGAGTCGAGAGCCGAACGGGGAGTTTCCTAGCCCACCGTCCGCACACGACTGGATCCCGTAGCCAGGGCCCTGGCTCGTGCGCGGTCAGTGCTCCGCGGAGACCGCTGGCGTTGCGCTCCCGGCCTCGTCTTCTGCCGCTGGCTCCAGTCACGCCACCGTATTCGCTTGCCTGCAATGCGGCAGGTTATGTAAAGCCGAGATTTACCGGTACTGCGTCAGGATTCCGGCCTGCCGCACCTGCGTCCACCGCTCGCCAAACGCCGGACTCCCGTCATCCTCTTCGGTCGTCAGGGATACGCCTCGCTCAAATCCAGGCCGACTGCCAGCCAGGAAGTCGGCTTCCATGTCGTCGTGTTCCGTGTACGCCACCGAAGAGCCGTCCATCCACCGCACGGTGTGGAGCATCCGCGGCAACTCATGCGGTGAAATGTCCGGCCGCCACAGCCGGTCCAGTGCGTCTTCGTCCACCTCGATTCCCAGACCCGGCGCTTCCGGAACATGCATGTGACCCCGCCGAATCTCCAGCGGCTCTCGAATCAGGTCGTCCCGGTAGGTGTTCAGGCATGTGATAGCCGGCCACTGGGCCGCTGGCAGCACCGCGCCCAGGTGAGCGGTGAAAGCCGTCGTGATCCCCGTACCCACAAGCTGTAGCCACAGCGGCATGTTCGCCTCGTCCGCCAGCGCCCCCTGGTGCATGGTGCGCGCTGCCCCTTGATTCAGCACCCAGCCGTCGCAGACACCCTCCTTGACGGCCGTGAGAAACGGTGGATTGTCGAAGTGCATCGCCACCGGTCGCCGCAACTTCGCCCGCAGCGAGCGGTTGCCGTCCACGTCGTGCTGCGGAATCGGCGTCTCGAAGAAGTGCACCTTCGAGAACGCTTCCAGATTCTCAAGCACATGCCCCGCTTGTCCGGCTGACACCAGCAGGCTGTTAAAGTCCAGGTCGAACACGCAGTGGTCCGGCGTCGCGTCGCTGATCGCCTGCGTTGCCGCGCGCAGGTCGTGCCAGGGCCGCGCCTTCAGCTTGAAGCTGGCGTATCCGGCTTGCACCGCGTCCTGGGTCTCTCCTACCCACTCGTCCGGTGGCATGTCCCAGCACCACCAGGCGATCGGGCACCAGTCCCGGACCTTGTGACCAAGCAGGCGATACGCCGGCACCCCGAGCGCCTTGCCGGCCAGATCGAACAGCGCCTGCTGCAAGCCGGCCCCGAGTCCGTCGTCCCACATCAACTCGGCCGGATTGCTCCTGATCGCTCGCTCGGCGGCTTCGTCCGGCACCCGGCCCCAGGTGTAGTGCGGGACGGTCTCGCCCCAACCAATCAGCCCGTTGTCGGCCGTGACCTTGCACACCTCGATGATTGACCAGTCAGCACACTTCCGGCGCATATGTCGGCCCGGTCGCTCCGTGTGCCCCGCGTCAACCGGAATCCGCTCAACCGAAACGATCCTCATGGCAGCCGCACCACCCGCGGACATCGCCGGGAGTGTCGCATGCCTCAGTGGGACCTGCCGACTTCGGCATAACATGCAGCCATGGACCGAGTCGGCAACTGGTGCGAGTCGAGTCTCGCGCTGCGTCCGGACTTCCGACCCGACACTCACTCATGAACAGCGACCAAAACAAGCCGGTCGAACTACGAACCGCTCGCCTGCTGCTGCGGTCGTTCGAGCTCACCGATGTCGACGATGTGTGGGCGTACGCGTCCGATCCTGAGGTCGCACGGTATCGGCCGTTACCAGACCCTTACACCCGCAGCGACGCCGCAGAGTTCGTCGACCGCCAAATGCGCACCGACTGGTCAACGAATCCGGAATTCGCCGTTGTCTATGGGCGGCGGGTCATCGGCGGCATCAGCCTGCATGTGAACCACGAGCATGAGACCGCGGAGTTGGGCTACCTGCTGGGCAAGCGCTGGTGGGGGCGAGGAGTCGCCACCGAGGCTGCTCGCGCGGTTGTCGGCTGGGGTTTTCGAAGCTTCAAACTGCACAAGGTGTACGCCCGAGCGCACGTCGACAACAAGCCGTCCTGGCGCGTTATGGAAAAGCTGGGCATGACCCGCGAGGGTGTTCTGCGCGGCCACTGGAAAATGCGCGAAGAACACGTGGACCTCGTGTACTACGGCGTGCTTCGCGACGAATGGACGCTGCAAGCAGGCAGCTGCACGGACCAAGCCGTCTTGAGGAGCGATGCGAAATGAACCTTGAGCGCTTCGAAGCCATTCTTGCCGAGTCTGGAATGGACGCTGTAATCGCCAGTTCTCTCGAGAACGTGTCCTACCTGTCGGGCGCCCGCATGGTCATGCAGCGCCTGATTCCCGACCGGCTGGCGCTGCTTTTGTGGCCGGGCCAGGGCGATCCAGCCATTGTCGTCTGCAAGGGCGAGGACGTCGCCTGTCGGGACGACTGCCAGATTGAAGACATGCGCAGCTATACGGAGTTCGTGGAATCTCCGGTTGATCTCCTTGCCGAAGTCGTCGTCGAAAAGGGACTTGCAAGGGGCCGACTCGGAATCGAGACACGTTCTCTGCCGGCCGCTTATGTCAACCAACTGCGGAAGCGGCTCCCCGGCGCCACGCTGGTCGACTGCGGAGACCTCCTGGACCGCACCCGGATGATCAAGACACCGGAGGAAGTCGAGGCGCTCGCCGCGGCCGGGCGGGCGACCGAGCGCGCGATTCGCGCCGCCTTCAAGCGGGCGTCCATCAGCGAACCTGAAAAGAAGGTCGCTGATGACATCACCGCCGGGGTTACCGTCGCCGGCGCGGATGTCCTCAACTTCATGTTTCTCGGCACAGGAACGCGGTCGTTCGAATGGCACGCTCGCCCGGGCGCAACACGCTTGGAAGCCGGCCATGTCTTGCATACGGACGTCGCCGGGAACTTTGTCGGCTACTGGTCGGACTTGGCCCGGACAGCGTTCGTGGGAAGTCCAAGCCCACGGCAGCGCGACATCTACGACCGGCTATATCAAACGCACGTCGAGACGCTTGATGCGATCCGTCCCGGCCTCCGTGTCGGCGACCTGTATTCCATCTGCCAGGCCGCCTACCAGAAGGTCGGTCTGCCCTTTCAGATGGCCCACATCGGCCATGGGCTTGGTCTGGGTCTCCACGAGTACCCCATGCTCAAGCCCACCACCGACGAACTGCTCCAGCCCGGCATGGTGCTTTGCATCGAACCCGCCTACCTTGATCCGGGTGTCGCGGGATATCACATTGAGGATCTCGTGCTGGTCACTGACGATGGGCGAGAAGTGCTGACCGACTTTGAGCGTGCACGCGAAGCCCAGGTGATCTCGTAGTCCGGAGTGGGACCTAACGGGAGCACTACGGCGGGCAGGTCGTGCGTTGGGCCGTCTCGAGCAAGTCGTCAGGTTGATGTGCCGCCTGAATCTATGCTGCCGGCAGTTCATTCACCTGTCTGGCCGCGCTGCCCGAAGCCTCCGGACAAGAGCCTCAACGCATTCGTGTGTATCCCCACCAAGCTGTGCTGGTCGCCACAACTAGGATGAATTCAGATCAAGGGAGCAGGTTGAAAGGCAGGACATGATCCTGGTAACCGGTGCGACCGGCTACATCGGCGGACGCCTGGTCCCTCAACTGCTTCGCGAAGGCCACCGCGTTCGCGTGCTCGTGCGAAGCC
>DAOUJT010000130.1:0-24479 GCA_034422315.1 Chloroflexota bacterium | reverse complement strand
TAGGTCGTGAGTTCCAGGGCCATCGCCATAGCGTTCCTAGCCTTCCCGCGCCAGCCGCTCCACGGCTGCCTTGGTGACGTCCTGCGGGCCGCCCGCTGATCTTACCGAGACAGCCCCGGCGGCGTTGCCCCGGCGGCAGGCTGATTCCAGGTCCGCGCCCCCCAGCCACGCGCTCAGCAGACCGCCGGCAAAGGAATCCCCGGCGCCGATGGGGTTGATGGCGTCCACCTCGAATCCGGGCACGTGTCGCAGCGCCTCGCCCGGACCCGGATCCAGCAGGCTGCCGCCCGCGCCCTGCTTGACCACCACCGGGCCTGCAAACCGCTCCCGCAGCCGGTCGCGTCCTTCCGCGTAGCCGCACCCCAGCGCCGCGACGAATTCGGCGCGGCTGCCAATCATCAGGTCCATCTCGGTGGCGATGGCGGTGATTTCATCGAAGTCCAGCGCGCCGGGCCCGCCCTGGCCGATATCGAGGACCGCTTTCGCGCCGGCCGTACGCGCCGCCCTTCCGAAGGCACAAGCGGCGGCCGTGAGCGGACGCCGGAAGCATAGGTTGATCCCGGACAGGTACACATGCCCCGGCGGCCAGGCAGCCAATAGCGGCGCAGGGTCCAGCGGCGGTCCGGGATACCAGTAGGCCTGCCGGCGGCCGTCCACGCCCAGCGCGATGGTGTGCGTAGCCGTGCTTCCGGCCCGCTCGCCCAGGACGTTGACCCCGTGAGCGGCCAGGCCGGCGGCCAGGAAGTCGCCGAACGGATCGGCCCCAATCACGCCGCCCAGGTGGCAGGCGCCGGTCAGCCCCGCATAGACCATGGCCGTATTGGCGGCCGTGCCTCCCAACAGCAGGCGCGCGGGCTGCTCATGGGTCACGTCGCTCATCTGCGTGAACTCAACGTCCGGCACGGGAAACCGCTGGAGGCCCTGGATGCTGACGTCCACCACCGTGCTGCCGACGCACAGCAGGCGGAGCGCGTCATTGCTGGCAGCGGCCGCCGGGCTCACAACTATCCGTCGCGATCAATGCGCTCGGGCGTGTATGTCTGATTCACAAGCAGCCCTAATGGCGCGCGACGACTTCGTTAGTGGACAGCGGCAGTCCGGCCGCGCTGGAAGTCGCGTCGCCAAACGCCCAGCCGAAGACTCCGCGCACATCCTCGCGATGATCGTTCCGGCAGGCGGTCTCGGCCTGCGCGTCGAACGTGCGCTGATAGATGCCCACGTTGCCTTCATTGCCCAGGTGGTTCTCCACGATATCGTTGAGATCCACGCAATCGGTCGGCCATGCTAAGTCTTGCGTTCCTGGATCTGCGGACTGCGCCGCTTGATCGAAGGCCCAGCTAAACACCGCGCGCACGTCGTCCCGGTGGTCGTTCTGGCAGCCCTGCTCGGCCTGGTCGCCAAAAACCCGTTGATAGATGCCCACGTTGCCATCGTTGCCCAGATGCGCCTCAACGATGTCATTCAGATCCACGCAGGTCGTCGGCCACTGCTGCGGCGCCGCCGTCGCGGTTGGCGGAGCCGCCGGTGCGGGTGCCGCGGTTGGCGCAGCTACCGGTGATGGCGCCGCGGTTGGCGTGGTTGCGGCGCCGTCGTGCAACGGCGTGCTGTCGAGCGTCGCCAGGCTCAGTTCGACGTTGCCGGTGGCCTGGCCGCGCTGCGCCAGCATCCAGGCAATCACGTCCAGGTACTGCCGCTCTGTCAACGACCCCTCGGCGGCCAGCGGCATGGTGGCGCTGGTGTAGTCGTACAACTCGCGCGTGGAGGAGAACCGCACCAACGTGCCGGGCCCCTTGAGCGGCGTGGCAAACCCATCGTTGCCGCTGGATCCGTGGCAGGTGGCGCATGACTGCTCAAACACGGTCGCGCCGCGTGCGACCTGCGCATCGGTCACCGCAAGCACCGCGCCGGCCGCCAGCAGCATCGCGCTGAGCGCAACGGCGATCCCCAGGCTTGTGGTTCGTCTCATGCTGCGGCCTCTCACATTCGCGACCGTAATTCGGCAATCAGTTGCTCGGGCTCGGCCACGCCCAGCCAGACGCGGTCCACCCGCAGGAAGGGAAACAACCAGGGGGTCCCCATGCGGATGCGGTGTCGCAGCGCCACTTCCACCGCCCGCTCCAGGCGGCCCAGGCTGAACTCGTGCCGTCGGTAGGACGGTGACACGCCGTAGCTGGAACGGGGTCTCTGGATCGGCCCGCCCACCAGGTCAATGTCGGCGTAGGGTATTGCCGTATCCACCAGGAACCCCACCCGCAAGTACAAATCGTCCGCGCGCAACTCCACAAAGCCGTCACTCGCCGCCCGGTAGATCGCCACGATAAACGGCACCACCGCAAACAGGGCCACCGCCGTGGCCAGGTTGACCGAGCGGCCGGGCGAGTCCGCCGGGTTGCCCACGGCACGCATGAGGGCAAACACCCCCAACAACGCGACGCCGCCCGCCAACAGGTAAAGCGCGTTGCGGTCCACGCCGGTGCTCAGCCGCCAGCGCCGGCCACTTGCGTCCAGCGGGGCTGGTTCACGAGCCATTCAGGCCCTCCATGCGATCGATCGCCTGGGTGCCGAACAGACGCACGTTGTCTCGGATGCCGGGGTCGCAAAGCGCTTCGCGGTCAAACCAGCGCATTTCGCTGTGCTCGGACTCCGCCAGCCGCTGCGCGCCTCCGACCGCGCGGACGAAGTAGACCAGGTCGACAAGCGCGTGGCCGCCGCCGATTTCGTGCAGTAGGAGAGTTTCCGGCGCGGGCAGAACGTGAACTCCCTGTTGGTCGATTGCGGGACGCTCCGCCACGATCTCGATTTCGAACCCGGTCTCCTCGCGCGCCTCACGCCCCAGGGCCTGGACCGGGTCTTCATTGAGCCCGATGTGCCCGCCGAAGGGGAGCCACATGCGGAATCTGCGATGGTTGAACAGCAGAACCTTGCCATCACGCACCAGGTACCCCGAGCTGGTGAATCGTTTGGAGACGGCCGCCACCACCTGGCTGCTGCGTTCGCGCGCGGATTGTACGGATGGCTGCGGTCGGGCGTGCTCCATGCGGTCGAGCGCCCGGGTACCCAGCAGGCGCACGTCGTCGGTAATGGCCGGGTCTTTGAGCGCCTGGCGGTCGAACCAGCGAATCTCGCTGTGCTCGGACTCCGCCAGCCGCTGCGCGCCTCCGACCGGACGGACGAAGTAGATCAGGTCGATGTGGACGTGGCCCGGCTCGATGTCCTCCAGCAGGATGGTCTCCGGCGCCGGCAGCACGTGAAGCCACCGCTGGCGAATCTCCGGTCGCTCGGCCACGATTTCGATGTCGAACCCGGTCTCCTCGCGCGCCTCACGGTGCAGGGCCTCGACAGGGTCCTCGTTGGGCTCGATGTGTCCGCCAAAGGGCAGCCACATGCGTAGCTTGCGGTGGTTGACCAGCAGGACCTTGCCGTCACGGACGAGGAATCCCGTGCTCGTGAAGTGTCTATCGACGGCCGCCACCACCTCAGTGCCGCGTTCGCGAGCGGATTGTACGGGCGATGGCGGTCCGATTGCGGACCGCCGCTTGCACTGGTGGAGATGGGGGCGAGTTGAACGCCCCGTCCAGAGCCGGTCACCCCGATGCATCTACAGGTTTAGCCGGACGCTTAAGGTCTCGCCGTGGCGTCACTATCCGGCCGCAACGGCACACGACCAGCCCGCGTGTCTTAGTCGGTCTACGCGGGCGCCTTGACCGACGCACCCTAGTTTCCTTGCGCCCGGAACGCCCCGCTAGGGACGGGCCGGCCGGACGTCGCGGGGCTTAAGCCGCGAGCGGGAGCTGCTGCTCTTCGCCAGTTACTTGGTTGCCGGGGGGATTTACGAGCTCCCTGGCAGGCTCGACCTGCAGCATCGGACTTCGGGGCTCTGTCAAAACCCGTCATCCCCGAAACAAAGATCCTAGCGAACGTAGCGAGCGATTTGCCGCGCCGCTTCGCGCGCTCGAATCTTCTCCCGATTATCGTACCGTCGCAGCCCGCGCACCAGTCCAATTTCCAGCTTGGCCCAGCCGCGGGCCAGGAACAGCCGCAGTGGGATGGCCGTGCGCCCCTTGGCGTTGACGTGTCCTGCCAGCATGTCGATCTCCGCTCGATGCAGCAGCAGGCGGCGCGGCCGGTCGGGATCGTGGTTGGCCTGCGCCGCCGGCTTGTAGCGCGCAATGTGCACGTCACGCAGAAACGCCTCGCCCTCTTCCACGCTGATAAAGCCCTGCGCCAGGCTGACCGAGCCGTTGCGGATGCTCTTGATCTCCGAGCCGCGCAACTCGATCCCGGCCGTCAGGGTGTCCAGCACCTCATAGTCGCGGCGCGCCCTGCGATTGACGGCAACCGTGCGCTGGCCCGACGGGATCGGCTTGGGACCTGCCCGACGTCTACGCCGCTTTCGTGCCACGTCTTCCTGGTGCGCGCTTCGCGCTTGCCGAAGGCCCAATGGCCCGGCAGACGCATTTTGCCCTGGCCTTCGGCGTTAGAGGCCAATCAGACCGTCGCGAACCCCCGCGCGGCCGGCGCCTCAACCATGTCGCTCATCAGCTTGGGCAGCGCCATCGTATGGCTGCAGGTACGCCAGCCCTGGAAGAACTCGCAATCGCAGGTCCAGACTCCGTCAGCGTAGGTAATGTTGTGACTGCTGTTGTCGCCGTCGAACCGGACGCGCAACGACTCAACGTGCACGCGCTCCGGTTCAGTGGCGTATTGATGCGCCTTCTGCACCTTGCTGATCAGGCTGGATTGCACCCTGAGACCTCCTCGGCGGCACAGCCGCTCTGAAACCAAAAACGCCATGCGAACCGACGCCCGCCCCCCTCACAGCGTGGACTCTCGGTTCATGTTTCGAGTATAGCCCCGCCCGACCGGCGGGGCCGTCCGGCTACGAACCGTATTGCAACCGGAACGCCAGCCGTTCGGGCAGTCCGGCCGTGAACATGGCGGCCTGCGTGGCGGCGATGTCATACGCCACCCGGTGAAACGTAAAGCGACCGGTCGCCGGCTCGTAGTGGGCATAGGCTGCCCGCGGATCGCCGTCCCGCGGCTGTCCCACGCTGCCCGGATTGAAGATCAGGCGGTCGGCCTCAGGGTCGATGGCGTCTTTGTCATTGGGCACGGACGCGGAAAAGGCGCCGACCCCGCGCACACCTTCGTGCCAGCGAAACGTGATCGGCACGTGCGTGTGACCCACCAGGCAAACCTGCGTGCCGAAATAACCGAAGTTGATCTCCGCCAGGCGTACGTTCGTCAGGTATTCCCAGAGCGGCTCACGCGGGCTGCCGTGCGCCACGTGTATCGAGCCGAAGACCGACGAGACCTCCAGACCCAGCAGGTACTCCCGGGTCTCGGCAGTCAGCACCTGGTCGGTCCATTCACAGGCAGCGCGTGCGTCGGCGTTGAAGACCGACAGGTCCGCTTGGCCGGTAGATCCCCAGTCGTGATTACCGGCCAGCGACCGAAACGGCAGGGAGCGCAGCAACTGTACGACCTCGTTTGGATAGGGCCCGTACCCCACCAGGTCGCCCAGTGACCAGATTTCGTCCACCGACCCTGCGTCCGCCAGCACGGCTTCCAGGGCGGGCAAATTGCCGTGCACGTCGGCAATGATCAGCACGCGCAGTGGCGGACCTCCGCCGAGTGTGGACCGGCAGGCGCGCCGGTGCGTCTCATTATGCGGCCGCTACCCGCGGTTGGGCCCGGCCGCAGGCCGCAGGCCGCGGTCCCGTAGGCGGGCCACGAACTGATCGCCGCGGTCGAATTCGTTGGTAAAGAGACCAAAGGACGCGCAGGCCGGCGACAGCAGCAGGGCGTCGCCCGGTCGAGCCAGCGCCAGGGCATGGTCCACAGCCCCCGCCATGTCGGCGGCGGCATCGGTCCGGCGCCCTTCCAGCAGCGGTTGCAGCCGGTCGGTTCCGGTACCGGGCAGCAGCACCACCCCGCGCAACCCGTCGGCTGCGCGCAGCCGCTCGGCCAGCGGCGCAAAGTCCAGACGCTTATCGGAGCCGCCCGCGATCAGCACCCACGGGCCCGGAATGGTGGCCAGCGCCGCCAGCGCCGCCTCCGGCGTGGTTGCCGTCGTGTCGTTGTAGACGCGCACACCGTTGACGGTTCCCACCAGTTCCTGGCGAGCCGGAACGCCGCCGAAGCCGCGTACGGCGCGTTCAATCGCGAACGTCTCCACCCCAGCCTGGCGGGCCGCCGCCGCCGCCAGCACCAGGTTGGCGCGGTTGTGACGACCCGAGAGCGGTGCCTCCATCCACCCCGGCGGCGCGTCCTCAAGGTCCGGGCGCACCACGGTCCCTCCGGCCCGCTCCGCGAACCAGTCCGGCCAGCCGTTCCCCTGCGGGATCACGGCCCAGTCGTCCGCACGCTGATTAGCCACCAACGACAGCTTGGCCCCGGCGTAGGTTCGCATGTCGTCATAGCGGTCCAGGTGGTCGGCCATCAGGTTGGTGATGATTGCGCCGCGCGTGCGCAGGCCGGTGCCGGCCAATCCCTCCAGTTGGGCACTGGAGAGCTCCAACACCACGGTGGATCCTGGCTCGATCTCGTGCAGTTGAGCCAGGGCCGACACGCGCATGTTGCCGGCCAGCAATGCCCGCTCCCCGCCCGCGACCAGCATCGCGTGCAACGCCGTGGCGGTGGTCGTCTTCCCCCGCGTGCCGGTAACGCCGATAACGCGCGCCTGCCGGCACCAGCGCAGAAACAGCGTGAACTCCATCTCGATGTGGGCGCCGGCGGCGCGGGCGGCCCGCAGGTACCGTGAGCCCGCAGGCACGGCCGGATTGCGCACCACGATGTCGGCGCGCTTGAAGTCCTCAACCTCGTGCCGGCCCAGCACGTAGCGCACGCCGCGGGTACCCAAGGTGGCTACGCTGGAGGCTAGCTCGGACTCCGTACGCAGGTCCGTGACCACCAGCTCGGCGCCGTGGTCGCGCATGAACGTCGCCACGCCCAGGCCACCGCTCTGCACCCCCAGGCCCATGACCACCACGCGCCGTCCGCGCAGCGCGCCCGGATCCTGCGCCCAGGCCGGCTGTGAAGAGTCGTTCAGGTCGATTCCGCCTGTTGATCGAGCGTTAATCGCAGCGACAAACGGTTATGACAACTCGCGCCGGGAATATCAAGGATTTCGCCCTCGCGATCATGAAAGGCCGAACGATCTACGGACGCTTTGTGCGCATTTTGAAGCAACAAAGATTTTAGCCCTCAAGCACTGAAACGAACCAGCGGCCCGCCCGATGCGGGCGTTATCAGATTCAGTGTTGACGAAAGCCTACCGGGACTTACACTGGCCTCAGTGCAGGAACGGTTCGGACGTTGCTGCATAACGGGTTCAGGGAGGACGGTTTGATCGTGAGGCGTTGCCACCGTCGTCGCGATTAACTGAGACATACGCTCGCCCCACGGGGCGAGCGTTGTTGTGTCAAGGGACCGAACCGTCTGCCTGGCGCTACGCAGGGATCACATGCACGGCGGGGAGGCACGGCATGGCATCGGACTGCTCAACATTCAATTCAGCGCTTTCCTGGTATTCAGGCCGGCTCAACGAGAAACGGCGGTTCCCGCCCGCGGAGGTCAAACGCCACCTGAAGTGGCTACGCGAGTTTGGTGAGTCGTTTCCGCAGCGAGTAAACCCAACCAACATCGGGCAGCGCGAAGTCGTGCTCTATTTCGCCGAGCACTGTGACGACTTCGGCGACCCGGTGGAGTGGTACTACCGCTATAAGGCCATCGAGACGTTCTACGAGGACATGAGTTCCGAGTTGGACTTGCCCAACAACCAGATCAAGGGCCTCTACGACGAGTCCGACCTCGACCCCGAACTGCTCGAGCGGATTCCTGACCGCCCGCGCATGGCCCCGGTGGACTGGTCGCGCGACGACCGCCACATGTACTAGCCGGCGGCGGCGGGCCGTACGCCTGGCGTCCAACGCTTCGGGGCCGCGCTACCATCCGGCTACGCTGCGCCGCCGCTGAGTCTGTCTCGTGACGGTTCCCGAGTTCCGTGCGCGCAAGGGCGTCGGCGACCCACTGGTCTGCGTGACGGCCTACGACGCCCCCTTCGCCCGGCTGGCCGAACGCGCTGGCGTGGACGCGCTGCTGATTGGCGACAGCGTGGGCCGCACCGTGCTCGGGTACGAGAACGAGTTGCCCGTACGCGTGGACGACATCATCCACCACGCCGCTGCCGTGACCCGGGCGGTCACCTCCACGCTGGTCATCGCGGACCTTCCCTACATGTCCTACCCCACGCGCGATACCGCCCTGCGCAACGCCGCCCGGCTGCTACAGGCGGGTGGGGCGACCGCCGTCAAGCTGGAGGGCGGGCAGGAAACCGCGGAAGTAACCGAAGCTCTCACCGGCCGCGGGTTCCCCGTGATGGCCCACGTGGGCCTGACGCCGCAGACGGCCCACGCGCTGGGCGGCTACCGGGTGCAGGGAGTCAGGCTGTCCGCGGCGCAGGCCATTGTGGATGGTGCGCGCGCCCAGGCCGAGGCCGGCGCCTTCGCGATCGTGCTGGAACTGGTTCCCGCCGGTCTGGCCCGGGCGATGACCGAGCACCTGGACATCCCAACCATCGGGATCGGTGCCGGCCCGCACTGCGACGGCCAGATTCAAGTGCTCCACGACCTGTTCGGCTTCGCCGAGACCCCGCACCGGCACACCCGCGTCTTCGCGGATGTTGCCGAGCTGGCCGAATCTGCCCTAGCCGACTACGCCCGCGACGTACGCCACGGCATGTTCCCAGCGCCGGAACAGAACTTCAAGGGCAATCGCGGCGTGCTCGACCGCCTGAAGTTCGACTGAGCTAGTCGTCGACGCGGCCGTGCCGCGGCTCGTCGATGAAGAAGCCGTGCTTCTTGGCCACGCGCTCGCGGTAGTAGTCATTCCAGCGATGGAACGAGGGTGTGTCGCCTACGACCGCCTCGGACGTGATCAGCATGGCCGCGGCACTGCCGGCGTTGCGCAGGGCCGAGCGAGTCACCTTGAGCGGATCGATGACGCCGATCGCCACTAGGTCCTCGTACTCGCCGGTGGCGGCATTAAATCCAATGTGCCCGTCCAACTGCAGGACTTCGTCAACCGCCACCGCCCCGTCGTAGCCGGCGTTATCGGCAATCACTTCCAGCGGCACGCGCAATGCGTCGCGCACAGTCGCGCGGCCGATGGCCTCGTCGGGCGACAGCGACGGGTCGTCCTTGATCGCTTCCGAGGCGCGGGCGAGCGCCGTGCCGCCGCCGGGCACGATGCCCTCCTCCAGCCCGGCGCGGGTCGCCGAGATCGCGTCTTCGATCCGATGCTTCAACTCGAACTGCTCCACCTTGCTGGCGGCGCCGACCCAAATCTCCGCGAACGACCCGGTCAGATTGTTCGCGCGCTCCTGGTGCTTCTCGCGGTCGAAGTGGTTCTTCATCCGCCCGTGCTGCATCCAGATGTATTCCACCCGCTCGCGGATGGCCATCGGATCGCCGTGACCCTTCACAAAGAACGTCTGCTCCTTGGTACAGCGCACGCGCTCGGCCTTGCCCAACACGTCCAGACCTATGGCCCGCCAGGGCTCACCGGTCTCGTGACCCACCAGCGTCCCGCCCGTGAAGATCGCCAGGTCCTCGAGCATCCAGCGCTGCCGCTGCCCGAACACCGGCGCATTAACGCAAATGACTTCCAGGTTGCCGGCCTGCTTGTTGGTCGCCAGCATCGTCACCACTTCGCCAATCAGCTTCTTGGCCACGACCACCAGCTTCTTGCGCCCGCTGGCCGCGTACTGCTCCAGGAATGGCAGGAAGTCGCGCAAGTGCTCGACCTCGCGGTCGGTGATGAGAATGTCCGGCTCTTCGATCACCGCCTCGGTTTCGGCCCTGTCGGTGGCGAAGTGGGACGACAGGTAGCCTGTATCTAAGCGCATGCCGTCCACGTACGTGACTTCCGTCTTGAGTCCCTTGCCGTCGTCCACCGTGATGGCGCCCTCGACCCCCTGGCGCTCGAAAACATCGGCGATCAGTTCGCCAACGAACGGATCGTTGGCGGACATGCCAGCCATCCAGGCGACCTCTTGCCGCGACTCGGCCCGCACGGCCTGCTGATAAAGCGCGGACTCGGCTTCGGCCAGCGCCGGATCCATGCCGCGCCGGATCATCATGGGGTTGGCGCCCGCCACGATGGCCCTGAACGCCTCGCTATACATGGCTTGGGTCAGCACCGCCGCCGTCGTCGTGCCGTCGCCCGCTACCGTGTTGGTCTGGCGACAGGCCTCGTAGACGATCTGCCCGCCCGTGTGAAGAAACGTGTTTTCGACTTTGACGTCCCGCGCCACGGTCACGCCGTCGTTGGTCACCGTGGGCGGACCGAGGCTGGGCTTGTAGGCCACGTTGCGACCCTTCGGTCCCATGGTGACCTTGACGGCGTTAGCCACCATGTCCACGCCCTCGCGGAGGGCCAGTCGGGCCTCGAGGTCGAACACGACCGCGCGATCTAGTACCACGCCAAGCCTCCTCGGTCAGGTTCATGGAAATGCGGGAGAAAAGGCGCGGCTCGTTGAGCCGCGCGGGTTAACCATTGTCCGGTACGCACCGCCTGCCGACAAGGACTCCCCGATCGAGGTTGACGGGCGCGGCTGTCGTACCGGCGGTGTAGTGCGGCAGCCCGAAAGCGTGGCGGCCTGGCTGGGGCGCGCGGGGCTCGGGTCGGACCCGTCGGGCGCGCCGGGATTTCGCTGAGGAGCCGGGCTGAAATCGCTCGCCCTGCGCACAGGTGGTCAAAAACGCTGGCGGCTAGAATTGACCTGGGCGGGCGCCGGGTTTTGGATCCCGCCTCGTTCCTGAAGCAGGGTCTCCCTATGCGCCGGGGCATCGTCGTCGCCGTCCTCCTGGCCTTGGCCTGCCTGTCCGGCTGGCACACCGTCACCCCGGTCGCCGCCGACACCCCAACCGTGTTGGTCATGGACGTCGAAGGCCCCATCAAGCAGCCCACGGCCGACCACATTGCACGCGGAATAGACACGGCGCATACCGACGATGTCGACCTGGTCGTCATTCGCCTCGACACACCCGGTGGGCTGCTGGAGTCGGTGCGGTCCATCGTTCAGACGCTCCTGGACTCCGAGATTCCGGTGGTCGCCTACGTCTCGCCCGCCGGCGCCCACGCCGGATCCGCGGGAACCTTCGTCGCGGCCGCCGCCAACTTCGCGGTCATGGCGCCGGCGGCCAACATCGGCGCGGCCTCATCGCTCGAGTCCGTCGGCGGCAAGATTCGGGGATCCGAAGCGCACAGGATCGGCCAGGACTTGCGCGCCTTCATTCGCAGCATCGCCGAGGCGCGCGGACGCAACGCCGTTGCCCTGGAAGACACGGTGAGCAACGCGACCGCGTTTTCGGCGCAGGAGGCCCTGAATCTCGGCGTCGTTGACCTGATTGCTCCCGACCTGCCCGCGGCCCTGAATCAGCTCCACGGACGGCAGACCACGACCGCGGCGGGCGCGACGACCGTCGAGTCCCGCGATGCCCGCATCCGCCACCTGGGGCCCACCGTGCTCGAGTTCCTTATGGGCTTGCTCGCTCGCCCCGAGGTCGTGTTCATTCTCTTTGTTACCAGTTGCCTCGCCTTGCTTGTTGAAGTGTTGTTTCCCGGCTTGATCATTCCCAGCCTGGTTGGTGTCATCGGATTGGCGTTGGCGATCCTGGGCTTCCTGAACCTGCCGGGGAGCTGGCTCGGGGTCGTGCTGATAGTCCTCGCCGCCGTCCTGTTCTACGGCGAGACCACCGTGCCGGGCATCGGTTTCTTCGGTGCCGGCGGCGTGCTGTGCCTGGTCCTCGGCGGGATCTTTCTGTTCGGGGACTTCTTTCGCCCATCGGACCTGCCGGAACCCAGCTTCATGGTCAATCCCCTGGTGATCGCGGTGATGGGCGGGATCGCGCTGGTGGCCTGGCTCGTGTTCCTTCGTCTCGCTCGTTCCGACGGCGGGGAGACGAGCGGCTTTCAGACCGCCGCCGATACGGCGCTGGTGGGGAGCAGGGGCGTCGCGCTTTCCCGCCTGCAACCGTCAGGCCGTGTGCTGATCGGCGACACGGAGTGGGTCGCCACGGCCGATATGGGCGAATCGATCAACCAGGGCGAACAGGTCCGGGTCAGAGCCGTATACGGACAGGTGCTTAAAGTCGAGCGAGCCTGAGCGTCGACCCCGGATGGCCGCCCGCCCGGTCCGGACGGCCTAGGAGTCGCTCGCGGGAAACTCATCCATCGCCTGGCGCTCCTCGTCCGTCAAGGCGCGGCGCTCCAGCAAGTCGGGACGCCGACGTTTGGTTCGGTGAAGCGCCTGCGCCCGACGCCATCGCTCCACGCGGGCGTGGTGGCCGCTGAGCAGCACCGCGGGCGCTCGCAGACCCCGAAACTCTTCCGGCCGCGTGAACTGCGGGTGCGAGAGCCGTCCCTCGGCGTGCGACTCGCCAACCAGTGAGCCGGCGTCGCCCACGACGCCGGGTACCAGCCGGGCCGCCGCGTCGATCACTACCATCGCCGCGACCTCGCCCCCGCTTAGCACGTAGTCGCCCACGCTGATCTCCTCATCGACAACCAGCGTCCGCACCCGCTCGTCCACGCCCTCGTATCGTCCGCAAATC
Organism: Chloroflexota bacterium; assembly: GCA_034422315.1. Classification (GTDB taxonomy): domain Bacteria; phylum Chloroflexota; class UBA11872; order UBA11872; family UBA11872; genus UBA11872. Next base: position 11,862 of record DAOUJT010000130.1, on the reverse strand, counting down.
AGGATCAGGTGCGGCCGCGCCGCCAGGGCCGCCACCCTCGGCTGCGTCAGTGGTCGGCCTTGCGGGGTCAGCAGGCCAACCCAGCCCTCCGATCCACGCAGGTCCTCCACCGCCGCGACGATCGGTTCAGGCTTGAGCACCATCCCGGGACCGCCGCCGTAGGCGTAGTCGTCCGTGACTCGATGTGGCCGATCGGCCCAGTCCCGCAGGTTGTGCACCCGCACGTCAACGATCCCGGCTTCCCGCGCCTTGCCCAGCAAGCTGACCTCCAGGAAACCCTCGAAGCTCTCGGGAAACGTCGTGATCACATCCACCCGCCAGGCCGGAGTCGTCACCGCAGCCCCTCGATCAGGTCGATCGTCAGCACCCGCTCCTGCGGATCGAACTTCTGCACCACGTCGGGGATCGCCGGCACCAGCACTTCGCCGCCGGAACCCCGCACGACGTACACGTCGTTGCTGCCCGTGGATATCACCTCGCGCAGAGTGCCGATCGGCTCTCCGGAACATGTCTCCACGCGCACGCCAATCAGCTCCACGCCGTAGAAGCGGCCATCCGGCAGGGGCGCCGCTTCGTCCAGCGGGACCGCGATCTCGGCGCCCCGCAAGTCGCGGGCCTCATCGCGCGTATGCACGCCCCGCAGCTTGAGACGCGGCTTGACGCCGGGGTGGAAGGCTTCGATTTCGGTGGGATCCCGGTGCAGGCCGACGTACACGCGGCGGCCGGATTCGAGGTTGGCCAAGACGTCGGTTTCCAGTCGGACTCGAACTTCGCCGCGCACGCCGAACGCCCCCAGCACCGTGGCCAGGACGATTTCTGTCGCCGACTCGGTCAGCGGCTTTCCTGAATGTCCAGCGCCAACCGCCGGTCACCACCGATGGGCGCCGCGTGCATCACGGCCCGAATGGCCCTGGCCACGCGCCCTTGTCGCCCGATCACTCGGCCCATGTCGGAGGGATGGACGTAGAGCTTGTAGATGCTGAGATGGTTGCGCTGGACCTTGTTCACGCGCACCGCGTCAGGCTCCGTGGCCAGGTTGCGGGCGATGAACTCGACCAGTTCGTCCATGCGAGGCTACGTGCCGGACCCGGCCGCCGCGGCTGGCGGCTGCGGCGTGTTCTTGGCGATTTCCAGCAGCTTCCGCACCCGATCCGTCGGCTGCGCGCCCTTGCGGATCCAGTCCTCGGTCGCGGCCACGTCCAGCCGGATAGTGGATGGGTCGGTCAGCGGGTCGTAATGGCCCAACTGGGCGATGCGCCGGCCGTCGCGCGCCCAGCGCGCCTCGGCCACCACCACCCGGTAGCTGGGACGCTTCTTGCGTCCGGTGCGGGTCAGTCGGATTTTCAGCATGTGGAAAAGACTCCGGAGAACTCGTGGGGAGAACCGGCGGCGGGCCTCACACCCCTCAAGCGCACCGGCTCCCTGATCATACCCACGCCACCCGCCCCTGTCACCGGCAGATAGACTTCGACGCCCTACTCGAAAGCGTGCGCCAATGGCCGTCCGAGTTGGAGTAATCGGAGCCGGGGCCTATGCCCAGCGTGCTCACCTGCCGCCGCTGCTGGAGCATCCGGACGCCGAGGTCGCGGCGCTCTGCCGCCGCAATCCGGTTCGGCTGACTGAAGCCGCCGACGCCTTTGACGTTCCCGGTCGTTACACCGACTACGCGGATCTGCTGGCCGACGACTCGCTGCACGCGGTCACGATCTCGCTGCCCCACAACCTCCACTACCAGGCCGCCCGCGCGGCGCTCGATCGCGGCCTCCATGTGCTGGTGGACAAGCCCCTCACCCTGCGGACGGACCACGCGCAAGAGCTGGTGACGCTGGCCGACCAATGCAACCTAAGCCTGATGGTCGCCTTCAACCGCCACTACGAACCGCCCTTCACCAGGGCCCAGGAGCTCCTGGCCGACGGCGCCATCGGCGATTTGCGCCTCATCCAGGCGTACATGGCCTACGACTGGGATCTCTGGATGCAACCGTCCGAGCGTCGTTTCACCGGCGCGGGCGCGGCCATGCTGGACGGCGTGTCGGACACCCAGGCCACGCTGCTCCACGAAACCAGCTTTCGTAGCGACGCCGCGGCCAACGGCGGCGGCTTCTTCGCGGATGGCGGCGCGCACGTGCTCGAGGCCTGTCTCTGGCTGGCGGACTCGCCGGCGGCCACCGTCTTCGCGCTGATGGACTCGCCGGCGGCCGACCTCTACACCGCCCTCAATCTGCGGCTCCAATCCGGCGTGCTGTGCAGCCTGGCCTGCGTGGGCGACACCCCCACCCCACGCGACTTCGGTTTCCACCTCTACGGGTCGACCGGCGCCATCCACCTGCGCTGGAACCATCTGACCCTGGAACGCGAACTGCAAGACTCGGAGACCTTCGACAACACCACGATGCCCTTCCTGGGCAGCGCCCCGGCCAATTTCATCGACGTGATCCTGGGGCGCGACGAGCCCCGGGCGACGGCCCAGGACGGCCTCCGTCAGGTCGCCGCCATGGAAGCCGCCTACCGCTCGGCGCGCAGCGGCCTACCGGAACGCGCCTAGCTCTGACCGGCGCTCTGATCCGACCCTGACGAGCCCTCCGCCGGAGGCTGCTCGTCGGTCGGCGGCGCGTCGTCGCCCTGCGCCTCGGCTTCCGCCTTGGCCTGCGCCTCCGCGTACCCCGGCACCAGGTTCGGGTCAAAGTTCCCGTCCTCGTCCTGCCCGACTTCCCATCGCTCCGCCCAGGGCAGGAACACCGAGGGGAATCGATCCTTGGCAATCACGCGCCCACCCAGCATGACCAGCCGGGTGATGACGGTTCGCAACCCGGGAATCGCGCTGTCGGTCTTCTCAATCTCACCCGCCGGCAGTTCCGTGCTGGGCTCCACGCGCAGCGGCGGCGGTTCGATCTCGTCGCCCTTCCATGCATCCAGCGTGACCTCGCGCTCGAGCGAGGGTCCCATCAGCCGGAATGCCAGCGTTTGCCTTCTGGCGTCGAATTGGCGTTTGATCAGGATGTGGTTCGGCGTGTCGTTAGTGAAGGCCAGGTCCTGGGCCGGCTGCCAGATCGCCGCGTCGAAGCCGGGCGGGTTGCCGGGTCCCAACTCGTAGTAACCGACGCGGTACGCATGCTGCCAGCGCTCGCTGACGGGCAACCCGGCCCAGAATGCGGCCCGGAACAACGTGGTCGACACCTGGCAGATGCCGCCGCCGATGCCCGGCTCGGTGCGGCTGGGCGCAATCACCAGCCCCTCCACGAACCCGTTGCCCGCGGTAATTGGCCCCACTGTGGCGTTGAACGAGAACGTCTCGCCAGGCGGTATCACCGTGCCGTCAATCAGCCGCGACCCGTTATCGATGTTGTGGATGCGGTTGTCGCTGGAACCGCTGAAGCGCGACAGCCCCTCCGCGATCAGGTTGTCGAACTGCAGCTCGCTCGCGCTCAGCCTTGTGATTGAGGGCTGGATGGTCACCAGCGGAACACTCACCCGTTGCTGTCCGCCGTCGAAAGCTGTCTGAACCCGCGACCAGAGCTTCTCGGCGTCGATCGTGCGGCCGGGCGTGCCCTCAACCAGCGGCGCCACGTCGCCGTTCGCATTCACGCGGATCTTCGGCTCCACGGCCGCAACCCGTAGCGTGTCCGCGATCTCGCGCGCTACCCGCTCAAAAGCCCCATAGCTCACGTCCACGGTGATCTCGGGCGCCGCGGGCGGCCCAGCCACGCGCATGTCCTGGGCCAGGTCTTCGCGCGCGATCGACCATCGGTGACCTGGTGCGACCAGTTCGATATGCCCCTCCATCAACTCGCGCGCGCGTTCGGACGCGGGTGTCACGTCGGCCGTGGCGACCTGGGGCGCGAGCGAGCGCGACTGCAAATCAATGATCAGTCGCTGCGGCGTGTCGAACCGTCGGCTCATCACCGCCAGCACGTCCGCCGGTACGAGTTCTCGGCCTTCGCTCGAAGGGTAGACCCGGGCGAGGCGTTGGCCGCCCTGAGTTTCGATCCGCAGTGCGGCGTCGGTCGGCGCCTGCGCAATCTCGGCGGCGATGCGCTCCACGTAACCCGCAAAGGCGTGCGGGTTAAAGCTGACCGAGGTCCGCCAGTCCCGCGGCGCCTCCAGGGTCTGCCGCTGCTGGCGCAGGCGCGTGTCCCAGCTACCCAGCCGCCCCCAGGCGTAGGCCTGCGCCAGCGGCGTGGCGTAGTCAACCTCAATGCCAACTTCGCGTCCAGAGGGGTTCCACGTTCGCCCGTCCAGCCGGAAGATGACCGGAGCATCGCGGAAGCCGTCCCAGCGCGCCGACAGCCGGGCGCGCGCCTCGGCCCGCGTCAGACCGCCCACGTCTTCGCCATCCAGTCGCACGCCCGGATAGAACCGGTCCGCGTAGCGCGCCTCGCCCACCGCCACGAACGTGGCGGCGCCAGCGGCTGCCGCCGCCACGCTGCCAAGCACGCCGGATCCGGCAATCAGCAGGATGGTGCGTCGGCTGAGGTTCATGAAATCTGGACCGCCCGCGCGGCAAGCATGCGTGGCCTCGCTGCCTCAACTATAGGCGGCGTTCCAAAAAGCGCTACGGATTTACCGCACGCCACGGATCGGCCAACATCGGCGCCTGTGCTATCGTCGGCAACGTCGACCCGCAGGTTGGCATCCCACTTCGCAACCCGTTGTTTCTGGCGCATCGCGCCGCTCGTTCTCCGGCACGGCACCCATGGCGACCCTCATCCAGGAACTCGAAAAGACCTACCTCAAGCCCGACGTGCCCGACTTCAACGTTGGGGACACCGTGCGCGTGCATGTGAAAGTGCGCGAGGGCGAGCGCGAGCGCGTCCAGGTGTTCGAAGGCACCGTCATCCGGCGCCGCGCGGGCGGGGTCAACGAGAACTTCACGGTCCGTCGCATCTCCGGCGGGGTCGGCGTGGAACGAACGTTCCTCTTGCACTCTCCCATCGTGGACGACATCCAGGTCGTCCGCTACGGCAAGGTCCGCCGCGCCAAGCTCTACTACCTGCGCGACCGGATCGGCCGGGCCGCCCGCGTCAAGGAGCGGCGCGCCTAGCCGGCGCGGGAGGCCAGACCAGTCCCCACCCTCCCGCTCAGGCTCCCACCGCCGCACCGGGAACGCCGGTTACTGCGGGAGGGGCATCGCCTGATCGCGGGGGTTGACGAAGCCGGACGCGGCGCCTGGGCGGGCCCGCTGACCGCTGCGGCCGTCATCCTGCCGCCCGTTGCTTACACCGACCCCCGGCTGTTCGCCGGTGTTGCCGACTCCAAGCAACTCTCGCCTCGCGCCCGCGAGCGCTTGGCTCGCCTGATTCACGCCCGCGCCGCCGCCATCGGCGTGGCGCACGCCACGCCGCGCGAGATCGACGATGCCGGGATCGCCGCCGCGGGACGCCTGACTATGCACCGCGCGCTCGGCCGCCTTGGGCTCGACCCCGATCACGTGATCGTGGACGCCTTTCCGCTGGACGCCGCCAGCCGGTTCGCCGACCGGCAGACGGCCGTCATCCGGGCCGACGCCACCTGCTTGGCCGTCGCCGCCGCCTCGATCTGCGCCAAGGTCGCCCGCGACCGCCTGATGCGGCAGCTGAGCTGCCGGTTCCCTGACTACGCCTTTGACCGCAACAAGGGCTACGGCACCGCCCGCCACCGCACCGCTCTTCAGGCGCTGGGTCCCATTGCCCTCCACCGCCAGAGCTTCGCCCCCGTTCGCCAGGCCCATGCCGCGCATTCCCTGGCCCTGGCGGTCTAGGCGCCGTGCGCCCACCGAGCGGGCCGACCTGGGCCGTTGGGGCGAGGACGTTGCCGCGCGCGAACTCAAGCGCCGCAACTACCGCATCTTGGGCCGCAACGTTCGGGTTGGCCGCGGTGAACTCGACATCGTCGCGACTGACCGCGACGCCACCGTATTTGTCGAGGTCAAGACGCGCCGCGACAAGACCTTTGGCGGGGCGCGAGCCGCGCTCACACCGACCAAGGGACGCCAGTTGGCCCGACTGGCGCAGACCTACCTGCGCCAACATCCCGACCACGGGAGCAACTATCGAATCGACGTGGTGGCGATTGACGTTGACCCTACCGGCGACTACACCGTGGACGTGATACCGAATGCCGTGCAGCTCTGACCCCTGGCGTTGATGCCCCCGAGCGCAAAGGACACGATCGCCCGATGACAATCCCGAGGCAGGCTTCGGCAATCCCCGGTGGTCGCTGGCTCGGGCGCTGGCTACGTCGCGCGGTCGTACTGGCGGTGCTGGCGCTCATGGCGCTCGCGACAGTCGCGCCGGCCCACGCCGATACCGGTGACTACGCGGTCGAAGGCGGACGAGTCTTCACCCAGGCCGCTGAGACCAGTGTCCCCGACGCCGGATTCGCCGTCACCGACGCCGATGGGATCCCGTTCTGGACCGAGTTTCAGCACCTCGGCGGCGTACAAGCTCTGGGCTATCCGCTCTCCCATCGATTCCAGTGGGACGGATTCACCGTCCAGGTGTTCCAGAAAGTCGTGCTGCAGTGGCGTCCCGAGCTCGACACCTTCATGTTCGTCAACGTCTTCGACCGGCTCAATCAGGAAGGCTACGACAACACCCTGCAAGACCTGCTGGTTCCCCCGTGGGAGTACTTCGAGGAAGTAGGCTTCGCCTGGGACCGGATCATCGCCAGCCGGCAGGCGCTGCTGGATGCCAACCCGGCGCTGCGCGATGCCTACTTCGCCGTGGACGACCCGCTCCGCTGGTACGGGCTGCCCACCTCGCGCGTCGTCACCTACGACCACGTGCATACGATTCGGCTGCAACGCGCCGTCCTGCAGCAGTGGCTGGTCGACCTGCCCTGGGCCTCCGCCGGCGAGGTCACGGTCGCCAATGGCGGCGATCTGGCCCGCGGCGCCGGGATTTTTCCAGCCGAAGTCTTGGTACCGAAAGTCTGGCCTCGCGTCGGCGAGGCCGGACAGCCAACCGCCCCGCAGCCCACGCCCGCGCCGCCCCCGCTACCCGACCTTTACGGCCCCGTCACCGCCCTGCGTGCCGCCCTGGGCCTGCCATCGCTGGTCGTCAGTCCTGAACTCATGCAGGCGGCCCAGGGTCACGCCGACTACTACATCGCCCACCTGGACGACCCCAACTCCGGTGGCCTGCACACACAGGTGTTTGGCTATGCCGGCTTCACCGGCCGCACCATCGGCGACCGGGCCCGCGCCGCCGGCTACCCGCTGGGCTGGGTGGACGAGGTCTTTGCGTTCTTCACGCCCGCCAATACGGTGACCTGGGCGCTTGAAACAGTCTGGCACCGCTACATGTTCGTTCACCCGTCCGCGGTGCACGTGGGCTATGGAACCGCGACCGGCGGCGGCACAACCATCACCGTCTTCAACGTGGGCTTGTCGCCGCAACACACCGCCGACGCCCCGCTGCCCGCCATCGTGCCAGTCAACGGCGCCACCGACGTCGCCATCAGTTGGGCCGGCTGGGAGTCCCCCAATCCCGCGCCGGGCGCGCTCCGCCCGTTTGGCCCGGCCATTTCGGTGCAATTCGGGCTGAACGACGAGGTTGAGTGGGGCGAGGCCGGTTTGTACGGGCCCGACGGCGCGGCGGTCACCGTCGCCCGCACCCTCAGCCAGTGGCGGCGCGCCCTGTCGTTGGTGCCCCACGATCCGCTGGCGCCGGATACCACCTACACCGTTCGAGTCAAAGGAACCCGCAACGGCCAGCCCTTTACCGCCGAGTCCAGCTTCACCACCCGCCAGGCCTAGCCGCCCGTAAAATGAACCCATTCCACCCCCGGCTGGCGGTCCATCTGTGCACCTGATCTCCGAGCTCGGCCATTGGGTACTGGCCTGGGGCGATTCGCCCTGGGGCGGCCTGGCGCTCTTCGTCCTGGCATTCTGGGAATCCAGCTTCTTCCCCATTCCGCCGGACGGCCTGATGATCGCCCTGGCCGCCGGAAACCTTCAGTTCGCCCTCGGTTTCTCGGCCATTGCCACCGCGGGCTCGTTGCTCGGCGCCATGCTGGGCTACTGGATCGGCCTGCGTGGCGGCCGCCCCCTGCTGGACCGGCTCTTCGCCCACGACCGCATCCTCTACGTTGAGCGGCAGTACCAGCGCCGCGACGTCTGGGCCGTCACCATCGCCGCCTTCACCCCAATCCCCTACAAGGTCTTCGCCATCGGCGCCGGCGCGTTTCGGCTGAACTTCCGCCGCTTCATGCTGGCCTCCCTCGTTGGGCGCGGCGGCCGCTTCTTCCTCGTCGGAATCCTGATCACCATCTTCGGCGCCCAGGTGGAAGCCGCCATCGACGAGTACTTCGACGTCCTGGCCATCGCCTTCGTCGTGCTCCTGGTCCTCGGCTTCGTGGTCATCCGCTTCGTCATGCGCCCCCGCGCCACGGCCGACGCCTCGACCGACTAGCCCCGTGCCCGCGCCCAGCCGCTACGCCGTGGCGGCCGATGTCGTGGTTATTGCCGAATCGCCGGAACCTTCCGTCCTGCTGATCCGCCGCCGCAATCCCCCGCTCGGCTGGGCCATTCCCGGCGGATTTGTTGAGCCTGACGAGGACCTCATCGACGCCGCCCGCCGCGAACTCTTCGAGGAAACCGGCCTCGAACCCTCGGAACTCCAGCAACTCGCCGCCTTCGGCCACCCCGACCGCGACCCCCGCGGCCGAACCATCTCCGTCGTCTACGGCGCCTGCCTCCAACACGCCGCCCTCCTCGCCGCCGGCGACGACGCCGCCGCCGCCCGCTGGTTCCCCCTCACCACCCTCCCCACCCCCCTCGCCTTCGACCACACCGACATCCTGGCCCAGGTCCTGCCGCACCTCATGGATGCAAACTTGGCCGAACGCTCGTCCGAGTTGCCGTAACCCGGTCGCGCGCCGTAGCGTGCCTACCGTCATGGCCGCAGTAACCGAGACACAAACCACCGCCCCCGCCGCCCTGCTGGCCGACCTCCGCCGCATCGTCGGCGATGCCTGGGTCCTCTCCGATCCCGACGACCTCCTGCTCTACGAGTACGACGGCTCCGTCGACCGCGCCCTGCCCGACGCCGTCGTGTTCCCCGATACCACCGAACAGGTCCAGGCCGTCGTCCAGTCTGCGCTGAAGCACGGCGTGCCCGTCGTGGCGCGCGGTGCCGGCACCGGGCTCAGCGGCGGCGCCATCGCCCGCTGCGGCGGAATCGTGGTCGCCACCTCGCGCATGAACCGCATTCTCGAAGTCGACACGCGCAATCGCCGCGCCGTGGTGGAACCGGGTGTCGTCAACGCCGACCTCAGCGCCCACACCCATCGCTTTGGCTTTCACTACGCCCCCGACCCATCCAGCCAGTACGCCTGCACCCTGGGCGGCAACATCGCCACCAACGCCGGCGGCCCGCACACGCTGCTCTACGGCGTCACCACCAACCACGTCCTGGGCATCGAGTTCGTCACCATGGACGGCCGCGTCGTCACCACCAGCGCCCTGCCCGACAGCCCCGGCTACGACCTCACCGGGCTCTTCTGCGGTAGCGAGGGCACCTTCGGCATCGTCACCCGGGCCGTCGTCCAGCTGGTCCACACGCCCGCCGGTGTGCGGACCCTGCTGGCCTCGTTCGACTCGGTAGCCGCCTGCAGCGCCGCCGTCTCCGGCATCGTCGCCGCCGGCATCATCCCCGCCGCCGTGGAGATGATGGATCAGCTCGCCCTTAAGGCTGTGGCCGCGTTCATCCCGCGAGCCAACCTGCCGGTGGACGCCGCCGCCGTGCTGCTGCTGGACGTGGACGGCGTGCCGGCTGAGCTGGCCGACCGCGAGGCGGAGATCCGCCACGTGCTCCTCGCCAACGAGGCCCGCGACATCCGCGTGGCCCGGAACGACGCCGAGCGCAACCTCTTCTGGCTCGGCCGCAAGAGCGCCTTCGGCGCCATGGGCCGCATCTCGCCCGACTATTACGTGCAGGATGGCGTGATCCCCCGCACCACCATCGCCCACGTCCTGGACGAGATTCGGCGCATCAGCCGGTCATTCGACCTGCCCATCGCCAACGTCTTCCACGCCGGCGACGGCAACCTGCACCCGCTCCTGCTCTTCGACAACCGCGTGCCCGGCGAGCTGGACCGCGTGCTCGACGCGGGCACCGCCATCCTGCAGGTCTGCGTGGACGTCGGCGGCATGCTCAGCGGTGAGCACGGCATCGGCATGGAAAAACAGGCCGCCATGCCGCTGGTCTACGGGCCCGACGACCTGGACGCCATGCGCCGCGTCCAGCAGGTCTTCGATCCGCACGCCCTTTTCAACCCCAACAAGATCCTTCCGGCCCCTGTCGGCTGCGCGGAGGTCAACAACCTGCGGCGGTCGGCCTCGGAGACCTCCGCCTGACCCAGGCCTGGCCCCCCGCGCGTCGCCTCCTCGGCTCAGCCGAAGGCGTGGGAGTCATGGTCGCGGTCGCATTCGCGGCCGCAATCCTGCTGCTGGCCACCTTGTGGACCGTTGAAGTCGGAAGCGGCGACGAGTTGGATCCGAATTTCGAACTCGGCCCCCTGGGACCGAACCGCGTGGCCGTGCAGGAAGTCACCGTGCGAAACCCCGACATGATCGGCCTGCAGATCGCGGCCCGTGCCGAGGGCACCGTTGAACCGCTGACCGTACAAGCCGACCTGCTGGCTGGGGACACCCTGATCGCCACGCGCACCCTCCAGGTATTCCCGTCCGCCACGCTCCAACTCCGACGTGTCGCCTTTGACCGCCCGGCGCCCGTCGGGCCCGTGGCGGTGCGGTTGCAGGTCGAGGCGGGACAGTCTGGCGGCGTCGTCTACGGCGCCACGCGTGACGACCAACAGCCGGGCGGCGTCCTGCGCCTGGATGGGCAGGTGGAGTTCGCCGACCAGGACCTCGCCGTGCGGGTGCTCCACCGTCGCTCGCTCTGGACGCATGTCGAAGCCCTTGTTGGCGACCTGCGCGCCGCCCGCACGGTCGCGGCGCTCACCCTGGCGGCCATGGCGGCCGGCCTCGGCCTGATCGCAACCGCGACCACTCGCGCCCTTCGCCCCAGCCAGCCATGAGCGCCCCGCCGCCCCGCCTGGCCGCCATCCTGCTCGCCGCCGGCCAGTCCACCCGCATGGGCCGTCCCAAGGCCCTGCTGCCCTGGGGCGGCGTGCCGCTGGTCAGGCACCAGGTGAATCTGCTGGCGGCTCACCCGGCCATCGATCAACTCCTCGTGGTCGTCGGAAGTCTTCAGGACGAAGTGAGCGACGCGCTGATAGGCACGCCGGCACGCGTCATTGTCAATCCCCGCTTCCGCGAAGGCCGCGCCACCTCGCTGGCCGCCGGCGCTCATGCCCTTCAGGGCGCCCCGACCAGCGTCCTCGTGGCCAACGTCGATCAACCCCTCGCCCCCGACTTGCTCGACCCGCTCCTCGCCGCCTGGCGCACCGATCCCGCCGCCCTCTGGCGGCCCAGCTACAAAGGCAGCAGCGGCCACCCCCTCATCATCCCCGCCGACGTCGCCCCCGAACTCGCCCACGTCACCGAGGCCTCCCAGGGCCTCCGCGCCGTCGTCACCCGCCACCGTCCTCGCCTGCGCTCCGTCCCCGTGGAATCCCAACTCGCCGTCCTCAACCTCAACACCCCCGCCGACTACGCCGCCGCCCAACCCTCCAGCGGCCCCGCCGCATCGCCTAAACTGTCGGCGGGCCCATAGCTCAGCTGGAAGAGCGCCTCAATGGCATTGAGGAGGTCGTCGGTTCGAATCCGATTGGGTCCACCGACCACCAGCGCCGCTGGCTCAGCCCCGCACCAGCACTAACGAGCACTGGTCCCGGATTCACCCTCGGTTCGGCAGCCCACCGCCTCCTGCCCTGAGCGCTGATCGTGCTGGCCGACCAGGAACAGCAACTCCGCGACCA
>DAOUJT010000129.1:0-6045 GCA_034422315.1 Chloroflexota bacterium | reverse complement strand
CTGGACATCAACGACAACTGCGGCTGCAACTTCGTCCCCGGGCTGTGGCAGGCCGTGGACATGGGCGACCTGGGCGCGCTGATCGCGCCGCGTCCGCTGCTGGTGGAAACCGGCGACGAGGACCCGCTGAACGGCGCACGCGGGCTGGACAACGTGTACGAGCAAGTGGCTATCACACGCGAGGCCTACGAGTTGCACGGCGCAGGCGACCGCCTGGTACATGACGTGCAGCCTGGGGAGCATCAGTGGTACGGGGTTGTCGCCGAGCCGTGGCTGGCGGAGCGGTTGACCGGAAAACATCCGAGAACATGACGAGGGACCTCGCCACAGCGCATGTAGGCGGGATGCTAAGCAACGACAGGGAACGAGGCGTCGTCTACTACGGAGACAACCTGCCGATCCTCAGAGACATGGCGTCGGCATCCATCGATCTCATCTACACCGACCCGCCGTTCAACACGGGAAAGAAGCAGGCGCGGACTCAACTGCGCACCGTCCGAGATCCCAACGGTGACCGGACTGGATTCAAGGGGCAGCGGTATCGCTCGATCAAAATTGCCTCACGCGCGTTCGACGACGACTTTGCCGACTACCTGGCATTCCTGGAGCCTCGGCTTGAAGAGGCTCATCGCGTGCTTACTGCTTCAGGTTCCCTGTATCTTCATCTCGACTATCGCGAAGTTCACTACGCCAAAGTGCTCTTGGACGGCATTTTTGGACGCGAGTGCTTTCTCAACGAGGTGATCTGGGCTTACGACTACGGAGGACGAACAAAGAGGAAGTGGCCGGCCAAGCACGACAACATATTGGTCTATGTACGCGATCCCGAGCAGTACTTCTTCAACGTGGACGAAGTCGAACGCATTCCGTACATGGCGCCGGGATTAGTCGGGCCCGAGAAGGCGGCACGCGGAAAGTTGCCCACCGATACCTGGTGGCACACGATCGTTCCGACGAATGGGAAGGAACGAACGGGATACCCGACACAGAAACCTCTAGGGATTGTGCGACGGATCATCCAGGCGTCCTCCAAACCTGGCGACATGGTGTTGGATTTTTTCGCTGGCAGCGGCACGTTTGGGGACGCCGCGTACGAACTTGGTCGGCGATTCGTGCTGATTGACGACAATGAAGAAGCCGTTGAGGTCATGGCCGGGCGGTTTGCCGAGATGGAAGCTGTAAGTTTCGTAGGACTCGATGCACGGCAAAACCAGTTTGTCGAGCGCCAGGGCCAAGTTCTTCCTTAGGTTGGGACCGGTACCGCCGGAGCAGTGGGCGTGACGGGACTCGATTCCACCGAATTGATCATCGGCGAGCGGCCGCAGTACTTCTTCGACAACGGGCTGATCGAGGAGATTCAGAACGTCAGGCGGACGGTGCATGCGCCGCGGCACCTGGCGCGGAACCCGGTGCTGCAGCTGGATCGGACCTGGGAGCACTTCACCAACTTTGGCGCGGACGACTGGGCGTTGTGGCGGGACGACGATGGCGAGTTTCACTGCCTGTACACGGACATGGCGCTGGACCGAGAAAAGCTGGCGCGCGAGGGCGGGCCGTTGATCGACTGGCACATCAGTCGCTTTCGTGTCATGTATGCACGGTCGGCGGACGGGCTGAATTGGAAAAAGCCAGCGATGGGCATCGTGCGCGAGGGTGGGCACGACACGAACATCGTCTTTGGCAGTGAGACCTACGGAAACGTCTGGGGCCCGGCGGTGCTGGACGACCCGCTGGAGCAGGATCCGGCGCGCCGATACAAGATGCTCTATGAGTTGGGCGCTCCAGGTTTCCGGGTATCCGATGAGACTCCGGGCGCACACATCCGGCTCGCCTATTCGGCAGACGGGGTCCAGTGGACCTCTGCTGAGGAGATACCTGCGTTCGGGTCCCTGGGAGCTCGACTCGGTGACACGATCTTCCCGACATTCGATCCGGATAGCGGCGTATATCGAATCGTCACCCGCCACCCGCTGATGGAACTGGCGCCGCGCACGCGCCCGACGCATGCACCGATGGTTGGCGGGGCGCCCAGCTTTGACGCGGTGATGGCCATGCCCAACCGGCGGGTGGTGCGCCGCATCTTCATGTGCGAGAGCCGAGACTTCGTGAACTGGAGCGAGCCACAGTTGATCCTGGCGCCGGACCCCGAGTTAGACAACCTGGACGTGGCCTTCTATGGCATGCGGCCGTTCCGCTTGGGCAGTCACTGGATCGGGTTCCTGGGCGTGTTCCACCAGGTTTCCAACACCTCGACGGTGGAGTTAGTGCATAGCCGCGACGGACGGCGCTGGGAGCGGCTGGCGCCCACGCATGACTGGATAGGACTTGGGGAGCCGGGGAACTGGTGCGCCAACCAGATCGGGATTCCGCGGACCGTGGACGTTGGCGACGATGAGACCTGGGTGTACTTCGGCGGCGCGACTTCGCAGCACGACCTCTGATACGCGGAGGACCAGGAGAATCCGGATAGCCCTGCGGCGCAGGCCGCGAGCGACCCTCGGTACGCGCTGGGTGTCGGCAAGCTGCGGCGCAACGGGTTTGTATCGGTCGGAGCCGGTTCGACGCGCGAGGGCATGGTGGGCACGCAGCCATTTGTGTCGGAGGGCGACCGGCTGGTGATTAACCCCTCATGTGGGTCCGGCGGCTACGTGAAGGTCGAGGTTCGCGACGTGAGGGACCGGGTGCTGCCCGGACGTGGGCTGGACGACTGCGATCTGTTTACCGGCGACAGCGTCCGTCATGCCGTCAGGTGGCGAGGCGAGGTGAACTTGCCGCTACCTCACGATGCCGACTCAGGGACTGTGTACACCCGCTTTATCCCACATCGGCGGCTGCGGTTCGTGATGCGGAACGCGGAGTTGTATTCCTTCATCGTGGAGCGGTCACGCGGCCGGCAGCCAGCCCAATCCAGGCGGACTGCTTCCTCGGCTCAGGCTTCTTCAGGCGCCGAGGAAGCGAACGATTAGCCCTGTGATCGTTGCCGCGGCTGTTACCGAACCGAGCACGGCGACGACCATCCAGCGGGTCAAGCTGTGGAGGTCGGACTTCCATTCGGCGCGCATGGCCTGAAGGTCGGCTTTAGTTGCCAACGTCGGAAGCGTGGTTTCAATGGCGGTTAGTCGCCGCTCAATCTCGATGGCGGTCAAGTCCACCGTCATTCGGTTTTCCCTTTCCCGCCCATGATTGCTTCAAGCTCAGTGTAGCGTCCGGTGTAGCGACGCCGCCTTGCCCCTGCCCCGAAGAGCCGACTCGCGCACCATCTAGACTTCCAACGGCCCTCTGCGGTCAGGTATGTCTTCCGCCGAGAGCTACTCGTTCATCAACTGATCCATCAGGCTGAGGCAGGCAGACGTGTCGTCTTCATTTTCTGAGGCGCTGGCGGCCGGTGATGTCGCCGCCGTGCGGGCAGCCCCGAAGGCCGACCTGCACTCGCACCTATACTTTGCCGCGCCTGTTACTGCCGTCGAGCGATGGCTCGGCCGCTCGATTGACCGTCCGCCGTCCAGGATGGATGGCCTCCACGGCATGCGGGCCTACGCGCGCCAAGCAATCGACCCCGACATGGACAACTGGACGGCCTTCGATTTCGTGGCAGGCGCGGCCGTGCGACACGCGCAAAATGACGGCGTGGTCCTGCTAGAGACGAGCATCGACATCTGGGCCGTCCGGCACCACCCAGAAGGGCTGCGCGGCGTTGTGGCATTTGCCGCGTCGTTGGAATCGCAGTTTCGAGGCCAGGTCGACTTTCGGCCGGAAGTGGGGTTTTCGCGCTCGTTCGTATCAAAGGACCAGCTGATGTCGTCGCTGTCCGAAGCGATCGAGACCCGCGTCTTTCGGTCAATCGACATGTACGCCCATGAGCACGACTGCGAGCCCGAAGCCGTGCGGTGGATCTACGAGAAGGCTCGTTCGCACGGCATGAAGCTCAAGGCGCACGTTGGGGAGTTTGGGGGCGCCGACGAGGTGAAGCGGACGGTCGAGATTCTTCAGCTTGACGAAGTGCAGCACGGAATCGGTGCCGCTGAGTCCGCGGCTGTGATGCACTGGCTGGCCGACAACCGGATTCGGCTGAATGTCTGCCCGACGAGCAACGTGGTGCTGGGCGCCGTGGCCGACCTGAAGTCGCATCCAATCCGCGTGCTGTACGACCACGGGGTGGATGTCACGATCAACACTGACGACCTGATGATCTTTGGGCAGAGCGTGTCGGATGAGTATCTGAATCTGTACCGGGCCGGTGTGTTTACCGCAGAGGAGCTTGAGGAGATTCGGATTCGGTCTCTTCGCTGACCGTTGAACTCTGGGACGCAGGCAGATCCGCATTTGCTCCAGGGCCTGGGCGCCCGCTCGTTAGTGGTGATGTGAATGCTACGCGGTTCTCATGCCCGCGAATGTGTCACGCGTGGAATCGAAGCGCCCTATTTCTCCCGCCAAGGCAATCGCCACAGGCCCAGGCCCATTGCAATGACCGCGTAGGCCGCCAGGACGCCCAGTTCCAGCCACACATCCACGCGTCCACCTAGGGAGGCGGCAATGGCGTCGGCGGCATAGCGGAGCGGGGACACATAGCCGAACCATTGGAGGACGAGCGGCGCCGACTCCATGGTGAAGTAGACCGGGGAAATAATGACGAGGACGATGGCGATGAGGCTGGCGAGGATGTTGCCCACCGGCAACGTGGGCGCGAAGCTCATGACGAACAGGACGATGCCGGCAAGCGCCAGGACCGTAAGCAAGAGCGCGGGCGCCAGCGCCCAGGTCGGTTCGATCTCGACTCCGGCGATGAAGGCAAAGCCCAGAAGAAACACGGCCGAAAGCGCTCCCGAGATCGCCGTATAGGCCAACGTGCCTACGACGTAGGCGGCTTTGGAGACGGGCATGGTGATGACGAGCTTGAGATGACCCATGAACCGTTGCGCCACGATCTGCTGTCCAACCAGCATGGCGGTACTGAAGGACACACCGAAGATCAGCGTTCCCGCCAGAAGGCGCTGCCACACGGCTGCGTCGTCCGGAGCTATCGAACGAAAGACGTAGAACATGGGGATCGGGAATATCAGGGTTCCCAGCACAATCAGATACCACTGGCGGATCATCGGCAGCGCGTGGATTTCCAGCACGGCCAGCGAATCGCTGAGGAACTTGCGCGGGCCGGGTGTGTTGAGTCGGTTAGTCCGCGCCATGGGTCTCGTCTTCATTTCGTGCCTGCTGCGTTAGCGCCAGGTAGACGTCCTCCAGGCTCGTGCGCATGACCGCGTACTCGTCGATGCCCTGGGACCGTAGCCGGGCGGCCAGGTCCAGGTGGTCGTCGCCGAAGACGGTCTGGGGACCCTCGGGAGATTCGTAGACCAGCTTGTATTCGTGGCCGATCGATGCCCGCAGGTTCGCGATCGTGTCGAGCGAGATCAGGCGCCCATCCTGGATGATGCCGATACGGTCGCAGAGCGTTTCGGCCTCCTCCATGTAGTGGGTGGTCAGGAGCACGGCGGCGTCGCGTTGCCGGTAGCTCTGGAGGACCTCCCAGAGTCGCTGGCGGGACTCCACGTCCAGGCCAACGGTGGGTTCGTCCAGGATCAGCACATCGGGCTGGGCCATCATGGCAATGCCCACCAGCAGCCGGCGACGGAGACCGCCGGAAAGCCGTTCGCTGGTGAAGTCACGGTGAGCCGTGAGGTCGAGCTCCTCGATCAACTCGTCCGCCCGCTCCCGCGCATCCCGCCGCGACAGCCCGCGTAGTACGCCAAAGATGCGCAGGTGTCGGTACACAGAAAGCCCATCGAATAGCCGGGCCTCCTGTGGAACCACGCCAATGCGCGACTTCGCGTCGTCCGGATTCGCTACCGCGTCGATGCCGACCACGCGCACCTCGCCGGAGGTCGGCACGAGTTCCGTGGTGATCTGACGGACCAGCGTGGTCTTGCCCGCGCCGTTGGGGCCCAGGACGCCCAGCGCCTCACCCCAATTAAGGGTCAACGAGATGTCCTGGTTGGCGTGCGGGCCGTCTTTGTACTGCTTGCTGAGGTTTCGGATCTCGATGGGCGGCGG
>DAOUJT010000128.1:0-2311 GCA_034422315.1 Chloroflexota bacterium | reverse complement strand
CCACGCGAGGTCCTGGCGCAGCTTCAATTTGCCGAGGACGTATTTCTTCGAGAAATCGGCATTGCGCTGCTGCTGGCCCTGCTGGCCGGAGCGGCCGCGGCGGTGGCGGTGGCCGTGTACCTGGCACGAGAGGTCACGCGGCCGGTTCGCACCCTGCGTGAGTCGGCTGAGGCCATCGCCCAAGGTGACCTCTCGCGACGCACCGGCATCCGGCGCACGGACGACATCGGCGCGCTGGCGCGATCATTCGATCAGATGACGGAGACGCTGGAGCGCAACGAGGAGTCGCGCCGCCAACTCTTTGCGGACATCGCGCATGAGCTTCGGACGCCGTTGGCTGTGATCCGAAGCACCGTGCAGGCGTTGGGCGACGGGGTGTACAAGCCCAGCGCGGCTCACGTTGAAACCGTGATGCGCCGGGTGGACATGCTGACCCAGTTGATCAATGACATTCGCGACCTCTCGCTGGCTGAGGTTGGGCAGTTGCGACTGGAACGGACGGATGTCGCTGTTGGCGCCTTACTGGACGCGGCGCACGAACGCCATGCGCCGCTGGCTGCGGAGCGCGACCTAACGTTGCGGACAGAGAATGCCGTGGGCGACGCGATGCTTGAGGTCGATCGGACCCGGATCGATCAGGCCCTCGACAACCTGCTGCGCAATGCGCTGACCCACACGCCCGGCGGCGGAACCATCACTGTCCGGGCTCGTCGGACAACGAATACGCAGGGGCCGGAGTGGGTGTCGCTGGATGTCATCGACACCGGTCCTGGGTTTGGAGCCGAGGAGTTGCCGCGCGTATTTGACAGGTTTTATCGCGCCGACAGCTCGCGTAGCCGCGCGCACGGCGGTACGGGACTGGGCCTGGCCATCGTCCGCGGTATCGCGCGAGCGCATGGAGGCGAGGCTGTGGCCCGCAACAATGCCCAAGGCGCCGGCGCCACGGTCAGCCTTCAGCTTCCTCACGAGTTCACGTCGGCGTGACTGCACCGAACTGCCGCCGCCCCAGCTTGCATTGGGAGTGCACGGGGCATGCACACTACATGCATAGCCTTGGCACTAAGCTCTCCGACGGACGAGACCTCGATTGAGTAACGACATGACGGTAAACCCGCCGGAACAGGACCAGTCCCAAGCGAGCGTCTCAGGCGCCCAGCAGGCATCCGCCCCTCGGGCCGCTCGGTTGCGCCAGGTTGGGCGCGTGGTCGCCTGGCCCGTGCGGACACTCTTCTGGCTGCTGGGCCGCTTCTGGCTATTGCTACTGCTCTTGGCCGGGGTTGCCGCGTTGGTTTATTACGTCGTGCTCCCGCGGGTCCAAGAAGAGGAAGTCGTGACGGTGCCTCCGCAACCCGTGGAGGTCGTGCGGCAGGATCTGCTGGTGACGGTTCCCGCGACCGGCACCCTGGACTTTGGCACGCTCGTTCAGGTTGGATTCGAGAACGCCGGGGTGCTGACCGAGCTCAAGGTGAGCGCCGGAGACCTGGTGTCCGCAGGCGAGGTGTTGGCTTTGCAGGAAGCGGACGACCTGGAGCGTGACATCGATGACGCCGTTTCGGCGTTACGACGGGCCGAGCTTGATCTCGCCGAGTTTCTAGAAGACCTGGTGCCCGACTCTGATGCATTTGCCCTGCGACGGGCGGAACTGGATCTGGCAGAGGCAGGAGCCGCGTTTGAAGACTTGCAGATCCCGCCCGATGCGGCCGAGATTGCTTCGGCCGAAGCTTCGGTGGCGTCGGCTCAGGCGCAGGTCGCCTCGGCGCGGGCAAACGTTACCTCGGCCCGAGCGCGGGTGACTGCCGCCAAGGCACAGGTGAATGCGGCCCAGGACAGCCTGAACGACTTGCTGGAAGAAGTTTCAGACACCGACCTAGCCGACGCTACCAGCAGCGTGGCGTCCGCCGAAGCCTCGCTGGTAAGCGCACAAGGCGCTCTGGCCGATCTGCTGGCCGGCGCTACCGATCTCGAGGTCCAGAGGGCGCAGGACAGCCTGGCCGCGGCAGAGGAAGCCGCGGTGGCTGCGCGACGCGAATTGGACTCCGCGGTGGTCGACCATCCGTCCGCGCTGGCGGACGCCGAGGCCAAGTTGGCTACCGCCGAAGCGACCGTCATCTCGGCCAGGGTGGAATTGATGGACTTGAGGGTCAAGCCGACGCCTGACGACGTCCGTGATGCCGAGATCACTCTCGAACAGGCGCGCTTGACGCACCTGGACACTGTGCGTACGGGCAACAACGCCAGCGCCGAGGTGAAAGAGCGAGCGGGCGTCATCTACTACGAGGCCCAATTGGCCTACCAGGAAGCGCTGGCGCCG
>DAOUJT010000127.1:0-3905 GCA_034422315.1 Chloroflexota bacterium | reverse complement strand
CCCCGGCACTCCACGAGAATCTCTACGTGAACAAAACCGCCGTCATCGGCTCGGGCAGCTGGGGCACCACCCTGGCCATCCTCGTCGCCGAAGCCCACGGCAGTTGCGCCCTCTGGGTCCACGAGGCCCACGAAGCCCACGACATCGCCGCCCGCCGCGAAAACGTCCGCTTCCTCCCCGGCGTCACTCTCCCGGACACCGTGCGCGTCAGCGACGACCCCGCCGCCGTGCTCCACGGTGCCGACCTCGTCCTCATCACCGTCCCCATGCGCAGCCTTCGCGAAAACTGGGATCTCATCGGCCACCTCATCGAACCCCACGCCGCCATCGTCAGCGGCATCAAGGGCCTTGACCCCACCACCGGGCGCCGCGTCAGCGAGTTCGTTGCCGAATGGGCCGGCAACCAGGTCATGGACCGTCTCGCCGTCCTCTCAGGACCGAACCTCGCCCGCGAAATCGCCGCCGGCGAACCAGCCACCGCTGTCATTGCCGCCCGCAAGCCAGACGTAGCCCGCACCGTCCAGCAGCGGCTCAGCGCGCCCTCCTTTCGCACCTACGCCAGCGACGACGTTATCGGCATCGAACTCGCCGGCGCCATCAAGAACGTCATCGCCATCGGCGCTGGTGTGGCCGACGGCCTGCGCTTCGGCGACAACGCCAAGGCCGCCCTTATGACCCGCGGTCTGGCCGAAATGACCCGACTGGGCCTCACCGCCGGCGCCGACGCCCTCACCTTCGCCGGCCTTGCCGGCATGGGCGACCTCATCGCCACCTGCGCCAGTCCACATTCCCGCAACCACTACGTCGGCCAGGAACTCGCCGCCGGCCGCACGCTCGACGACATTCAGTCACGCATGGTCATGGTCGCCGAAGGCGTGGAGACCTCCCGCGGCGCCCTCGCCCTCGCCCGCCGCCTCGGCGTCGAAATGCCCATCGTCGAGCTCATTAATGAGGCCCTCTTCAACGGCCTCCCCGTCGCCGAAGCCGGCCAGGTTCTCATGGCCCGCGAACTCAGCCACGAACTCCGCGGCCTCCGCCACCACAACTAACCGACCACCCGCTCCGCCCGGACAGCGGCGAGAACCAGTGGCATGGGATACCCTCGCGTTGGGACAGGCCCGCTTAGCGGCGCGGCGGACGCTGGCGCTGGGTCGCGCAAGGACGCGCCTGCGTCCCTTTCCAATCTCCCGGGCGCGTCTCGAAGCCGCCGTGCGGCTGAAGGACAGAGCAAATGGGCGCAACGTACGTCACCGCCGTGGTTCGCAACCCGGCCCAGCCAGATCGAACCTGGCAAGGCCTCTTCCTGGTCGACACCGGCGCCACGGACTGCCTGATACCCAGGTCCTGCCTCGAAGCCATCGGTCTCAAGCCCAAGAGTCGGCGCGTCTATGGCCTGGCTGACGGCAGCGAAATCAAGATGGACATCACAACCGCCGACATTGAATTCATGGGCGAGATCGTCGGCGCCACCATCGTCATGGGCGACGCGAACGCCGAACCCCTGCTCGGAGTGACCGCCCTCGAATCCGTCGGCATCGAAATCGACCCCCACAACCAGCAACTCAAACGCCTCCCCAGCGTTCGCCTCAAACCCCTCCCAGCCGCTTGAGGCCAAGCTCCGCAGATGTCGCCAGGAGTTTGCCGCTGAGCGTCCCAATGCTCCGGCTTCATGAGCTACCAGTCACGCAGCGCCAGCCGCCATGCATTCCGCATTTGTGGCAATTGGCCCTAACACGCCACAATCAGGCGGCCGCAGCCGGGAGACGACAACCGTGGGCACCATCGCTTGCACCAACTGCGGCCGCCACTTCGGCGCGCGCGCCCCCTCCTGTCCCTATTGTGGCTTCGACCCCTATGCAGACCGTCGCGAGGGTCGCGTCGAGGACTACGAAGTCGACCGCGTCGCGCGCCGCATCAAAGCCGTCCTCTACGTCATATTCCTGCCCATTGTCGGCCTGTTGGGTCAGATGGTCATTGGGGCGCTCGTGCTCTTGCCGTTCTTTTTCGTGGCGGCCCTCTCCAGCGGCGCCACCGGCGACGGCCCCGTTGAACTCATGCGCGGCCTCACCGGCTTCGTTTTCGGCTGGCCCGGCTACGTCATCATGGTCCTTCTAACGCTGGCTGGCCTCTACCGCCGCTTCCAGCCCGTCAAGGACATCGCCCACCGCCTCGTCCGCCGCCGATCCGCGTAACCGAATTCCCGCACAATCCGTGGGCATGCTAAGTCGGTGCATGTTGCGTGGGCAGTCCGCGCCGGGTGAAACCGGCTTTGGTTCGTGCCCTTCGCCGATGCGATGCGCCGGCTGGGTTAGGCGTGGGGTCTGAATCGGAGGGAACGCGTGCCAGGCAGCGCGGCTGAACGCGGCTTTTTTGATGAGGCGACCATCTACGTCCGCGCCGGGTCGGGTGGGGACGGGGTGTCGCATTTTCGGCGGGAGAAGTATGTGCCGCGGGGTGGGCCGGACGGCGGGGACGGGGGGCGCGGAGGCGACGTGGTGTTGCGGGCGCGGGCGAATCTGCATGCGTTGACGGCGTTTCGATACAAGCGGCGGTTCATCGCGGCCAACGGCGGGAGAGGCGAGGGCAAGAAGCGGCACGGGGCCAACGGCGACAGCGTGACGGTGGACGTGCCGTGCGGGACGGTGGCCTACGACGACCGGACCGGGGCGGTGCTGGCGGACCTGGTGGAGGAAGGCCAGTCCGTGGTGGTTGCCGAGGGCGGACGCGGCGGGCTGGGAAACGTGCACTTCAAGTCGGCGAGGTTTCAGACACCGGAACTGGCCACGCGCGGGGGCAGCGGGCAGGAACGGCACGTGCGGCTGGAACTGGAGTTGCTGGCGGACATCGGGCTGGTGGGGGCGCCGAATGCCGGGAAGTCGTCGCTGCTGGCGACGCTGAGTGCCGCGCGACCAAAGGTGGCGCCCTATCCGTTTACGACGCTGGAGCCGGTGCTGGGGGTGGTGCAGGCGGGCGACTCGGGTGTCGTGTTTGCCGACCTGCCGGGACTCATCGAAGGGGCCAGCGGGGGCGCGGGGCTGGGAATCGCGTTTCTGCGTCACGTGCGGCGGGCGCGGGTGCTGGTGCACGTGGTGGATGGATCCGGGCTGGAAGGCGACCCGTTCGAGGCTTTCCAGGCGATCGACGCCGAACTCGGGGCCTACAGCGACGACCTGCTCGAGCGGCCGCGCATTGTGGCCTTCAACAAGATGGACCTGCTGGAAGCGCGCGAGCAGTGGCCGGACTTCGAGGCACTGGTGCTGGCCGAGGGCTACGAGGCCGTGGCGGTGTCGGCGGCGAGCGGAGTCGGGCTGCGCGAACTGGTGGGGCGAACGGTGGGGATGCTGGCGGAAGCGCCGCCGGCGCCACGACCGGAGCCGGAGGAAACGGCCGTGCTGCGACCGACGCCAGTGGACGAGCCGGCGCAGCTATTCCGCAGATCCGATGGCGCCTACGTGGTGCGTGACGCGCGGCTGGAGGGTCTGGCGCGCAAGCTGAACTTCGATACGCCGGATGCGGCGGACTACTTCCAGCGGCAATTCGACCGCCGCGGGGTGACCGAACGGCTGGAGCGGGCGGGCACTGTGGCGGGCGACACCGTGGTGGTGGGCGAATTGGAGTTCGAGTGGATGGGTCCGGGGCTGTGATAGGTTTTCCCCGAGCGACCATGCGACATGCAAGCTGCGAGACGCCTCGCGCCGCACGCACCACCACTATCTAGCCCCTGCCGCGCGCCGGCGGGGGCCGTACCCGCGCATAGTTCGCGGGCTAACCCAGACGACACCGATTCCCACATTTCTTGCGTGGAGCGCTTGCCATGAACGTTGATCAGACGCACGACCGCCTTTACCGGGTGCGGCACTCGGCCGCGCACGTGCTGGCCACGGCGATGCTGGACCTGTTCCCGG
>DAOUJT010000126.1:0-3209 GCA_034422315.1 Chloroflexota bacterium | reverse complement strand
CTCAAGGGCAAGCTGCTCGGCCAACCGGTGTACTCCCTTATCGGCGGACCATGCCGCGAGAGGGCACTCGTCTATTGCACATCCGACGATTTGGACTGGTCGCAGGAACTTGGATTTACGTGTTTCAAGGTTTCGAATCCGGCGCATTACGACGAAGGCATCGACGGAATCAACCTCGTCGAGGAGCACATTGCGAAAGCCAGGGAAGCCGTCGGGCCCAATGCCGAGTTGATGTACAACCCGGTCATGAGCTTCAACGTGGAGTTCACCATCAGGCTGGCCGAGCGCCTGCGGCCCTACAACCTGCGCTGGCTGGAAGAGCCGTTGATACCGACCGACCTCGAAGGCCACATCGAGCTACGCAAGGCCATCAACTGGGTGCCGCTGGCGACCGGCGAGGACCACCACGGGCGTTGGACGTTCCGGCAACTCGTGGAACACCGTGCGGTGGACGTGCTGCAGCCCGACATGATGTGGTGCGGCGGTCTGTCGGAAGCGCTAAAGATCTACACCATTGGTGAGGCGGCGGGGATTATCACGATTCCGCACGCGGCGGTGGCCACACCCTGGGGACAGCACTTTGCGATTTCGATGCCGGAGTCGCCGATGGCGGAGTTCTGGATGGGCAGCGATCCAGGTATTCCGCTCGGAGAGGTGTGGCCCATTCCAGGCTTGGCTGTACCCAACAACGGCTACATCAGACCGAACAGCGCGCCGGGCTGGGGCATGGAGATTGACGAGGAGTGGATCACGCCCTGGGATCACACCGTGGCAGCCCGGGCGCGAGGTCTCTTGGAGGGACTCGACGAGCAATCGCAGACGTCGGCGTCGTCCAGCGCGATCTTCTGAATCGCCGACCTATCAGTCTGCCAGCCGAACCGCAATAGCCTGAGTCGAAGTCCTCAGGCAATCAGTTCGGCGTAGCGCTTGGCCTGGGCGATGAAGTCCACGCCCACGTCCTCGCTGAACGCATCCGCCAGGCGTCGAAACACCGCCCCGACCTTGCCATCCCCAATTGGCGCCCCGTTGAAGCGCGTGGCAGGGATCAGGCAGTAGGGCGTGGTCGTGAAAAAGGCCTCGTCGGCCGTGGCCACGTCGTAGGGCTCGAAGTCGGCCTCGCGTGCAGGGATCCCCAATTCACTCGCGAGCACCAGGGTCGTGTCGCGGGTGACTCCGCGCAGCACGCTGTGGCCACGGGACGTCAGCACTTCGCCGTTACGCACGATGAAGAAATTCGAACCGGTGCCCTCGGTGATGAAGCCGTCTTCTCCTTGCAGCACCACAAACGTGTCGGCTGCCTGGGCGGCGATTTCCTGATTGGCCACCTGGTAGTGCAGGCGCGACCGGCTCTTGATCTTGGGATCAAGCAACCGGGAAGGAATGGCGCGCTGCCGCGGCACAACGGCGTTCAGGCCCTCGTCGTAAAGGTAGGCCGACTCGCCCAACATGCCGTCGAGGGGATAGGTGTAGACCAATACCGAGGGGCCCGTGTGCGCGACTGAACTTCGATATCGCCCCAAGACCCCGGGAGAGAGCTGGTGCACGATCGAGAAGTCGATTTCGGGATCGTAGGCCGCTCGGTTTCGCTCGATGAGTTCGCCGGTCAGGGCGGCGAGTTCGTCCATGGAAAGGTCGCAGGGCACTCCCGAGGCGCCCAGCGACGCGTCCAGCCGCTCCAGGTGTGCATCCAGGCGGAATGGCTCGTGGAGGAATGTTCGCGTGGTTTCGAACACCGCATCGCCCCAGACGAGGGACGAGTCAAAGATCGATATCGCGGCGTTGCGCTCGGGCACCCATGCGCCGTTGAGATAGACGACTCGGTCGGGTGCGTGTTCTTCGCTCATGCGCCGTACTCCGCGGTGTAGACGTCCTGGACGACCTGCAAGGCGCGCAGGCTCGGCAGAACGTCACTGATGGTGGGACTAGGTGCTCGTTGCTCGTCGAGCGCGTCGAAAAACTCGCGGTCTTGGGCGGTGATGACGTCATGCGGCACGACTTCGGTCATGTCCGCGTCGAAGATCACTCCGTCCTTGCCGACCAGTGTGCCCGTCGCGTAGTTGGCGGCGATTGTGTCCTCTTCGCCAATGAAGAGCGCGTCGTCGAGCGGCTGGTGGGTGTTGTAGGACAGGGAGATACTGCCCACGACACCACTGGAAGTCTTCAAAGCTATGGAGATGTCCATCGGGATCTTGAGGTGGTGATGCGGTGGGCCCAGCTTGGCGGAGACCTCCACTTCGGTAACACCCAACACCCACATCCACGCGTCCATGGCGTGACCGCCGTGGTGCCAGATCAGGTTGTCGGTCCAACTCCGTTGGTAGCCGACCCAGTTGACGTTGAGGCGGCGAATGAAGCCGTAGCGTTGCACGGCCTGATGCACTGTGAGTGAGCCATCCGCCACCATGGCGCGCATCCGCAGCATGGCCGGCTGAAAGCGTCGCGTGTGGGCAGCCATTACCGGCGTGTCCGCGGCCCGGGCAGCCTCGTCAACGGCGATGGCGTCGGCCAGCGATGTGGCCACCGGGATCTCCAGGAGTGTCGGCAGCTTGCGCTCAAGCGCCGCCTCGGCGTGTGCGCGGTGAAAGTCGCTGGGCGACGTGATGACGACGGCGTCCACGCCCGGATCGTCCAGCCCGCGTTCCAGGTCGATGCCATGCCGTTCATAGCCCGCTTCGGCGGCAAACTCCGATACCTGCGACTCACGGCGGCCGACCACGTGGTAGAGGGAGTGGCCCAACTCGCGAATGGCGCGGGAGTGAAATCCCGCGATGCTGCCGGACCCCACCATCAGTACGTTCACTACGGCGTCTTCCTTCAGAGCGACGGCAACTCAACCCATAGCCTAGGATGAGCCGTTCGCAGCAGCGTCAGCCTACCGTGCCCCCTCGACTCTCCGTTTGGGCCTACCCCTGGGACCTCGCCGACGAAGGCGTCGACTCGGCCCTGGACTGGCTGGTGGCGCACGGGTTCGACGCGATCGAACTCTGCCCCAATTACCACGCAATCTCGACCTTCTCGCCTCGGAATCGCCGACGCTCGCAGTTCTATTCGGAACAGGGCGCCGTGTACTTTCCCGCCCGGGCTGAGCGATACAGCCGGATCAAGCCCGCGCTCTTTGACGAACCCGAGGTCTTGGCGGTCTATGAGCAGACTTCCCGGGGCGCCGAGTCCCGAGGGATGCAGCTCAACGCCTGGGTCATTGGGATGTT
>DAOUJT010000125.1:0-6564 GCA_034422315.1 Chloroflexota bacterium | reverse complement strand
GCCGCGTGTACCTGAACGAACGCAACTACCTGGGGGAACACCGGCGGGCCTTTGCGATGAGCCATGACGAGGGCGAGAGCTTTGACGCCTTTGGCTGGCACGACGAACTGATCGACCCGATCTGCCAGGCCGCCGTGCTGGGCGTGGGCGGCGACCGGCTGGTGTTCAGCAACGCGGCCAGCCGGGCGCGCGAGCGACTGAGGGTCCGATCGAGTGCGGACGATGGGCGGACCTGGTCGCGCGGACGCGTGCTGCACGAGGGGCGGGCGGCGTATTCGGACCTTTGCGAGCTGCCCGACGGCACGCTGGGGTGTCTCTACGAAGCCGGCAGCGTGGGCGAGTACGAGCACCTGCGCTGGGCGCGCTTCAGTCGCGACTGGCTGGAGTTGCCTTAGCGACCGTTCGGCCGCCCGGGGTGAATTGGTTACGCGGGCAGCGGAACGGTGCAGACGCGTCCAGTTACCGCGCAGCAGAACCAGATTTGGTCGTTGTGCAGGGTCATGCCGTGGACTTCGGGGTCGGGCACGTCGATCGCGGCCTTGGTGGCACCGGTGGCCGGGTCGAGCTTATGGACCTGGCGCAGTCCCACGTCGGAGCACCAAACGTGGCCGTCGGCGACGAACACGCCGTGAGGGCGGTGGCTGGGCGTGGGGATCGAGCGATGCACCGACATGTCGCGTGGGTCGACCAGGAACAGTTGCTGGGCCGGCGGCACGGCCATCCACATGTGGCGATCGTCCACCCACTGCAGGCCGTGCGCGCCGGTGACCTGGGCGTTGGTCTGGTCGACGAACGCCACAACGCCCTTGCCCGGGGTGTCGTAGTGGGCCACGGTCGTCCCGTCGTCGTTCAGCTTGAATATGCGGGATCCGAAGGTGGACGAGACCCAGAGGTGCCCGCCGCCAATGGTGACGCCGCTGGCGTGGTTGGTCTCGGTGGGATACCGGGCCAGGACTGAACCGTCGGCGTAGTCGACCTTGTAGAGGTGGCAGTCGTCCTGGTCGATGACCCAGAGGCCGTCGTCAGCCGCCTGCAGGCCGTTGGGCTGCGGGCCGGAGAAAGTCCAGCGGTCGGTCACCTGCGGCATGCTCCGCATCTTCTTTCAAGAAGCCCGGCACTGGACCGATGTGCGCAAGGCTAGCAGGGAGCAGGCTGGCCCGACTTGAGTATTGACGACATCCCAGGTTGGTGAGAAAGTGGAGTTGCGGAGAGCACTTGGCACGTGCTCCGTGCCCCCCCCAGTCTCTTCGGCGGCTGGGATAACGACCGCCTGCGGGCGGTCGTTGCCACATTAAAGGCATACCGGAATCCGCGACGACCCTCGATACGCGATTCCGGGAGCGGGCGGGAACCCCCGGTTCGGTCACCGGAAGCTCGTGGTCATAGGAAGTCGCAGCCCTCATTCCCAGGAGGGATAGCACGGCAAAATCGCCTGAGTTGCCATCCGTACTCGCATAGAGTATAATCGCCCCAGCTTGCCAGCGATGTCCCACTAGTCCGCTGTACCGGACGTGGAATGGGACCTATGCCAGAGTCAGACGCGCAACGCCCGCCGCCGAGCGAGGCGTATTTGCGTGAGCTTGAGGAACAACTGCTCGCCGAGTTCGGCGAGCGCAACGCCCGTATCGAACGCCTGCGCCGCCTGCGGCACATGGAACTGCCGGTGGACATTCCGCCGGCCTATCGAACCAGCGCCCGCGAGGTGCGCACGCCGCTGGCGCGCGAGCAACTGAAACGGGTCATCGGCAGCCTCACCGCCAACCGCCCGCTGGTGCACGTGCCGCCGGCCGAACCCACCGAGGCCGCCCGCGCCGGCGCCGACCTGCGCGCCCGCTGGACCAACGCGGCCCTGCGGCGCATGGACAGCGAGGCTGCGCGCGACGTGTTCGGCATGTTGATCGACGCCATGGTGGCGGACGGCGCCGGCGTGCTGAAGCTGCTCTACGCGCCGGACCGCTGGGCCGGTTACCCGCGGCGCTCCGCCGACACCGACGAGCCCGCGGAGACCTTCCTGCGCCGTGCCGAGCGCTTCAAGAAATCCGCCCGATTCCCGCTGGCCTGGCGGGACGTGGACGTCACCACCTTCTATCCGCTGGAAGGCGAAGACGGCCTGGAAGCCTGCCTGGAGATCGCCGAGCGCCCGCGCCACCTGGTGCAACGCCGCTACGGCCTGATCACCGACAAGCGCAGCGGACGCCTGGTTCCGGCCGGCGGCGACACCCAGGCCATGGACACACCCGGCGCGCAGCCGGAAGCGCCAAATGCCGCGCCGCGCGCTACCGCCCGCGTCGTCGAGTACTGGGACGACGAATACTTCGCCTACCTGGTGGACGGTCACCTGGTCCGCCGCGGCCGGCACGGCTACGGGGCCATTCCCTACGTCCACGCCTACGGCGACCAGACCCCCAGCCGCGATCCGGCCAAGGCCGGCGTCTCCATGCTGGCCTCCATGGAATACCTGATCCCGCTGCTGGATCAGTTGCTCACCATGAAGCAGAACGCCCTGTTCCTCTACGCCTACCCCACCCCCAAGATCACCAACTTCTCGCCCCTCGACCCCAGCCTCAGCAACGACGGCCGCCCGCGCGCGCTGGACTTTCGCCCCGGCGAAATCCTGCCCCTCTTCCAGGGCGAGGACCTCACCTTCCTGCAGTGGCAGGGCACCCCGCCTGACCTGGACGAACTGATCGCCCAAACCCGCGCCATGATCGACCAGGCCGGCGCCCCCAGCGTGCTGTTCGGCGTCCCGCCCGACGGCAACACCAGCGGCTACCTGCTCAACCAGCTCATCAACACCGCCCGCGTCTCGTTCCAACAGGTCGCCCGGCACGCCGAGCAGGCGCTGGAACGCATCGTGCAGTTGATCTGGCGGCTGGTGGAGACCCGCATCGGCGAAACCGTCTTCGTCTTCGAGGCCGAGGACGACCAGGGCTGGATCGGACTGGGGCCAAACGACATCGACGGTTACCACGCCGTCCGCGTGCGACTCGATCCGCTCGGTCCCGCCGATGACGTCGCCCAGGGAACCCTGGCCGCCAGCCTCGTCGGCGCCCGCCTCGCCTCCCGCCGCTGGGCCATGCGCGAAAAGCTCGGCATCGAAGACGCCGAAGCCGTCGAGGACGAGATCCTCCTCGACGAACTCATCGATACCCCCGAAATCCGCTCCGCCATCGCCCGCGAAGCCCTTGGCCAGGCCGGATTGCAGCCCTCACCCACCCAGGAGGCCACCAATGTCCACACCTGAGCCACCCACCACCCCCGAAAAGACTCCGGCAATGCGCCCCACGCTCTCAAAGGTCCGGCCGCTCTTTCTCCCTCTCCTCGGGGAGAGGGTTGGGGTGAGGGGTCTTCCGGGCAACCAAATCCGGGGTACGCAAAGGCCTCCCGCTGGGAGAGAGTTGCGATGAGAGATCTTCCGGGCAACCAAGCCCAGGCTACGCAAACGTCTCCAGAGCCAACCCAACGCCGCGTACGCCGCCTCATCCAGCAACTGGCCCGCCGGATCCAGGACCGACGGCTCGCCAACGCCACAGCACTCCCGGTCACCCCACCCCGTTTTGTCAAGCCCGGCGCAACCCCTAAGACCTCGGAATCGCCTGGAAACGGAACCCCACCCACCAGTCCCCCCAACCCGGCGCAATCCGCGCCGTCCACCCTCCTGCGGCGGCTTGTCGCCCACTGCTCCAGGCCGCCCCAATGCCCAAAGGTGCACCCATGACCACCCCTCAGCCCACGCCTGCCACCACCTTCGCCAACCGCCTCACCGCCCTGGCCGACGCCCGGTACGAGGAGCTATGTCAGACCGTCATCGAGCGCGCCCTCGCCGGCGAACGCTGGGCCATGGAACTCGTCATCCGCTACGCCTACGAACGCGACACCGCCGGCCGCCAGGACGCCCTCCTCGACCTCCTCCACGAACTCCGCCACCGCACCACCCCGGTTCCCTCCACTTCGTAGGGGTGCCCCTTGTGGGTACCCTCTTCCACTCCCCCACCGCTACCCGTCCCCCGCGTACGGGTACCCCTTGTGGGTACCCTCTTCCGCCCCCGCGTCACCTACACCTGGGAATCCGATATGGCCGTCGCTCCGGCACGATAGGCGATATCAACGTGACCCCTGGCGAACCTCCTGAACTGCGAACCTAGGCCGCCATCCCGTGGCCGCAGGTCCCTTCGGCTGCGGTCATACGACTATGCACAGGTCGGCGCCTACTTCGTGTCCATCGCCGTGCAGAAACACCTGCGTCTCTTTGGCGACGTGATCGACGAAGAGATGCACCTGAACGAGCCCGGACGGATGGTCCATCGGGCCTGGCGTGAACTTCCCCGGCGATTCGCGACAATCGAGCTGGACCAATTCGTCGTCATGCCAAACCACGTCCACGCAATCATCCTCATCAACCCACCGCCGCCAACCCAGCCCCCGAAAGGGGCACGATCCCGCGTAGGGGCGCCCCTTGTGGGTGCCCAGGACCTCGATCCCCCGGACGAGGCCCGATCCCGCGTAGGGGTACCCCTTGTGGGTACCCACGGGCACGATGCTCCGGAAACACCCGCCGAATCCACGGGAGCCCCCCGTGCCGCACCACGCATCGCGTTGGGCGACGTCATCGGCGCCTACAAATCCTTGACCACCGTCCAATACATCCGAGGTGTAAGGGCAAGAAACTGGCCGCAATTCCCCGGCCGGCTATGGCAACGCAACTACTACGAACACGTCGTGCGCAGCGACGAATCCCTGCTCAAGATTCGCGAATACATCCTCTACAACCCGCGGCTCTGGGCACTCGACCCGGAAAACCCGCCGCCAGGCGACCTCCCGGTCACCCCGTAGGGGCACCCCTTGTGGGTGCCCAATCCGGTCCCGATCCCGTAGGGTGCCCCTTGTGGGCGCCCTCTTCCGCTCCACGCCCGTCCTATCAACCGTTCGTCGTGAGCCTGTCCTGAGCTTGTCGAAGGGCCGTACCGGTGTACCCACCGGTCCGTGTCGCCCCCCCGGATAAGGCGCCCAACCCTCCGAAGCAGCCCCCTCCGCCATCCCGGCGTCCCCCGAGAGCCTGCCCTGAGCCTGCCGAAGGGGGACCCAGCGGCAACCATCACGCTTTGCCGCAATCTGCCAACCCGATCGCTCCACGACCTCAAAGATTCAGTCAGTCCAGACTCAGGCGGTTGATTCTCTCCATGCCGGAAGGTGATACCTTACGGAATGCGAACGACGAATACGGTGCGAAGACTTGCCGACTCGCGAGGTCAGAGATCCCGTGCATGGGTTCATCGAGTTGGCAAAGGAGGAATGGGATCTGGTCGACACGCCGGTATTCCAGCGGCTTCGAGGAATCCGGCAGCTCGCACTCGCATCGTTGGTGTACCCAGGCGCTACCCATACACGCTTTGAACACTCGCTCGGTGTGGCACATGTGGCAGGCCGAATGGCTCGGAAACTCGGCCTTGACCCTGATGCCCAAAAGCTCGTCCGACATGCAGCCCTGCTCCACGACGTAGGGCATGGACCTTTTTCACACATTTCCGAAGAGGTGCTTGAAGTTCTCAACACCGGCACGCCGTCAGGGTCAAGCCTGCCAATTCACGAAGTGATAGGTCATCGAATCATCAGCTCTGATCAACAAATCGGACGCCACATTTCACCAGCTGACGCCGAAAAGATCATTGCGATCCTGAATAGGTCAGCAGAGACTACGATATTGACGCAGATAATCACAGGCCCCGCCGATGCTGACAAGCAGGACTATCTCCTTCGTGACAGCGCGGCCTGCGGTGTGGAGTACGGTGCCTACGACATCGATAGACTGCACAACACACTTTGCGCCATCAACGACGACTATGACACCTATATGGCCTTCACACGTGGGGGCATCGAGGCGCTGGAACAGTTCGTATTGGCCAAGTACTATATGAACTCACAGGTCTATAGCCACAGGGTTCGCAGAATCTCCGATGCAATGATTCTACGTGCATTGCAGCTCGGAACTGAAGTCGACCATATTTCGTTTCTCAGGGATGCATTTCTGTACGCTGATGATGACGCCTATTTGGAAAATTACTTATCCTGCGATGACCTGCGGATCGTGTCTGAGGCGAGGAGCCCGAGCTGGTCGGGGACTTGGTTCGCAAAGCTATTCGCAAGGCTGTCTGATCGGCGACTTCTCAAGGAAGTCTTCACGATTCGTGTCAACGACCTTTCGTCAGATTCACTTCGGGCTTGGGTGGAAGGTGTAACGCCAGGAGCAAAGAAGAGAATCGAAGATGAAGTGGCGGATATCTTGGGCTGCCAAGCCGAGTGCGTCATTCTGCATGAATACGCAGTGGGATGGTCGCCAAGGTCAAGCGAGGCTGATATTCAGATTCACGATGGGAACAGTGGGAGCGCATTTTCAGAGTCGTCGACGATCTTCAACACGGTGGAGGGAGCCTTGCAGGAGCGCTGGCTGGCTGTCTATGCTCCACGAGATAACGATGAGTCAGCGGCCGCTCGCCGGTTGGCTGCATCGCAACATGACCGCATCAAAGCCGAAATCGAGACGGAGATTCGTAGACACGCCGGAGG
>DAOUJT010000124.1:0-8374 GCA_034422315.1 Chloroflexota bacterium | reverse complement strand
ACTCGGCGGACTCGTCCAGTTAGCGGAACTCACACTCGCGGAGAACAGGCTGATTGGCTTCATCCCGCCTGAACTCGGCTCGCTGGCCAATCTGGAAACCCTTGACCTTCGCTTCAACCGGTTGACGGGTCCTATCCCAGTAGGACTGGGTCACCTGACCCGCTTGGAGTGGATGTCCCTGTGGAGCAACGAACTGTGGGGAGAAATCCCGACGGAGTTAGGCGCCCTCACAAATCTGCGATGGCTCTCCCTCGGACACAATCGGTTGACTGGCACGATTCCGTCCGAGCTGAGATCCCTCTCCAATCTGTATGGTCTATTCCTCAATCACAATCAGCTAACCGGTGAGATTCCTCCGTGGTTGGGCACGTTGAGAGGGCTGGAGGAGTTGGATTTAGAGCACAACTATCTCAATGGCGAGATTCCCTCGGAATTGCACAGGCTTTCCAGCCTCAGATTCCTGTCCCTCGGACGAAATCGCTTGACTGGCAGGATCCCTTCTGAGCTCAGTGCGCTAACCAATGTTGAAGGACTGTATCTCGGCCGAAACCAGCTGGAAGGCGGGATTCCCCCGTGGCTCGGCACGCTCTCTAGTCTCACCGAATTGGATCTCGAAGGAAATAAGCTGACGGGTGCTATTCCACCTGAACTGGCTACGATGAGCGACGTTGAGTGGATATCACTGGCGGATAACGAGTTGACTGGTGAAATCCCAGCGGATCTCGGCTCGCTCTCGAACCTCACCACGCTGGACCTTGAAGGCAACCGGTTGACCGGCAAGATTCCTGAGCAGCTGAGCAAACTCAGCAATCTGGACTACTTGGACTTAAAGGCTAACCAGTTGACGGGCGGGATTCCCTCTGAATTAGGCGTCTTTACCAAACTTAGAGTGCTAGATCTCAGCGCTAACCAATTGACCGGTGAGATTCCGAGGCAGCTCGGCAGCCTTGCCCGTCTCGAGTACCTGTCGCTGGACGACAATCAGCTAACCGGAGCCATCCCTCCGGAGTTGGGTGCGCTCGCCAACTTAGAGACGCTCGACCTAGGGGGCAACCAGTTGACTGAGTCGATTCCACCAGACTTGGGAGCGATGGCAAGCCTGGAATGGCTGAGTCTGAGGGATAACCGGTTAACCGGCGTGATTCCGCCAGCGTTAGGGAAGCTCGGCAACCTTAATTCGCTCGATCTGACGGACAATTATCTGAAGGGACCGATCCCGGCTGAACTCGGTGCCCTAGTCAATCTCGAATGGTTCAGTTTCTCGGGAAACCAATTGACCGGCGATATCCCCTAGAGTTGGAAGCGCTTCCCAAACAGCGGTCGTTTTATCCGGCGAATAACTAATCGATCGGATCTGAACCAAACACGCTAATAGAGTTCTCTGAACACCATCTCCGTGAGGTCAGCGGAATCGGCCGAAGAACTCTCGGGCATCATCCAGCTACAGTGCCATTGCGACCGAGGTGGCGGAGAGAAGACGGCCGCCTTCGGAGCATCGCAGAGCCGAAACGCTAGGGAACCAGCACAACCTTCCCAATCGGCTTCCTCGCCTCAATCGCCCCATGCGCCGCCGCCGCTTCCCCAAACGGATACGTCCCACCCACCACCGGCCGCAACTGCCCCGCCTCGGCCAGCTCAATCAGTTCCCGCATGATCTCTGGCGCATGCGCATCCGCGTTGCTCCGCCCGCCCCACCCGATCAGCCGCAGGTTCTTCACCCAGAACGACCAGAATTCCACCGTGCCCGTCCCCGTAAACGAGTTCGACCCCAGGCTCACCAGCCGCCCGCCCTCGGCCATCGCCCGCGGACTCTGCTCAAACACGTCGCCGCCGACCGGATCCCAGACCACGTTCACGCCTTCACCGTCGGTCAGTCGCAGCGTCTCCTCGATCACGTCGGCCTCAAGTGAGTTGATCGTGTAATCGGCGCCCAGCGACCGCACCAGGTCCAGCTTCGCGTCGCTGCTCGCCACCCCGATAACCGTCGCCCCAAAGTGCTTCGCCAGTTGCACCGCCAGCACCCCGGTCCCGCCCGCCGCCGAGTGAATCAGCACGGTTTCGCCAGATGACAGCCCACCTGCCACCCGCAGCGTGTGATACGCCACCGGCGCGTAATCGAACGCCGCCGCCTCCACCGGACTGAAGTTGGCGGGCATCGCCGTAGGTCCGGGCGCGTCCCGGGTCCCCAGCGAAAGACTGCTGGCCGAAACCACCCCGTACTCCACGTACGAACCCGGCCGCAACCCTCCCGTCAGGTGCCGTTCCCCGACCGCCACGTCGTCCACGTCCGCGCCGCACTCCACGACCTCCACGCAGGCCGTCCCACCCGGAATCCGCGGCAGCGGCGGCAGCCCATACGCCGGCTCCTTCGGCGACCCTATTCGTCCGCTGCCCCCATGCCGGATGTGCAACTGGATGAAATCCACCGCCACCGCCAACACCCGCACCAGCACCTCGCCCTCGCCCGGCTCCGGCGTCGGCACGTCCGCTAGATGCAAAACCTCTGGACCGCCAACCTCGTCATAAACGACGGCCTTCATCGGACGCTCCCCGCTATTCCTTCAACACCAGGTAAATCATCAACCTCACCCTGGCGTCCTCTCCATTCAGCCTGCAATCCAACCGCAGCCACCCGCCAAAGTCCCGCACCGCCAGCGAGTACATCCCCGGTTCCGACATCGGATCGAACGCCGACCCCTCATCGCACCAGAACAACCCATCCGGCGATACCTGCACCCTGGCGCTCAGCCCGGCCCAATCGCCCTCCAGCTCCGCCACGTGAATAAACCACCGCGCCTCGCTAGCCCACGCGCACTCGTACGGCTCCGTCTCAAAGTCCTCATGAAACGTCGCGTTCTTCTCGATAACCGCCGTGAATGAATGCCGCATCGCCGCCTACCAGTCCGCCGAGATCACGACGGAGTCCAGGTAAAGGAAATTCCGCACGTTGCTCGTCGTACGAACGTCCATGCACAGGTTCAGCAACCGGTTGATCCCCCAATACCCCTCCTCGAACCGCAGCACCGGAATCTCCCGCAGATCCATCGTCAGGTCATTTACCTGCAACTCCGTGTTCCGCCGCGTCGACAGGTCGAACAGCCAGCGCAGGTAGTGCCAGTTCACCTTCGTCGGGACCTCGTTGAAGCACAGCTGCTGGTCGCCCCCCGGTATCGGCGCCCACATGTCCGGCTTCGCCACGTGCACGTCGTTCTGGTTCGAGTCGAACCCTTCCCGCAGCATCCGCGTCGTCGGGTGCAACCCCGTCTTGTACAGCCACCGCTGCGTGAACTCGCCCTCTTCGTTCGTGTTCTCGTAGCGCAGTGCCGCGTGGTAGCGATCCCGTGGCTCAGTGCCCTCGCAGATGTCGTTCCACAGCGTGAACGACCCGAAGTGCGCCTCGGATGGGTGATAGTTCCCGTCCCACGCCCGCGCCCCCGGATCGTCGCCCCCAAACGTCTGCTCCGCCTTATACGTAAACCACGCCTCGAACTGCACCAGCCCGTCAGCCGCCGACGTCAGCCGCTTAATCGCCACCGCCTGGTGAAACTTGCGCGGACGCGTCGCCAGCTTCATCGAATAGGTGCCGTCCACCGCCCCGTGCGTCCCCAGGTCAAAAAACGTACAGGTGCTCAATTGCGCCGGCCGCATGTCCCTGAACACCGGCTGCAGCTCGTTCAGGTCGCCGTTGTGATTCCCAACCAGCTCGCACCAGCCGTGCAACCCGTCGTCAAAGTCGTCAAACGCCAGGATTCGCGGCAGCGGATTGAAGCGGCTCAGCCGGATATCGGCATTGGCAAGTGCCACGCGCAGCCCTCGGTGAGGCGAACCCGCGCAGTATCGCAACTCCCCACGCCCGCCGCCTCCAGCCCTTCTTTCATTCACGCATTCCACGCCTGGATTAACGTGCGTTGAACACTACGCGCGCCACCGCGCCAGCCCGCCGCGCTCCTCCGTATAGTTGACAGCCGGAAGCAGCCCGCCCGAGCGTCGGGCGCGCGCGGAGAAAAACAGTGGCCCGGGTCCTGGTCGTCGAGGACGAGGAAAGCCTCGCCCGCACCATCGCCTACAACCTGCGCCGCCAGGGCTACCAGGTCGAAACCGCCGCCGACGGCGAGCGCGGTCTCGAACTCGCCCTCGCCAACCAGCCCGACCTCCTGGTGCTCGACCTCATGCTCCCCGGCATGGACGGCTTCGACGTCTGCCGCCAGATCCGCCGCACCAGCGCCGTCCCCGTCCTCATGCTCACCGCCCGCGACGACGAAATCGACCGCGTCGTCGGCCTCGAAATCGGCGCTGACGACTACATGACCAAGCCCTTCTCCATGCGCGAACTCATCGCCCGCGTCAAGGCCATGCTCCGCCGCCGCGAGCTGCTCCAGGAAGAAATCCGCCACGCCGACGCCCCGTCCCGCGACTCCATCCAGGCCGGCGAACTCACCCTCTCCCGCGCCACCCGGCAGGTCACATTGCGCGACCAGCCCATCCGCCTAAAACCCAGGGAATTCGACCTCCTCGAATTCCTCATGCGCAACCGCGAACGCGTCTACTCCGCCGAACAACTGCTCGAACACGTCTGGGGCGACCCCTTCACCCGCGACACCCGCACCGTGCCAGTCCATGTCCGCGGCATCCGCCGCAAGATCGAAGACGACCCCTCCAACCCCACCCGAATCGAAACCGTCCGCGGCGTCGGCTACCGGTTCGTCGGCTGATGCGTCCCTCCGGCGGCCTGCGCGCCCGCGCCGCCCTCGGAGCGGTGGCCGGCGTACTTGCCACCGTCCTGATCGTCGGAGTCGTGCTGGCCATCCAGGCATCGCCCGACGGGACCCCGGGCCTGGCCGGAACCCTGATCCTCGCCGCCCTGGTCGGCGGAGCCTTTGCCGCGGCCCTCACCGCCTCCCTGATGAACCGAGAAGTCCGCGCCCTCCGCCAGGTCCGGCGATCCACCGAGAGCTTCCTGTCCCCCGAAGGTCCTGAGCCCTTTCCCCGCACAGGCGGCCCCGAAGTCAACGACCTGTCCCGCGCCATTTCCGACACCACCGACGCCCTCCAGGCCGAGTCCCGCGCCCTCGAACACGACCACGCCCGCCTCGAAACCGTCCTGGCATCCATGACCGACGGCGTCGTCATCGTCGAGGCCGACACCACCGTCAGCCTTGTCAACCAGGCCGCCGCCGACTTGCTGGATGTTCGTGCCCGCATGGAAGGCCACGCCTCCCTCGCCGACGCCCTGCGCGACAACGACCTCGTCGAGTTCATCCGCGCCCCCGCCTCCAGCGATCACCCCACCGCTCGACTGCTGACCGTCGGCGCCACCGAACGCGAAGTCCACGCCATCGCCGTCCCCCTCGGCGTCCCCGGCCTGCGGCAACGCCTGGTGCTCCTCCGCGACCTCACCGACCTCCGCCAGACCGAAACCGTCCGCCGCGACTTCGTCGCCAACGTCTCCCACGAGCTGCGTACCCCCCTCACCGCCCTTCGAGCCCTCGTCGAAACCCTGCAGGACGGCGCCGCCGCCGACCCCGCCAGCCGCGCCGAATTCCTCCACGGCATCGAGGTCGAAGTCGAGCGCATGAGCCATATGATCGCCGAACTGCTGGACCTCGCCCGCATCGAGTCCGGCATGGCCGATCTCGACCTGGCCACGGTGGACCTCAATCAGGTCGTCGCCCCCGCCGCCGACCGTCTCCGTGCCCAGGCCGACCGGCACGAGGTCACGCTGGAGTTAGACACCGATGCCGAGCCGCTCCCCGTCCACGCCGACCCCGACCGCACCGCCCGCGTCGTCATGAGCCTCGTCCACAACGCCATCAAGTTCACTCCGCCCTCCGGCTCCATTCGCGTTTCCACCCATCGCACGGACGGCGAAGCAATCATCAGCGTCTCCGACACCGGCTCGGGTCTGGCCCTCGACGAGCTCGACCGCGTCTTCGAACGCTTCTACAAGGCCGACCCCTCCCGCACCGGTGCCGGCGCCGGCCTCGGCCTTTCAATCGCCCGCCACACCGTTCGCCAGCACGGCGGCCGCATCTGGGCCAGATCGCCCGGCCTCGGTCGCGGCTCAACCTTCAGCGTCGCCCTTCCCCTCCGGGAACCCGCTCCCCGGCCGGCCGAAGCGAAAGCTTAAGCATTCGTTCAACCAGCGTTCGCCCCGGCTAACCGTCCGCTCAGACCGTTCCCCTAGAGTTCCTTACGTCAGCCGGAGCCGCGGGAAACGCCCAGACGTGAAGCCGCCAGCCAGCGCCCAACGCCTCGCTCATGCCGCTTGCGTCAACCGTCATCCCGGTCGCTCCTGCCGTCACCCCAACCTCGACAGCCAGACGGGTTGTGGGCTCATCGGGATATAGCGCCACCCCGATCCACACCCTCCCCACCCCTCTTTGGCCGTCGCGTGCCCCGCACGCGGCGGCCATTCTCTTTGAGACCAATCCAAACAGCCGCCGGTCGCATTCACAGACCGCTAAGTCAACGCTAAACGCCCGTTTAACCACCTGTCCCGCCCGTTGAAGCACACCCCCTAACGTTTCCTCGGTCGAATCTGACCGCATCGTCCTTTTTGGAGAGGCAGGCCATTTCGTGAGTGCAATCAGCCGACGGCGCGTCCTTCGCGCAGCCGGATTCGGATCCCTGGCGGCCACTGGCGCCGCCGTCTTGGCCGCCTGCGGGGAAACGCAGGTTGTCGAGAAGGTCGTAACGCAGACGGTCGAGGTCGAGAAGATCGTCGAAAAGGAAGTCCCGGTCGAAAAGGTCGTCGAGAAGGTTGTCACCAGGGAAGTCATCGTCGAGGTCTCCCCGCCCGCCGGTCCGATCTCCGGCACCATCCTGATCGACGGCTCCAGCACGGTCGGTCCCATCAGCCAGGCCGTCGCTGAGGAGTTCCAGAAGCAGTTCGGCGACGTCCGCGTTCCGGTCGGCATCTCCGGCACCGGCGGCGGCTTCAAGAAGTTCTGCGCTGAGGAAACCGACGTATCCGACGCCTCCCGCTTCATTAAGTCCTCCGAGCAGGAACTCTGCGACGAGAACGGCATTGGCTACATCGAGCTGCCGGTGGCGATTGACGGCATCGCCGTCGTCGTAAACAAGCAGAACGACTGGATCGGCGACAGCATCACCGCGGAAGAGCTCAAGACCATGTGGGCGCCCGAAGCCGAGGGCCAGGTCATGAACTGGTCCGACGTCCGCCAGGGCTTGCCGGACCAGCCGCTCCTGCTCTATGGCCCCGGCACCGACTCCGGCACCTACGACTACTTCACCAAGGCCATCAACGGTGAGGAAGGCGCCAGCCGTGGCGACTTCACGCCCAGTGAGGACGACAACGTCCTGGTCCAGGGTGTATCCGGCGACGCCGGTGCGGTCGGTTTCTTCGGCCTGGCCTACTACGAGCAGAACGCCGACATCCTCAAGGCCCTGCAGATTGACGGCGGCGACGGCCCGATCTTCCCCACCACCGAGAACATCCTTACCGGCAAGTACTCGCCGCTGTCGCGCGTCATCTTCATCTACGTCAGCACCGTCGCCGCCGAGCGGCCCGAGGTGCAGACCTTTGTGGAGTTCTACCTCAAGAACGCCCCGAACCTGGTCGGCCAGATCGGCTACGTGCCGATGCCGGCCGAGATGTACGACATCGCGCTCGAGCGTTTCGCCTCCCGCAAGACCGGTACCGTCACCGCCCTCGAAGGCGTCAACGCCAGCCCCAACTCCGTGTTGGAAGCCTGGAAGGCGGGCGCGTAGTATCCCGAACGAACGCCGCGCGCGTATGTCGCGAATCGGTGCCACGCCGATTCAGGACACACGCCGCACATCCCAGTGGTGGTCGGCTGCAAAGCCGACCACCGCTGGCCAGACTCAGCGGCATTCGTCAGGGAGGCGCTTTGAATAACTGGAGGTCA
This sequence comes from Chloroflexota bacterium, assembly GCA_034422315.1. Lineage (GTDB taxonomy): Bacteria > Chloroflexota > UBA11872 > UBA11872 > UBA11872 > UBA11872. The sequence goes on along the minus strand of DAOUJT010000124.1, from coordinate 485 downwards.
GCGCCGCGCGCTCAGCCCACGGCTGACGCGGCGGCCCACCAACCCGACGGATTCGAGTTCGCGAGTTCTCGCCGAGACTCGCTCCGACGCAAGCTCGTCGAGCGCAGCGTCCACGCCGTGCTGTTCCTCTGCGCGGTCATTTCCATCCTGACCACCACCGGGATCGTCATCACCCTCCTGGGCGAGACCATCCAGTTCTTCGGCGAAGTCCCAATCGTGGACTTCCTCACCGGAACCCGCTGGACCCCCCTCTTCGCCTCCAAGAGCTTTGGGGTCCTCCCGCTCGTCAACGGAACCATCGTCGTGGCGCTGGTCGCCATCGTCGTGGCCGTGCCGATCGGCTTACTCACCGCCATCTTCCTCAGCGAATTCGCCCCCGCCCGCCTCCGCAGCATCGTCAAGCCGGTCCTTGAGGTTCTGGCGGGCATTCCCACCGTTGTCTACGGCTACTTCGCCCTCCAGTTCGTGACCCCCATCCTGCGCGA
>DAOUJT010000123.1:0-22407 GCA_034422315.1 Chloroflexota bacterium | reverse complement strand
CGCGCTCGGGCGAGGCGTTCTGGGTGCCGTGGAGCGAGACGGCCGATGTGGAGACGATGCGGTACGCGCGAATGATGTCCACGCTGTTTCGTGCCGCCGACCTGACTCGGGTCAGGCTGGAGATCGGAGGCGAGGACGACCCTGAAAGCGCCGTTGCCGCACTGCGGAAGCACACGGCCGCCGGACGGCTGGTGCTTGCGCCGGTCTTTAGCGGCGGGCGGTTTGGAGTGATCGAGTCGGTGGATTCCGACGGCGTGGCCCAGGCCGTGGGCCCGGACCAGTTGGAACCGGGCGACGTTGACCTGAGCCTCGGCTGGAGCGGCGCGTTTCCGGCTCATCCACCGATCACGTGCCTCTATGGCGCCGTGCGGCGTGGCCGACAGGTGAAACCGGCTCGGATCCCGGTGCCAGACCTCGCGGGAATCCTGTTCGTGCCTCTCGGAGACGACATTGAAATCTACGGCGTTCGGTTTGGGATCGAGGCCGTGCGCCTGGCTACCGAGGCTGTTCGCGGCGGGGCGGGGCTGCGCGACGTGGAGACGCTGGAGCGCCTGCTGCTGACATTCGAGCAGGCGGAGTTCGGATTCGGATGCGCCGAGCGCTGGCTGGGGTCGACGGAGGCCGACCACCTGTGGGACGCCCCCGACCTGGCGCGGCTGGCACGAAGCATGCGCGCGGCGTGCGGCGAACTCGCCGAGCGTCTCTGGGACTCCAGCGGAACGGCTTCGGCCGGGGCGCTGGGACGGGCCGTGACGGGGCGTAAGTCGGTGGTGTTCGAGCTGCCGCCAAACCTGAACCGCGAGCCACCCGGGCAAGTTGTGGCGTTGCCGCGGGGCCGGGGCGTGATCGTGGACACGCGCAGCCGTCGCGCGGCGCTTGGTCGACTAGCTGACGTGGTGGAGCGTGCGGCCCTGGCGTTTGCGAGAGAGGTGGACAGCGTCGGGGCGCTTTCCAGGTAGCGCCGCGGCGGGCCGGGCGAAATCAGGCCGGTGGTAGCCTCGCGCATGCCTGACAAGGGCCGATGGGTGTGCAGATTCCTGGGCGGAGCGTTCCCTGGCTTTACGGTATTCGCGCCCGCGCGTTGGGTTGAACCGGCGGGAGTCCGCTAGCCGTGAGTAGTCAGAAACCGGTTATCGAGCAGATCTCAACGAGTCCGGAATCGCTGCGGCGCGAGGAGGCGCCGCGCGCGCCCCAGTCGTCGGCGCCCGGCGGCAGCGGCATGTGGTTGCTGGTGGCGATCGTGATTGGCATCGCCGTTGGCGCGGCGATCGGCGCGGGGGCCGGCCTGTACGTGTTCGGCTGGGTGGGCTAGAGCGCGGGCATCTCGCTCAGCGGCACGCAGCGGGCGCCCGAGGTCGCCGAACGGTCGGCGGCGGCCACCACGCGAATGACGTCCACCATTTCCTCATTGCTGATCGGCGGCTCACCGGTTTCGAGCATCGCCAGGAACTGCTTGATGACCTCCAGGTACATGCGGGGAAAGCCGTCGATGGTGTCGCTCAGATGCATGTCGGCGTGGGTCCAGCCGGATTCGCCGAGGGCGACGCAGAGCATGCCCATCCAGGCCTCGCGCGCCTGGTTGGCGATACCGACCTGACCATCGGGCCAGCGGATCGTCACGACGTCGCTTAGCTCGCTGCGCAGGGATGTCACATCTATCGCGCCGACGCCGAACACCGCGTGCATCACGTCGACGGCGTGGACGCCGTAGAGCTGCCAGTTCTGGGGCAGGGTGAACATGATCGAGCGGGTGCGGCCGAGGTCGGGCAAGCGGTCGAGCACCTGGCGCACGGCGCGGTCGTAGCGCACGGCTGACGCCGAGAGCAGCGGCACGCCGGCCGCGGCGGCGGCGCGAACCAGCGTGACGGCCTCCCGCGGTTCGTCACAGAGCGGCTTGTCCACGAACAGGGGCAGCCCGCGATCGACGGCCTGCATGGCGGGCGCGAAGTGGTCGGGACCCCAGCGGTTGAGCACCAGCACGGCGTCCACGTCCTGCATGGCCTGCTCCGGCGCGTCGACCACCTCATCAATGCCGGTTTCGAGCGCCTTGGCGCGGGCCTGCTCGGGATTGGCGCCCCAGAGCCTTGTGACGCGCAGGCCGGGTCCGGCCAGTCCACGGTTGATGATGCCGGCGAAGTTCTCGGTATGGGTGCTATCGGCGCCGATAATCGCGAGGTTCATGCAGCCGCTCCCAGCGCGGGCCAGATGACCGCAGCCTATCGCGCCGGGCGCGGGCGACTGGTTAGGCTGGCGGTGTGGCTGACACGCGCGACGATCCCAGGCGCAGTCTCACGGGGGCGGTGTGGGACATTGCGCCGCGCGCGCCCGCGGCGTTGTTTGCCGAGATTGACGAGTTGCCACCGCTGGCGGTGCAGGTGCTGCATAACCGCGGGCACGACTCGGTCGAGAAGCTGCAGGAGTTCGTGCTGGGGCCGCTGCCGCCGCACGACCCGTACCTGCTGGACGAGATGGATCTGGCGGTGGCGCGGATCGCGCAGGCCATGCACAAGCGCGAACGGGTGTGCATCTACGGCGACTACGACGTGGACGGCGTCAGCGCGACCGCGATGCTGCTGGAGACGACCGAGGCGCTGGGGCTGGACGCGTTTCCGTACATCCCGGAGCGGCTGACCGAGGGTTATGGGCTCCACGCCGGCGCGATCGACGCGGTGGCGCAGGAACGCGCAACGCTGGTTATCACCGTCGACTGCGGGGCGACGGCGGACGAGGAGATTGATCGCGCGGCCGCTTCCGGCCTGGACGTGATCGTGACCGACCACCATCCGACCGAATCCCGCCCAGCTAAGGCCGCGGCGCTGCTCAACCCCAATGCTCCAGGTTCGGGCTATCCGTTCGGCGGCCTGTCCGGCGTTGGCGTGGCCTACAAGCTGGTGCAGGCGCTGGCGGACGAGTTTCCGGAGCAGTTGCCCGATCCCGAGCGCTTCCTGGACCTGGTGGCGCTGGGCACGGTGGCCGACGTGGCGCCCATCCGCGACGAAAACCGGGCGTACGTGATGGAAGGCCTGGAGTGGATGCGCGCTTCGCCGCGGCCGGGGCTGCGGGCGCTGGCGGAGGCGGCTCGCCGCCAGCCGGAGACGATCAGGTCGGACGACATTGCTTTCGCACTGGCGCCGCGGCTCAACGCCGCCGGGCGGCTGGCGAGCCCGCAACTCGCGCTGGAATTACTACAGGCCAGGCATCCGGTGCGGGCCGCGGAGATCGCGGATGAGTTGAACGAGCTCAACGCCGAGCGGCGCCGGCTGACCGAGGACGTGATGGACGCGGCGCGCGCGATGGTGGACGGCAGCCCGGTGGTCTTTGCGGCCGATCCGGGTTTCGCGCCGGGAGTCGTCGGGCTGGCCGCCTCGCGACTATGCGAGGAATTCGGGGCGCCGGCGTTCATTGGCGCCGAGATCGACGGGCTGGTGCATGGCTCGGCGCGCGCGCCGGACGGATTCAACCTGCGCGACTTGCTGAGGCGCCAGGGCGATTGGCTGGAGAACTGGGGCGGGCACGCCGGGGCGGCGGGTTTTTCGGTGCTGCCGCAGAACGTCGAGGCTTTGCGGCGCGGCCTGGCGCAGGCCCTCGCCAGCCTCGACCTGCCCGAATTCAGCGGGCCGAGCCTGCGCGCGGACGGCCGCGTGTACCCGAGCACGATCTCCTGGGAGACGTACCGGGCGCTCGAGTTGCTGGGTCCGTGGGGGCAGGAACATGAAGAGCCGTGCCTGGTCGTAGAGAATGTACGTATCCAAAACACCCGGCTGGTAGGCGAGGATCACGTGGTCCTGCGGTTCGAGGAACTGGCGCGCAATGTGGAAGCCATCTGGTTCCGCCACGGCGATCAGCAGGCCGCGTTGGGCCCAGGGCGCTGCGTGGACGTTGCGTTCAGGCTGGGGCTGCGCACCTTCGGCGGGGAGACCCGGTTGCAGATGCTGGTGGACGACATCCGGCTACGGCCGGTCTAGCGGCGGATAGGGGAGGAGCAGTGCCCTCATCGGTCACGGCCACGCTGGCGCCCATGGTCGGCGCGGGCCGGGCGGAGACCACGCTGGATGATCTGCTGGAGGCGGTTCGGTCTTACACGCCGCCCGACGACGCGCCGGCGGCCGCGCGACTGATTCGCAAGGCCACCGCGCTGGCCGAACGCGCGCATGAGGGACAGCGCCGCCTGACCGGCGAGCCGTTCGTGCAGCATCCGATGAGCGTGGCGCTGATGCTGACGAACCTGCACCTGGATCCCGACACCGTTGCGGCTGCGCTGCTGCACGACTGCGTGGAAGACACGAACGTGGACATCGGGACGATTCGGTCCAGGTTCGGCTCCGGCGTGGCCGAGCTCGTCGACGGCGTGACCAAGCTGGACGACATCACGGTCGTGAGCATGGACGACCGCCAGGCGCAGAACCTGCGCAAGGTGTTCCTGGCGATGGCGCGGGACATTCGCGTGGTGCTGATCAAGCTGGCCGACCGGCTGCACAACCTGCAGACGGCGCACGTGTATCGACCCGAGAAGCGGGCGCGGTACGCCAGCGACACGCTGGAGATTTTTGCGCCGCTGGCGGGTCGCCTGGGTATCGAGGAGTGGCGCTGGCGGCTGGAAGATCACGCGTTCAAGCTGCTGCAGCCCGAGCGCTACCGCGAGATCGCCAGCTGGCTGCTGGCCGAACGGGCGGCCCGCGAGGACGTGGTGCAGGCGGTGACCGGCGGTTTGCGCGAGGCGCTGGACGCGGCCGGCACGGACGCGCTGATCCAGAGCCGTATCAAGCACGTCTACAGCATCGAGCAGAAGACGCAGCGCAAGAACGTCCCGCTGGAGGAGGTCTACGACATCCTGGCCGTGCGGGTGATCGTGGACGACGTGCACGACTGCTATTCGGCGCTGGGCGTGGTGCATGGGGCCTGGCGGCACATTCCGGCCGAGTTCGACGACTACATCTCGGCGCCCAAGGAGAACGGTTACCGCTCCCTGCACACGGCGGTGCTGGGGCCGGACGCGCGGCCGATCGAGATCCAGATTCGAACCCAGGAGATGCACGCGGCGGCCGAATTCGGCGTGGCGGCGCACTGGCGCTACAAGGCGGACGATCACGTCGGCGAGGAGGACTTCTCGGAGAAGCTGGCCTGGGTGCGGCAGATCCTGACGTGGCAGGCCGACGAGGAGACCGCCGGGTCGTTCGTGGACGCGGTCAAGACCGACTTCTTCAGCGACACGGTCTTTGTGTTCACGCCGCGCGGCGAGATCAAGGACTTCCCGGCCGGCAGCACGCCGTTGGACTTCGCCTACCGCATCCACACGGACATCGGGCATACCTGCATCGGCGCCAAGGTGAACGGCCGCCTGGTGCCGCTGGAGTACCAGCTGCAGAACGGCGACGTGCTGGAAATCCTGACCAGCAGCAACAGCCAGGGGCCCAGCCGCAACTGGGTGTCGCTGGTCCACACGGCGCACGCGCGGGACAAGATCCGGCAGTGGTTCAAGCGGCGTCAGCGCGCCGAAAACATCGAGTCGGGCAAGGAACTGCTGGAACGGGAGTTGCGGCGCCTGGGCCAGGGCCGGATTTCACAGTTGCCGGGCGATGGGTTAGCGCCGGTGGCCGCGGACCTGGGCTATCGCGACGTGGACAGCCTGCTGGCGGGCGTGGGCTACGGCGCGACCACGGTTCCGCAAGTCATCAACCGGCTCAAGCTGACCGAGGAAGTGGAAGCGGCGGACGACGAGGGGCTGCCGGCGGACGAACCAACCGATCGCGAGGTCCAGCCCCTGGTCCGCGTTCTTGGGGTCGGCAACCTGCTCACGCGCGTTGCCTCCTGCTGCAGCCCGCTGCCAGGCGACGACATCGTGGGGTTCATTACGCGCGGTCACGGGATCAGCGTGCACCGGCTCAGTTGCGCCAACGTCAAGAACCTGCGCGAGCCCGAGCGACTGGTTGACGTGGAGTGGGGCGGGCAGTTGGTCGGCGCCGACCTGGACCTGCCGATCCGGCTGGGCGCCTGCTGCAAGCCGAGACCGGGCATGAAGATCAGCGGAATTGCCGCGAACCAGAGCATTGAGGTTCATCGATCTCGCTGCCGTCAGGGTGCGGGGCTGCCCGGCGCTCGAGTTCGCGTCTGGTGGATCGACGAGACGAGCCAGCTCCTGCCGGTGCAGATCCTGGTCCAGGCCGATGACCGCGAGGGCCTGGCCCACGACGTGACCGGGGTGATCCGCGACGAGGGCTTGAACATCACGTCGGCGAACGTGCATACCAACCGGCAGCGCCAGGCCACCATGCGTGTCACGGTGGGCATGGGCAGCGTGGCCCAGATGGCGCGGCTGATGCGGCGCCTCGAGACGATTCCCAGCGTCTACTCGGTCTCACGCGACACCATTGGCCCGCGCCGGAGTCGGACTCGCGAGGCGGCGCGGCGGAACGGCCAATGAGCACACTGCTCGTGCTGCTGCTTGCCTACTCCATCGGGTCGTTGCCGTTTGCGTACCTGGCGGCGCGTTTGGCCGGGCACGATCTGCTGGCGGAGGGATCGGGCGGCGTGAGCGGGTCCGCGGCCATCGAGCGGATTGGCAAAGTGCCCGGGGCGATCGCCGGGCTGGCCGACGCCCTGAAGCCGGTGCTGGCCATCTTCATCGCGCAGCGTCTGGCCACCTACGAAGTGTCGGCGGTGGCGGGTGTTGTGGCGGTGGCCGGGCACGTGTGGCCGTTCACGCTGCGGTTTCGCGGCGGCCGGGGTATCGGGCCGGCCGGGGCCGCGCTGGCCGCCCTTGGGTCGTGGCACATGGCGCTGGCGTTCGCCGGCATGGTGCTGGGGAAGGCGATCATCAAGGACTCGGCGCCGGGGGCGCTGATCGGCTTTTTCGCCACGGCCATCGTGCTCAGCCTGACGGGCGCGGCCCTGGCGCTGAGTCTCACGGGCTGGACGCTGCTGGGGCTGCTGATCACCGCCCGCCTGGTCGGCTACCGCAAGTCAGACGCGCCGGACGACGTGTCCACGGCCACGCTGCTCTGGCGGAGGTTCCTGCTTGACCGCGACCGGCCGTGACGATGCGCGGCGCGTCCGGCTGATTACCGACTCGAGCGCCTGTTTACCGCCACACGAAATCGAGGAGCACGGCATTGCCATCGTACCGACGGTGCTGGTGTGGAATGGCGAGGAGCTTCGCGACGGAGTTGACATAACGAACGAGGCGTTCTGGAAACGCCTGGCGACGGACCCCAACCTGCCAACGACCAGCGCCACGTCGCCGAGGGCGTATGCGGCCGAGTTTGCGAAGGCGCGTGAGGCCGGGCTGGACGTCGTGTGCGCCACGATTCCGCGTCGTATCTCGGCGATGACCGAGGTGGCGGAGATGGCGGCGCGGGACTTCACCGGTCCTCCATTCGTGCGGGTGATTCAGACCGGCGCGGCAACCATGGCGCACGGATTTCCCGTGCTGCTGGGCGCCCGCGCGGCCAGTGCGGGGGCCGACCTGGACACGGTGGAGCGGACGGTGCTGCAGGCGGCGAACGACAGCGGCATCGTCGCGTTGCTGGGGTCCCTGGACTACCTGGCGCGCGGGGGGCGGGTGCCATGGGTGGTGGCTCGCGTGGCGGACGCGCTGCCGTCGACGCCGATATTTGGAATGCGACATGGCCGTATCCGGTTTCGGGCTGCGGTTGGGTCTCGGGCGCGGGCGCTGCGCGCGCTGGTGAATCAGGTGCGGCGAGCGTCCCGCGACGCGAGCTACCTGGGTGTGGCGGTCCACCACGCGGCCGCGGTTGACGAGGCGCACCGGCTGGCCGAGCGGATCCGGCGGGAAATGGCGCCGGACGATCTGTACGTCACCGGCTTCACGCCGGTCATGGGCGCGCACGTCGGTCCCGATCTCGTCGGGCTGGCCTATTGCGCCCGATCAGACTGACGCGCTGCCTACACTGGATGCAATGTTGACCGGGACGGAGCCGTCGCACGTGCGGGTTGAGGCGATGCGCGCCACGATTATGGCGATCGGGCGGGCGGCTATTGCCGCCGTGGACCCCGCAACGGCGGTTCGGGAGACCGTATCGCTCGACAGCGACGGCATTCGGTTCGGGCAGGTCCACGCGCCGAATGCCGACGCCCGGCGCGTGGTCGTGCTTGGCGCCGGCAAGGCCAGCCCGCGCATGGCCGCGGCCCTGGTGGACATCCTGGGCGATCGTGTTTCCGGCGGTCTGGTCATTACCAAGGATGGCTACGCCTCGCCGGCCGGGCAGGTCGAGATTGTCGAAGCGGGCCATCCCGTGCCCGACGCGCGTGGGCAGGCGGCGACCCGGCGCCTGCTGGAAACGGCCGGCGACGCCGACGAAGGCGACCTGGTGCTCTGTGTGATCTCCGGGGGCGGATCGGCGCTCACGCCGTGCCCGCCGGACGACGTCCCACTGTCCGAGCTTCAGGACGTGACGGACCAGTTGCTGCGCTCGGGCGCCACGATCAACCAGATGAATGCCATTCGGAAGCACCTGTCGGAGTTTCACGGTGGCCTGCTGGCGGCGGTGGCGGCTCCGGCGCGAGTTGTCGGTCTTCTCGTCAGCGACGTGGTGGGCAACCCGATGGACGTGATTGCGTCCGGGCCCACGTCGCCCGATCCGACGACGTATGCCGATGCTTTGGCCGCGTTGGACGCGTTTGGCCTGCGCGCCACGGCGCCGGCGTCTATCCGCGATCGCCTGGAACTGGGCGCTCGCGGCGGGCTGCCCGAAACGCCGAAACCGGACGATCCGCTATTCGAGCGGGTAACGAACCTGGTGATCGCGGACAACGCGCGCGCCGGGCTGGCCGCGGTCGCGGCGGCGGAGGCAGCAGGTCTTCATGCGCAGTTCCTGACCTCGCGCGTGCAAGGCGAGGCGCGAGAAATCGCCAAGCTGGTTGCCGGCGCCGCCGTCGACATTGCACGAAGCGGACGGCCCGTCGAGCGACCCGGATGCGCCATCTTCGGTGGCGAGACCACGGTGACCGTGCGCGGCCAGGGGCGCGGCGGCCGCAGCCAGGAACTCGCCGTGGCAGCCGCCCAGGAACTGGCGGGCGAGCCCAATACGGCGGTGTTTGCGCTGGCCACGGACGGGACCGACGGGCCCACCGACGCCTGTGGCGGGTTGATCGACTGGACGACGATCGAGCGGGCGCGCGCGGCCGGCGGCGATTGCGCCGGCGCCCTGGATGACAACGACTCCTACAGCTATCTGCAGTGCTGCGGCGACCTGGTGCGCCTGGGGCCGACCGGCACCAACGTGAACGATCTGTACATGGCGTTCGGATGGTGAGCGACGGCGAGGCGGGCCCGGCCATTGAACCGGAGTTGCGCTGGGTCAAGGTCACGGGGCCGGACGCGCTGCGGCCGCTGGACCGGCATTGGGTCCGTTACGTGCGCCTGGCCCTGTTGCTGGCCGCCGTCCTGATCGCCTGGCGGATCCTGGCGTGGCAGGAGGACGGGTATCGGGCCGCGGCGTCGGAAGCGGGTAGCGCACGATTCCCGACGCCGATCGTGCATGGGGATGATTTCCCGCCAACGGCTACCCCGGAGGCCGCGCATAGCGGGGTTGAGATTGTGAAGCTGTCGCCCACGCCCACCGCGACCCCGACGCCGATTCCCACGCCAACCCCCACGCCGGCCCCGACGCCGGCGACGCATGTCGTGCGGCCCGGCGAGACGCTGACACGAATCTCTCAGCTCTACGACGTACCCGTCAGCGTGATCGTGGAGCTCAACGAGATTTCCGACCCGGACAGTTTGGTGGAAGGCCAGCGGCTGCGGCTGCCGGAAGGCACCGAGATTCAGGAAAGCACGGATGCGCCGGGCCCATACATCGTGCAGCAGGGCGATACGCTCAGCCAGATTGCTGTCGCCTATGGCGTGAACATCAACGATCTGATGGCCGCCAACGGGATCAGTGACCCGGACACAATCTTCCCTGGCCAGGAACTGCGCATTCCGGGTGGGACCGGATAGCCTGGAATGTTTGTTGCGGACTATGACTACTACGTACACTACGGATAGCCCCGATGGTCGCGCACTGCCCCATCGTGGGCTTTATGCTGTGGGCGCCCATTCGAGAGAGCGTTGAAACGCCGGGGCGCCGGCGGCGTACTCCATTTCGTCAATCCGCGAGTCCGGAGGCTCTAACGCATGGTTGAAGTCGAAACCATCGACCCGGCCGTCAACCGCTGGCAGCGCGTCGGCGGCCAAGAGGGCGGCACGGTGACATCAATCGCGATGGCCTCGCATTCCGAGGGCCGTCGCATTTTCATTGGCACCATGTCCGGTGTCTTCCTGTCCGACGACGACGGCCAGAGTTGGCGGATCTCCAACGCCCAGCTCACCAGTCCGTACATCCAGGCCGTCGCGGTGTCGCCGGACTACAGCCGCGACAGCAATGCCTTTGCCGGCGCGGTGCAGGGCGGTGTCTTTAAGTCGTTCGATGGCGGCGAGACCTGGAACCGTCTGTCGTTTTGGGGCGCGATCCCGAACGTGGTGGCCCTGGCGCTTTCGCCGTCGTACGCCACCGATCGCATTGCGCTGCTGGGAACGGACGGCGACGGCGTCTACCGCACGACCAACGGCGGCCGCAGTTGGAACCCGTCGAACGTGGGACTCTCCGGACTCTCGGTTCAGACGCTGGCGGTCTCGTCGGACTTTCGCACGGATCAGATGGTCTTCGCCGGCATTGTCAACGGCGGCGTGTGTCGTTCCAGCGACGGCGGCCGAACGTGGGAACAGCTCGGCGGCGACGACTTTGGCACGGCCACGGTTCAGGCGATGGCGCTCGCGCCGGACTTTTCGGCCGACCGAACGATCGTGGCCGCGACCGAAGAACGCGGTCTGTGGGTTTCCAAGGACGCCGGTCGAACCTGGGCACAGGTTGCCGAGGTTGGTGACGAGGCCGTCAACGCCGTGTGCATCTCCCCGTCGTTCGCCGACGACCAGACGATTGTTGCCGGCACCGGCGCCCAGGGGGTTGTCATAAGCACCGACGGCGGCGAGACCTGGGAAACGCGGGCGCTGGACGAAAGCTACGGGTCGATTCTGACCCTTGCGCTATTGCCAACCGAGGACGCCACGCTGCTCTGGGCGGGCACCTTCGTCACCGGGCTGCTGTGTTCCAGTGACCTGGGCGTGACGTGGGAGCCTCGCAACACCGGCATTACCAGCCAGAACTGGGTGACGCTGGCCGTTTCTCCTGACTTCGGGGTTGACCGGACGATGTTTGCGGGCGGTTCCGGCAGCGGCGTCCACGTGTCAACCGACGCCGGTGCGACCTGGGAAGCCCGCGGCGAGGACATGGCCGAGTTGGATATCGCCGGGATCGCCGCTTCGCCCGAATATGCGGATGACGGCAACGTTCTGGTGGCTACACAGGCCGGGCTCTTCCGCAGCACCGACCACGCCCGCACATGGGACGAAGCCGTGGAGGGCTTTGACCTTGACGACGTACGGGCGGTGGCGTTTTCTTCGGACTTCGGGAGCGATCGCACCGCGTTCGCCGGCGGGGCGCTGGGCCTGACCTACCGCAGCACCGACGGTGGCGAGACCTGGGAACGGCTAGCGCACGACTTTGACGGCGAGACCGTGGTGGCGCTGGCTACCGGTCCCAATTTCGAGGTTGACCGCGCCGTGTTCGTCGGGACCGTCGGCCAAGGCGCCGCCGCAGTGCACGTGAGCTATGACGGCGGTGAATCGTTCGAACGATTCGTCGAACACGAGACCAACACGCCGTGGGTATCGCTGGCCATTCCGGCGATCTACACCGACAGAGAGCGGACATGGCTGTTTGGCACGGCCAGCCAGGTGTTCCGTCCCGCCGCCCGGTTTGAAGACGTGTGGTCGGGGAGCTACCCGGCCGATGCCGAGACGGCCGTGCTCTGGATTGATGCCACGCCGACGTTCGCCGACGACACCACGGTGTATGCGGCGACCAGCCGAGGCGTCTTCAAGTCATCGAACGGTGGCGCCGGATGGACGGAGTTCAACCCCAACCTGCGAAACCGCGCGGTGCTGCGCGTGGCTGCCTCGCCCAACTACGCCGAGGACCACACGGTCTTTGCGATGGCGCTGGGCGGCGAAATCTGGCGGTTGGTCGACGATCCGGCGACGCTACGCGGCGAGGCGATACAGCCTACCGACATCATCTAGCGGACGGCTGTTCCTCGACCGACGCGCGACTATTCGGCGTGGGCTAGGGAACGACCGAGTACAGCCACGTCCCCAGCACCAACGACGCGCTGGCCAGCGTGAGGACGACGATCAGCGTGCGAACCGTGACGCGGGCTCGGCTTGGGCGTCGCAGCATGGGGGAAGTTTCGAGGAAGGGCGCGGACCCGGTGGCCCGCTGCACGGCAAGCCTAGTGTCGCAGGCCGCTCCTCCGCAACACGTCCGACAACTCCGAGATCCATGGTTCCGGACCGGGTTGGGGCCTTTGCTAGACTACCGACGGCGAGAACGTGAACGTTTTCACAAAGTCGTGAGGGCTGCGTGTCCCGGTGGGTGCGCTTCGGTCTGCGGCGCTTGCACTTGAGTTCGGATTCATCGTGGGCACGTTCATGGTCGCCGGCATCCTGGGAGGACGCTGGATTGATGACCGGTTGGGCACCGCGCCCTTCGTGCTGCTCGGAGGAATACTCCTTGGCTTGGCGTCCAGCGTCTACGTGATGTACCTGATTTTCAGTTGGCAGCGTGGGGGGAGCCGGTAGGCATGGCCGCGGAGACAGGCCACGATCTGGCGCCCCACGTCAGCGCGGCGGCCGAGCCGCTGGCCGGCCCGTGGGAGACACCCCTGGGGCCGTTCACGGTGACCAACTCCATGTTCACCATGTGGCTCACGATGGCCGGCATCCTGGCGCTGGCCTGGTTCGCCACCCGGCGCATTCGCAAGGATCCCGATGCCGCCCTGGTGCCCGAAGGTCTCCAGAACGTGGCGGAGACGGTCACCGAGTTCCTGATGGAGTTGGTGGAATCCACCGTTGGCCGCCGCTACGCCGGCCGTGTTTTTGCCTTCGGCGCGACGTTCTTCGTCTTCATTACGATTTCCAACTGGTCCAGCCTGCTGCCGGGCATTGGAACGATCTGGACGCCGTCGGAGGTCTACCACGACGGGCACCTGGAAACGATCGCCGCACCGCTCTTCCGTCCGGCCACCGCCGACATCAATATGACCATCGCGCTGGCGCTGACGGCCTTCGTGGTGATCCACGCGTCCGGCATCGCGTCGCACGGCCCGCTGGGTCACATCAAGGAAATGACGCAGGTCGCTTTCCTGGCGCCGGTCTTTATCATCATTGAGCTTTTCGTCATCATTTCGCTGTCCTTCCGACTCTTTGGCAACCTGTTCGCGGGCGAGGTGCTGCTCAACGGACCCATCCTGGGCGCCTTCGCTCTCGGGCATCTGCCATTGATCGGGGCGGTGTTCCTGGTGCTGGAGATTCTTTTTGGTCTCGTTCAAGCCGTGATCTTCTTCATGCTCAGCATGGTGTTCACGGGCCAGTCGGTTGGGCCGGATACGGCCGAAGCGCACTAGTGCGCGCAGGAGGAGAGTGACCTCGTGGAACAAGCAATGGACCTCACGCCGCTAGGCGCGGGCCTCGCTATCGGTCTCGGCGCCATCGGGCCGGGCCTCGGCATCGGCTTCGGAGTTCAGGCCGCCATGAACGCTATTGGGCGCAACCCCGAAGCCTCGGGCGACATCCGCAACACGATGATCGTCGGCCTGGGCCTCGCAGAGGCCATCGGCATCTACGCGTTCATCATCGGGATCCTGCTGGCATTCGGATAACCCCGACGCGTACGACGGCTACGGAGATGTGGGTATGAGTGAGCCTGCGCCGCTCGGGATCAGTTTCCCGAACATCCTGTTTCAGGTCGGCAACTTCCTGCTGTTCCTTTGGGTGCTGCACCGTCTGCTCTTCAAGCCGCTGGTCGCCATGCTGGAACGTCGGCGACAGCGGATTGCCGAGAGCCTGGACGAAGCCGAGAACCTGCGAACGCAGGTCGAGACGGAACGCGCGGAGTTCCAGGCTGAACTGGCCAACGCACGGGCCGACGCGCAGCGCATCCGGGAGGAGGCCAGCCGCGCCGCGGAAACCCTGCGGGCCCGCGAGTTGGAACAGGCGCGCGTCGAGGCGGAACGCATGCGCACCGAGGCAGCCGCCGAGGTTGACCGTAACCGCGCCCGTGTCGCCGCCGAGCTTCGTGCCCAAACGGCCGACCTGGTCGTCGGCGCCACCGCGCGCGTGTTGGATCGTTCCATCGACGATCCTGAACACCGGCGGCTGGTCCAGGAGGCGATTACCGAAGTCTCCGGAGGCTCGAGCTAGCGATGCGCGGCAGCCGCCGCCGTCGCGCCGCGCGCTACCTGGAGGCCGTGGTCGCCGACGCCCGCGCCGGGCAGGCCTGGGACGCCTGGAAGGCGGACCTGGAAGTCCTCGGCGCGGTCGTAGACGACGATCAGGCGCGACGTTTTCTCCAGAGCACCTCGATCGGGTTGGATGACCGCCTCCAGGCCGTGCAGCGCGCGGCGGGCGAGGCGATCTCCGTCCGCGGGCTTGGTTTGCTGCGCCTGCTCGCCGAGCAGCGTGAGGTTGACCTCACGCAGGAGATTGCGCGCCGCTTTCGCGACGCCGCCGACGAGGCGCAGAGCGTCGATCGCGTCCATGTCACAACCGCCGCGGCCCTGGGAGAGACCGACTTGCGCGACTTGCGCGACAGCCTGACGGCGCCCGGCCGCACCCTTCGTCTCACCACCGATATCGACCCCGCCCTGCTGGGCGGATTTGTCGTCCGACGCGGCGACGACGTACTTGACCTCAGCGTCCGCGCCAGGCTGCAGGCTCTGGCGTCCACCTTGCGCTAGCGGGAGCCCCGAATGGCTATCAGCCCACAAGAGATCGCAGACGCGCTTCGGCAGCAGATCGAAGGCTTTCAGGCCCAGGCCGAGCAGGCCAACGTTGGTCACGTCCTTGAGGTGAGCGACGGTGTGGCGCGGCTGTCCGGCCTGTCGCAGGCCATGGCCGGCGAACTGCTGGCCTTCCCGCACGACGTCACCGGCATGGCCCTGAACCTGGAAGAAGACACCATCGGCGCCGTCATCCTGGGTGACTACCTGCGAATCGAAGAAGGCGACGAGGCCCGAACCACCGGCCGTGTCGCCGAGGTTCCGGTCGGTCCGGAGCTGCTCGGGCGCGTGGTCAACGCCATCGGCGAACCGGTTGACGGCAAGGGGCCGATCAACGCCGCCCAATCTGACGTCATCGAGAAGGTGGCGCCGGGCGTCGCTCAGCGGCAGAACGTGGACACGCCGGTGCAGACCGGGCTGAAAGCCATCGATTCGATGACGCCCATCGGCCGCGGTCAGCGCGAACTGATCATCGGCGACCGGCAGATCGGCAAGACCGCCATCGCGCTGGACACCATCATCAACCAGCGCGGCGGCGACCTGATCTGCATCTACTGCGCGATTGGACAGAAAGAAAGCGCCGTTGCCCAGGTCGTGGCCACCCTGCAGGAAGCCGGCGCCATGGAGCACACCATCGTGGTCCTGGCCTCGGCCAGCGAGCCCGCCGCCTTGCAGTACATGGCGCCGTTCGCCGCCTGCACGATCGGCGAGTACTTCCGCGACAACGGCCAGGACGCCGTGGTCATCTACGACGACCTGACCAAGCACGCGTGGGCCTATCGGCAGGTGTCGCTGGTGTTGCGGCGGCCGCCCGGACGCGAGGCCTACCCCGGCGACGTGTTCTACCTGCACTCGCGCCTGCTTGAACGCGCCGCCCGCCTATCCAATGAGCACGGCGGCGGCAGCCTGACGGCGCTCCCGATCATCGAGACGCAGGAAGGCGACGTCACCACCTACATCCCCACCAACGTCATCTCGATCACCGACGGCCAGATCTACCTGGAAGCCGACCTCTTCAACGCCGGTATCCGTCCCGCCATCAATCCGGGCATCTCGGTTTCGCGGGTTGGCGGCGACGCCCAGATTCGCGCCATGAAGTCGGTCTCAGGCGGCCTGCGGCTGGACCTGTCGCAGTACCGCGACGTGGCGGCCTTCGCGCAGTTCGCCTCCGACCTGGACCAGGCCACGCGCAACCAGTTGGAGCGCGGGCAGCGGGTCACCGAACTGCTCAAGCAGGGCCAGTACGCCCCGATGGAAGTCATCGACCAGGTGTGCGTGATCTTCGCCGGCACGGTGGGACTCTTGGATGACATTCCGCTGCCGGACGTGGCCCGATTCGAGCAGGAGATGCTGGATTACCTGCGCGACAGCCATCCGGACCTCATCGGGGGTATTCGTTCCAGCGCCGACCTGGACGACGACGCCGAAGCGGCGCTGCGCGCAGCCATCGAAGACTTCAAGGCCAACGTGTTCGCCGCCAGCGCGGTCGCGGCCAGCTAACGCATGGCCAGCCCGCTCGAACTACGGCGCCGCATCCGCAGCGTCGACAACACCCGCCAGATCACCCGGGCGATGCAACTGGTGGCGGCGTCGCGCATGCGACGCGCCCAGGAAGCGGTGCAGGCCGCGCGGCCGTACGCCACGCACATCTCGGGAATGATCGAGCGGCTGGTGCTGGCCACGGGCAACGACCGGCTACCACCGATTCTTCAGCCGCGGCCCATCGAGCGAACGGCGTTCCTGGTGCTCACGACCAATCGTGGGCTGGCTGGACCCCTCAACACCAACATCGTCCGGACCACGGTCAACGAGATCGAGGGCGCCAGCGACGCCATTGAAATCAGCGTCGTGGTCGTTGGGAAGAAAGGGCACCTGGCCCTGCGCGGCTTGTACACCCTTTCGGCCGTGTTTACCGACATCAGCGACCAGCCGAGCGTCAATGACATTGCGCCGGTGACCCAGTTGCTGGTCGATGGGTACGAGCGGGGCGATTTTGACGAAGTCCGGATGATCTACCCGGAGTTCGTCAACATCCTCACCCAGCAACCGCGCGTGGTTCGCCTGTTCCCCGTTGTGCTGCCTGAGGTGCAGCAGGAAGCGCGAGAAGCGGACATCATCTTTGAGCCGGACCCGGCATCGGTGCTGCAAGCGCTGATCCCACGCTTTGTGGAGATGACCGTCTACCGGGCGATGCTGGAACTGGCCGCCAGCGAGCAGAGCGCCCGCATGGTCGCCATGCGCGCGGCTACGGAAAACGCCACCGAATTGATCGAGGGGCTGCGGCTGGCCTACAACAAGCTGCGGCAGTCCCGGATTACCAGCGAGATCATCGACATTGCCTCCGGCGCCAATGCGCTGGCGGACGCCTAGGGCGTAGGGGAGTTATCAGATGGCTGAAGGCCGTATCGTCCAGATCGTAGGCGCGGTCGTCGACGTGGAATTCCCGCCGGACGACCTGCCTCCCCTGTACAACGCACTGGAACTCGATACCGACGCTGGCGACAGCGTGGTGCTGGAAGTCGAGCAGCACATCGGTGACAGCACCGTCCGCTGTGTATCCATGCGGCCCACCGAGGGCCTGCGCCGCGGCACCAGCGTTCGAGACACCGGCGGTCCGATTCGCGTTCCCGTCGGGCCCGAGACGCTTGGCCGCGTCTTCGACGTCACCGGCGAGCCCGTGGACGGCGGAGGCGAGGTCGAAGTCAACAACACCTACCCGATCCACCGTCGCCCGCCAGCCTTCACCGATCAGAGCACCACGGCGGAGGTTTTCGCCACCGGGCTCAAGGTGATCGACCTGATCGCGCCATTTACCCGCGGCGGCAAGACCGGCGTGTTCGGCGGCGCCGGCGTGGGCAAGACCGTGATCATCATGGAGATGATCAACAACATCGCCGTCCAGTACGGCGGCTACTCCATCTTCTGCGGCGTCGGCGAGCGCACCCGCGAAGGCACGCAGCTTATCGGCGAGATGACCGAGGCCGGCGTGCTGGGCAACACCACCATGGTGTTCGGCCAGATGAACGAGTCGCCCGGCGCCCGCCTGCGCGTGGCCCTGGCCGGGATGGCCATGGCCGAGTACTTCCGCGACGAGGAAGAGCGCGACCTGCTGCTTTTCATTGACAACATCTTCCGCTTCACGCAGGCCGGGTCCGAGGTCTCCGCGCTGCTGGGCCGCATGCCATCGGCCGTCGGCTACCAGCCGTCACTGGGCACGGAGATGGGCGAGTTGCAGGAGCGCATCACCTCGACCACGCGTGGATCAATCACGTCGCTCGAAGCGATCTACGTTCCCGCCGACGACTACACGGACCCCGCGCCGGTCACGACCTTCGCGCACCTGGACGCCACCGTGCGCCTGGAGCGCTCGGTGGCCGACCGCGGCATCTACCCGGCCGTGGACCCGCTGACCAGCACATCCAAGATCCTTGATCCGCGCGTCGTCGGCGACCGTCACTACAACGTGGCGCGCGGCGTGCAGCAGGTGCTGCAGCGCTACAAGGACCTGCAGGACATCATCGCGATCCTGGGCATCGAAGAGCTATCGGAAGAGGACCGGCTCACGGTGTCGCGAGCGCGCAAGATCGAGCGTTTCCTCTCGCAGCCGATGAACGTGGCCGAAGTCTTCACCGGTACGCCCGGCGAAATCGTGCCGCTGGAGGAGACGGTGGCCGGGTTCGAATCGATCCTGAACGGCGACCAGGACGAGCTGCCGGAGCAGGCGTTCCTGATGGTTGGCAACATCGAACAGGCTGCGGCCAAGGCCAAAGCACTGGAAGTGGCTGCCTAAACTGACCGGCAAGGCTTCCAGGCACCCTTTGATAGACTCGATCCGGAGGTCGTGGTGGCTGAATTGACCCTCACGGTCGTATCTCCCGAGCGCGAAGTGCTGCGGGAAGAGGGCGTGACGCTGGTGTTGGCGCCGTCGGTGGAAGGACAGCTTGGCATCCTGCCGCGCCACGCGCCGCTCATCACCCAACTCACGCCTGGCACGTTGGAATTACGCCGAGGCGCCGAGGTCCAGCACTTCTCCATCACCGGCGGTTTCCTGGAAGTCATGGACAACACCGTCACCGTGCTGGCGGATGCCTCGGAGAACGCCTCGGAGATCAGCCGGGAGCGCGCCGAGGCCGCTCGCGAGGCCGCCATGCGTGATCTGGAAGAGGCCCGACGGTCACACGACGACGTGATGACCACACAGGCCCGGCTGGCGCTGCTGCGTGCGCTGGCACGCCTCCGAACCGTCGAGCGGGCCCGCCGAGGCTGAGTCCGCCGTGGATCCCGACGCCGGACGGGGCGCCCACGACGAGCAACAAGTGCGCGCGACCATCGCCGGCGGCCATCCGCTGCGCGGCAGCTATCGGACGCCCGGGGCCAAGAACGTCGTGCTGCCCATGATGGCGGCGTGCCTGCTGACCGATGAGACCTGCGTGATCCAGAACGTCCCGATCATTTCCGATGTTCTGGTCATGTCAGATCTGTTGCGACAGCTTGGCGCTGAGGCCGTAATCGATACCAACGAGCGCACCGTAACGATCACCGCCGCCGCCGTGCGCTCCAGTTCGCCCGATCCCGATCTGGTGCAGCGCATGCGGGCCTCGTTTCAGGTCACCGGTCCGCTGCTCGCCCGCTTCGGTCGTTTCGACTGCGCGGCCCCCGGCGGCTGCCAATTGGGCGCCCGGCCCGTGAGCGTGGATATCACCGGCTTTCAGGGCATGGGCGCAACGGTAGCGCTGGCCGAAGGCGTCTTTCACGCCGAGGCCGACGCCCTCTACGGCCGGCGTATCTACCTGGACTACCCCAGCCACACCGGCACGCAAAACCTGCTGATGGCCGCGACCCTTGCCAACGGCTACACGACGATCGTGCATGCCTCGCGTGAGCCCGAGGTCGTGGCGCTGGTGCAGTTCCTGCGCAGCATGGGCGCCGAAATTCACGGCGAGGGCACCAGCCTGATCGGGGTGCAGGGCTGCAGTCACCTCTACGGCACCGTGGCGCGGGCCATTCCCGACCGGATGGTGGGCGGGACCATGGCGGTTGCGGCCGCCCTGACGGGCGGCGACGTTGAACTCCTTAACGTGCGCCCGGACCACCTGGAGCCGGTGACGGTGCAACTTCGGGAAATGGGCGTGGACGTGATCGAAACCAATCGCTCCGTCCGCGTCGTCGCTCCGGAGACGCTTGGCGCAACCGACGTGCAGGTGATGCCATTTCCCGGATTCCCCACCGACGTACAAGCGCCGATGGGCGTGCTGATGACACAGGCGTACGGCGTCAGCACGATTATCGAACGGGTCTTCGACGGCAGCATGGGTTACATGGATAGCCTGGCGGCCATGGGCGCCGATGTCAGCGTGCAGGGCACGCGCGCCGTGGTTCGCGGACCTCGCCAATTGCGTGGCCGCCACATCGATCTGGAACACAGCATCCGCGGCATGACGGCCCTGACGCTGGCCGGGCTCGTGGCCGAGGGCGAGACCGTGCTCGATGGATTCGAGTTCGTGCGGCGCGGCTATGAGGATCTGGCCGGCGATCTGCGCGGGCTCGGCGCCATGATTACCACCGAGCCACAGGCCACTTCGGTGCACCGCGCGGCCGCGGCGGTCTAAGTGCCGTTCGGCTTTAACGCGCCGCGGTTGGGCATCGACCTCGGAACCGTCAACGTCGTGGTCAACCGGATTGGCCAGGGCATCACCATCAACGAGCCGTCCGTGGTTGCGGTGAGCATGGATCGAAGAATCCAGGCCATTGGACACGCCGCGCATGCGATGGTCGGCCGCACCCCCGGCAGCCTGCGGATCATTCGCCCCATGCAGGACGGCGTGATCGCCGACTACCTGGTGACCGAGGCGATGCTGCGTTATTTCATCGAACGATCGTGCGGGCGATTTCGGCTTGTCCGCCCCGAGATCATGGTCGCCGTGCCGTCCGGGGTCACAACGGTTGAGCGGCGCGCGGTGCTGGACGCCGGGCTCGCGGCCGGCGCACGCCGGGTTCATCTCATCCCAGAGTCGCTGGCGGCGGCTATCGGTGCTCAGGTTCCGGTCTCCGAGCCATCCGGCAGCATGATCGTCAACGTCGGCGGCGGCACCACGGAGATCTCCGTGATATCGCTCAACGACGTGGTTGCCGACTGCTCGACGTCCTCGCGCGTGGGCGGCAACCGGATTGACGACGCGATTGCCGCGTACATCAGGCGCAAGTACAACCTGATGATCGGCGACCAAACCGCCGAACAAATCAAGATCGGCATCGGTAGCGCCATCGTGCTCAGCCCGGCCGAGACCATGGAAGTTCGCGGTCGCGACCAGGTGCAGGGCCTGCCGCGCACCGTGACCGTGACCTCGGACGAGGTTACGGAAGCCATCATCGAGCCGCTGGGCCAGATCGTTCGCGGCGTGCGCATGGTGCTGGAGAGCACGCCGCCCGAACTGTCGGCGGATATCATCGACAAGGGCATCGTCATGAGCGGCGGCACCTCGCTTCTGCGTAACCTCGATCAGTTGCTGTCGCAGGAGATCGGCATTGCCGTGCACGTGGCCGACCAGCCGCTCATGTGCGTGGCGCTCGGCTGCGGCATCGCCATCGAGCACACCGATGTCCTGCAGAAGGCGCTGACGTCGAGCCCGTAACCGAAGGTCGTCTGGTGGTACCCATGGACAACGTGCTGCAAACCTTTCCGATACCCGAGGCCGTGGAGCAGAAGCTCCGCGCTCACTGCAACGTTCGACAGGCGTTCTTCGTCGAAGGCGACGAGCTTGTCGAGGCGGCGCGCGGCTGCCGGGGCGTTGTGGCTGGAACCGAGTTGTGGCCGCGGGAGGCGCTCGCGGCGGTTCGCGGCGATCTGCGAGCCATCTCGCGGGTCGGAACCGGCGTGGACAGTGTGGATATCGCCGCGGCAACCGAGTTCGGCATCGCCGTGCTCAATGCGCCGGGCGAGAACGCTCAAACCATTGCCGAGCTGAGCGTGGGTCTCATGTGGTCCCTGGCCCGCCGCATGGTCCTGGCGGATCAGGCCGTCCGTACCACCGGCTTCAAGATGCGCACCGAGCTCGACGGGATCGAGCTGACCGAAAAGACCGTCGGCATCATTGGTTTCGGCGAAATCGGACACCGTGTCGCGGCCATCTGCCGGCACGGCTTTCGCATGCGCGTGCTCATCACGACGGCCCATCCCGATCCCGCGCGGCTGACGGCGGCCGGCATCGATGCGCAGTTCGTCGAGTTGGCCGAGTTGCTGGCTGAGTCGGACTTCGTGGCGCTGCATGCGGCGGTTACGCCCGAGACCGAACGCATGATCGGCGCCCTGCAACTCCAGTCCATGAAGGCCGGCGCCTACCTGGTTAACACTGCCCGGGGACAACTGGTGGACGAGGACGCGCTGGTGGCCGCGCTCAAGTCAGGAGAAATCGCGGGTTACGGCGCCGATGTGTACGACGTTGAGCCGCCGCCGCCTGATCACCCGCTGTTTGCTCTGCCGAACACCGTGCTTGGTCCCCACTTCGGCAGCGG
>DAOUJT010000122.1:0-39863 GCA_034422315.1 Chloroflexota bacterium | reverse complement strand
GGCGGCGAGCGCGTGGCCGAGCGGCTGGCGCGACGACACCGGCTGATTGAGCACTGGTTGATCATTACGTTGGGCATGGGGTGGGCGGAGGTGCACGAAGAGGCCGACCGGCTGGAGCACTCGGTTTCGGAGGAACTGACGGAGCGGATTTCGGAGTCCCTGGGACATCCGGCGACGTGTCCGCACGGACTCCCGATTCCCGGGAACTACCCGGAGACCGACGTAGGGCAGCTCTTCAGCCTGAGCCAGGCCGAGCCGGGTCAGGAGGTGCGAATCGTGCGCCTGTCCGAGCCGGCCGAGGACGACGCCGAGTTGCTGCGGTATTTCGAAAAGAAGCAGTTGGTCCCCGGGCACACCATGGTCGTGCGGGAAATTACACCCTCAGGCAGCATGGTGCTGGTGTTGGACGGCGAGACGGTGGTGGTGGACGAGCGCGTGGCCACGAATCTGTGGGTGATGGCGGCCTAGGACGCCACGCGCGGTCGCCGAACCAGCGAAATCGAACAGCAGACATGACACACGTGCAGCCAAATCACGTTATTACCGTGCGCCCGGCGATTCCGGACGAGTTGTACGGGCTGCGCGAATTGGCGTACGACTTGTGGTGGGCCTGGAATCCCAGCGCCCAGGACATCTTCCGGCGCATCGACCCCGACGCCTGGCAGGCCACGCAGCACAACCCCGTGGCGCTGCTGGGTCAGGTGACGCCGGACCAGTTGGCGGCGCGCGCGGCCGATTCGGCGTTCGTGCACGATCTGCACCAAGTGGTGGAACGCCGGCAGCGGTACCTGGAGACGCGTTCCTGGTTCTCGACAGCATTTCCTGAAACGCGCGAGCTCGCGATTGCGTACTTTTCGATGGAGTACGGGATTACCGAGTCGGTTCCGCTGTATTCGGGCGGCCTGGGCGTGCTGGCCGGCGATCACGTGAAAGCCGCCAGCGACCTGGGCGTGCCGCTGGTGGCGGTGGGGATGCTGTACCGCCAGGGCTATTTCCGGCAGACGATCGATCCGTCGGGTGGTCAACAGGAGTTGCACCCGGAGACCGACTTTTACAGCCAGCCGGTCACCATGCTGACGACGCCCGACGGGGCACCGCTGACCGTGGGCGTGCCGATTACCGACCGGTGGGTGGAGGCACGGCTGTGGCGGATGAACGTGGGACGCTGTCCGGTCCTGCTGCTGGACGCCAATGTTCCCAGTAACGCCCCCGAGGATCGCGAGCTCACGGCCAAGCTTTACCAGGGTGACTCCGACGTGCGGATCCGGCAGGAAATCCTGTTGGGCATCGGCGGGATGCGCGCGTTGCGGGCGGTGGGCATGAACCCCACGGTGCTGCACCTCAACGAGGGCCATAGCGCGTTTGCCCTGATCGAGCGCCTTCGCGAACTGCGGGAGGGCACGGACCTGTCGTTTGAAGCGGCGCTGGAGAGCGTGCGCGCGGGCGCGGTGTTCACGACGCATACGCCCGTGCCCGCCGGTCACGATGAGTTTCATCCCCACCAAGTGGCGCATCACCTTGGCGCCTACCTGGGTGAGTCCAGCATCGATACCGACCGGATTACCGAGATTGGCCAGTATCCGGGCCGGGGAGAGTCGTCGCCGTTTTGCATGACGATCGTGGCGCTGCGCGGGGCGGCGTGGCGCAACGGGGTGTCGCAGTTGCACGGCGAGGTGACACGCCGGATGTGGCAAACGCTCTGGCACGACGTTCCCTCATCGGAAGTTCCGATTCAGCACGTGACGAACGGCGTGCATCTGCCTACCTGGGTATCTCGCGAGCTTGCCGACCTGCTGGGGCGCTATCTCGGGCCCGAGTGGGCGCTGCTGTCCGATCGCGACGAGATTCGCGAGGGGCTGGACGCGATTCCCGACGACGAGCTCTGGCGCGTTCACACCCGGCGGCGCGAGCGGCTGGTAGCTAATGTTCGACGGCGTCTGCGGGCCGTGGTGGAACGCCGATGGGGCTCGGGCGCAGAACTGGCCGACGCGAGCGCAGCCCTGCAGCCGAACGCCCTGACGGTGGGTTTTGCCCGGCGCATCGCGCTGTACAAGCGCCCCACGCTGCTGCTTCACGACCTTGAACGCCTGCGAGCGCTGGTGACCAACGCGCGGCGTCCCGTGCAGATCATCTTTGCGGGCAAGGCGCATCCCGACGATGCGATGGCCAAGGACCTGGTTCGTGAGATCCACGACCTGAGCCGCGATTCGAGCTTCGCAGGGCGGGTCGTGTTCGTGGAGGACTACGACATGGACCTGGCCCGCGACCTGGTGCAGGGCTGCGACGTATGGCTGAACCAGCCGGTCCGACCGCAGGAGGCCAGCGGGACGAGCGGCATGAAGGCGGCCGCGAACGGCGTGCTGAACGTGAGTGTGCTCGACGGCTGGTGGGCCGAGGCGTATGCGCCTCACATCGGCTGGGCCATCGGGCGCGCGGATGACGACGTGGACGATCCCCAGCGTGACGCGAACGACGCGGCAGCGGTTTATCGGCTGCTGGAGCGGTCGGTCGTTCCGTTGTTCTACGACCTGGGACTGGACGGGACGCCGACACGCTGGATTGAACGCGCCAAGGCGTCCATCGTAATGGCGCTGGCGGACTTCGGCGCGCACCGCATGATGCGCGAGTACACGGTCGAGTTTTATCGGCGAGCCGACGAGTTGCAACGCACGCTGATCAGCAACGACTGCGCCCCGGCACGATCGCTGGCCGACTGGCTGGCACGAGTTCGGGAGCAGTGGAACTCGGTGCAGATCCTGGACGTCAACCTGACTGGCGGACCGGAAGTGAGTGTTGGATCGGCGCTGCCGGTGCGGACGCGGGTATCGCTGAACGGGTTGCACGCAGAGGAACTGGCGGTGCAGGTCTACGTGGGCCGGGTCGGCAGCGATGGCGCCGTTGACGGCGGCGTGACGTTTGAGGCGAAACCGATGGGACCGGAGGACGAGGGCACCCATTGGTTTGAGTCAACGGTGCCGCTACGCCAGAGCGGCCGTATGGGCATTGCCGTACGGGTGGTGCCGCGGCACCCAAACCTTACGGACCCGGTTGAGCACGGCCTGGTTCGCTGGAGTTTGCCCGGCACGGATGGATAACGCACCGCGACGGTTTTGCCGACTCCGGCAGACGCGATAGGATTTGGCAACCAGAGTGGCTGTGTGCTCTGGCAGCTAGCTACCTTTCGCTTCTGACGCACCAAGGGAGCCTTCGTCGATGACGTATGTGATCTGCGAGCCGTGCATTGGCACCAAGGACGCCTCATGCGTCGACGTGTGCCCGGTGGACTGTATCCATACCACCGACGAAGCCGAGATGTACTACATCGATCCCGAGGAGTGCATTGACTGCGGCGCCTGCGAGCCGGTGTGCCCGGTGACGGCGATCTTCCCGGACTTTGACGTGCCGGACGAATGGGAAGAGTGGACGAAGGTCAACGCCGACTTCTTCCTGTAGGCCGGCCGCCGCGCTGACGCGGACCGACCCAGGCCGGCGCGGAAGGACGGACGGGGAAATCTAGGCCTGCGTTGGGCGTGTTGCGGCGCCCTTGGTCATTTCCTTGAGCGCCGTGTAGGCCGGACGGGGAGCACCGTCGGGGCGGAGGACGCCGAATGCGAACTTCTCATCCTGCGGGCCGACGACGGACTGGAAGTTCAGGTTCCAGACGAACGCGTGGGTGATGTAGGACGCTTCTTCCCTGATGAGCCGAAACGCGTCGATCAGGAACGTGGCCTGGTCTTCCTCTGAGTTGTCGGCGCCAAACCCGTAGGCGGGGTCGGCGTTCTCGGTCGACCAGCCGAATTCCGTGAGCCAGATGGGTTTATCGGCGTCGCCGTTGGCTTCCATTATGGCGCGGTGCTGGGTGTACCGCTGGAAGTAGAAGCTGCCGTGGCCGTTCCAGCCGGAACCGCGCTCGCTGCCGATTTCCTGGGTGGGCGCGTTGTTGAAGCCACCGGGATGGACACCCCAGGCATCGAAGGCGTCGCGGGCGATGCCGTCGCGGTAGGCGTAGATTTGTTCAAGGAAGCGAATGTCGTCAATAGCCTGGACTTGCTGATCCGGGATGTCGACATCGCCGGCGGGCGTGAGCGCACCGCCGACGGTGGTGGCATCGGGGTCGCCGGCCTTGACGCCCTGGTGGCCGGCCAGCATGAGTTCCACAAACTCTCCTGCATCGATCCGTCCGTAGCCCCATTCGCGCGCGAGGTTGGCTTCGTTCCACAGCTCGTAGGCATGGACGTGGCCGCGATAGCGTCCGGCCAAGGCCTGCATGAAGTCGCGGAAGTCCAGCGGATCGCCCGGCGGCCCATGGGAGCGGTCGCCCAAGGCCCACTCAGGCGCTCGCACAACGCTCAATAGAAGCTTGATACCGGCGCTGCTGACAGCGGCCACGACTTTGTCGAGTTCGCGCCAGTCAAAGCCGCCCTTCTCGATCGGTTCCGTCTGACTCCATTCGATCTGCTGTTTGAGCCAGTCGAAGCCGGCCTCGAGCGTGCGATCCACGATGAGGCGACGGTCCTGGTTGTAGAGGTGAGCCTGGAACCCATAGCCGGCCAGCCGGCGCAGTCCATCGTCCACGTCCGGCGGTGGGGTGACACGCTCAGGTGCGGGTGCGGCGGTTGGCGGAGCGGTCGGGGCTGGCTGGGTGGCGGCCGGCGCCGGCCCAGCCGCTGTCGCCCGGGGCGCCGCAACGGCAGTCCCGCCGGATGGGGGCGCGGCATCCGCGGTCGCGGTCGGCGTGGGTGGGGGGGCGTCCGCTTCGCCGCAGGCCGCCATGGCTCCAGCGGCGCCAGCCAACGCCAGCAGGCGCCGTCGCGAGAGCAAATGACGAGCCGTCAAGCCACGAATCCGTTCAAAGCCTGCGCGCAAAACCCACGCATGTGTCGTATTTCCTTGTATCCGCGCGGCATGGATGGTATCAACGGAGTAAGCGAAACGTCGGGATCAACGACCCGGTCCGGGAGAACAACCGCGCGCCGGCGCCCCGCGCCAAAGGGAATCACTGTTCATGGGGACAAACAGATACGGAAATACCGCCGTCGGCACGATTGTGATCGTGATTGCCGCGGTCATCGTGTTGGGGCTGTTCAGCGTGCGGTTTGTAAACGTCGGTGAAGTCGGCGTGCTGCACACGTTTGGGGTGGTTGACCAGAGGCCACGACCCGAAGGCCTTCTGGTCAAGGCTCCCTGGGCCAGCCTGGAGACGCTGAGCGTACGGACACAGCAGTTGACGATGAGTTCGCGGGCTGAAGACGCCAGCCCAAGCGCGACGGACCAGACGGTGCGCACGCTGACTTCCGAAGGTCTGTCGGTTGGACTGGACATTACGACGCTGTACCGGCTGGAGTTCGCCCGCGCGCCCCAGGTGTTCCAGCAGATCGGGCCGAACTACGTGGAGATTGTCGTCCGGCCCGCAATCCGCGACGCCATCCGTGACGTGGTCGGTGAGTTCCAGGCAGAGGCCTTGTACACGACAGCACGCACGGAGGTGGCCGAGAAAATCGAGACACAGCTTCAGGGCATTCTGTCGGAACGCGGCGTCCTGGTAGAAAACGTGCTGCTGCGCGATGTGTCGCTGCCACAGCAGATCACGACGGCGATCGAGCGGAAGCTGGCCGCCGAGCAGGCAATTGAAGAGCGGCGGTTCCGGGTTCAGGAAGCGGAGCAGGAAGCTCAGCGACGGGTGGAGGAAGCCACCGGTATCGCCGAGGCCAACAACCTGATCAACGAGTCCCTGACGGCGGCCGTGCTCCAGGACAAGTACATTACGGCGCTGCGTGAGATCGACTCGGGCAGCGTGGTGTATGTCCCGACCAATCCGGACACCGGGCTGCCGGTGATCCTGGGGACACCGGCCATCGGTTCAGGCGGAGGTGGCGGGTCGCCGTAGGCTGGCGGTGGGAGCGCGTGCCTGGTATCTAGCCGGGAGCGGCTCTTGGGGTAGGATGCGCCGCGCCCGGGTTGCGGGACCTGCCAACGGGCGGTTAGCTCAGCTGGCAGAGCGCTACGTTTACACCGTAGAGGTCGCAGGTTCGAGCCCTGCACCGCCCACCTGGCCCGGATTCCTACAGGCCCCGGCGAGGTAGCTCAGTCGGTAGAGCAGTGGACTGAAAATCCATGTGTCGGCGGTTCGATTCCGCCCCTCGCCACCAGACGTTCGGCGTGGCGCCGCGTCGAGCGTGGCGTCATGCAGCCGGTCTGCGGGAACCTACCGGTGAAACGGCACTCTATTCCTTGAATCGACCGGGCATGGGCTCTCGACGGTCCAGGCGGCCTGCTTCGAGGCGTCCGCCGGCTGGAGCGCTCCCAGGGCGGCGCTCTTCTCGACGCCTGTGGCATCGAGACGCAGGCTCATGCAACATCCCATAGGCGCGTGCATGCCGCCTGACCAATGTTTCTGAATCCAGCCGAACCTGTCTGGCCAGGCCTGGCAAAGGCCGCCCTGGTGCTGACGCTCTTTGTCGCGAGCGGTGTGCCGCTGGCCTGGGCGGTGTTCGGCGATCGGCCGCGGCAGGTGTGGATCGGCTACGCCCCGGTCATGGGGATTGGACTGCACTTGCTGACGGCCAATCTGAGCGCCTGGGTCGCACCCGGCGTGGTGGGGAGTTGGCTGGGGCTGGTCACGGCGCTTGCGGCGGCGGCGCTGGTTGCCGCTCGTGTCCGATTACCAGTGCGACGGCCGAGTTGGACCGGGTCGACCTGGGTCTGGCCAGGCGCCGGCGTATTGCTAATCGCCAGCCTGGCGTATCTGGCGCTTGCGAACCGGACGCACGTGCTATTTACCGACGAGCAGTGGCATCTCCCGCTGGCGGCCAGCATGGCCCGCGGGTTCTTTCCGCCGATATCGCCGGTCGCGCCGGCGTTTGGCGCGGCCTATCACTACGGCTCTGATCTCCTGGCGGTTTCACTAATGAACGTGGCCGGGATTGCTCCGTGGACGGCCTTCTTCTTCGTAACGCCGTTGGCGGCGCTGGTCTTTTCGCTCACGGCAGCCAGCGCGGCGCTGGATTTCGGCGCATCGCGCCTGGCCGCGCTTTGCGTAGGGCTGATTGCGGCCTTCGCAGACTCGACCGTCGTTGCCGGCTTACCGACGGTCCTTAGCGACCTGACAAGCGCCAGGGGTTTGGGCGATGTGCTTCTGGGGTTTGGGATCCCAGTCGATGCCCCGCTGTTCAAGCGCATGGGACCGACGCTACTCAACCTGCCGCACTTCGCCCTGGGTATGACGATCCTGATCCTGATGGCGGCCGCCGTTCACGCCGGGCACCGGCAACGGCACGCCGTGGTCCTGGGCGTTTGCCTCGGGCTCTTGCCGCTCGCGGAAACCGCCGCCTTCCTGATCGGCGCAGTCGGAGCCGTCGCATATCTGGCCGTGGCTCGTCGGCGATGGACGCGACGCGAGCGCGGGACGTTTGCCGCGGCAGTGGCTGGCGGCTTGCTGCTGGCCGCCCTGGGTGGCGGCACGCTGACCGATACGCTGTTTCGAAACCCTGGCGGGGCCGGAACCCGGCTGGGTCTTTCCCCCGACACCAGCGTGCTGATCCCCGGCGTCCTGTCGCCAGCCGGGGGGTTAAACCTGGAGTTGGGTGCCCTTCCGCTCGTGGCGGGACTGACCCTGATGGCCCTGACATTAAGGTCGCGGGGTCTTGGTTTCCTGGCTACCGCCGCGATTGGCGGCCTGGTGGTACGCCAAGTGCTGCATTTCGAGGTGACCGGGGTCGACACCCGCCTGCTGGGGATTCCGTACACGCTGGCCGCACTTGGCGCAGTCTCAGCTCTGGGGACGCTGGCAAGCCGGGCGCGACCGACAGCAGCCACGGCTGTTGGGAGCGTTGTGCTGGCGGCACTCGTAACCGTGCCCACGGTGGCGCCACGGCTGATCAGCGGCGTGGATATTGCGACCCAGGGCGTCTATCTCGGCTATCCAGTCGTGCAAGACGCCGAGGTGCAGTACGCCAATCAGACCAGCTTCGCCGCTTCGTTGCGGGATGAGTGGCACGCGCTGGCTTGGATGCGCCGTGAACTGCCGGACGATGCGCGAGTGTTGGCCGAGAACGCCCCACTGGTCGCAGCGACAACCGGTCTTGCCTCACCGCAATCCGGCCGTGGCCTGGCGCTCTTCAACCCGTTACCGACCCCGGTGCACCTGGACGCGCTCAGGTTCCTTTCGCGGATTGACCTGGAAGCGTTGGACGCTACCCACATCTACGTGACCCCGTCTCTCCTCGGACAGCTGGATGCGCAGGCCCGTGCAGACCTGGACGACCCGAAGCAATTTCGACTCCTGGCCAGCCACGTCAGCGCCAGCGGCGAGCCTTTGCTGGTTTACGCCGTCCAGCCTGGCGCGGGGCGCGAACAGCCCAGTCCAGCCAGTTTTCGGCAGCTTGCGGCGCTTGGCCACCAAGCACCAGCCCGCACACTCTCGGGGTTTCCATCGTTCCCGCAGCGTCAAACCGTGCTGCTGACCTTCGCCCCCGAGTACGACGTTGAGGGCCCGGATACGTACATGCCCCGCACCAACATTCGGGCTCGCTATGAGGCATCCGGATCACGCATCAAGCCCGGGCTGGTGATTCTGCATGAGACGCATGTGCCGCTGGCCCTGGGCCAGGGCCTGGATGACGCCGTCTGGCAGGGACATGAGTTGCGGGCGTACTCCACGGAGGCTGGCGCCTGGAGCCGGACATGGCGCGCGGGGACTGAACCGCAACCCCCGCCGGGTGACATTGCGGAGCGCCATGGCCTCCGCGACGCGGGCTGTGAACTTCTGGTGATCGGCGAGCCCGGCGATTCCCTGACGGTTGGAGACCGGGCGCTGCGGCTCAGCGGCCTGCCTCAGACGATGTCGTTCTCATCATTGCGTTGCGACACGTTGTCGGTGGCCTGGGGAGGTGGGGATGTACCTCCGTTCGTCCAGGTGCGGGCTCGCCGATCCGATGCCCGACTTCCAGTAGCGGCGTCAGCAGGATTGGCGTTCGACGGCGGCGTGAGCAATGGGATCGGTGTCTTCCACGTGTGGTACCGGAATCCAGACGAGACTCCCGTGGCAGGTGGATCTGAATTGCGGCTGTATCGCGTCCGCGCGGACGGCCTGATTGACGCCACGTCACCTACCCAGTCGGTTGCGTGGTGGCTGGGGCCCATTGAACTGTCGAAGGCGCGATTCACTGACCGGTTTGAATTCGATGCCGCGAAGCTGATGCTCAATGGGGAGCTGCCGCTGGAGCTGTCGAGCCCGCTGGTTGACGGCGGTTATGTGTTGACGCTCAACGTTTCGCAGCGTTCCGAAGACACTCAGACACTGCACTATCGACGAGTCATTCCCGTAATGCAGGTGACTTTGCAGAACGGACGGCCTACGTACCGACCGCTAAGCGGCATCGTGGGAGTGAGCTAGCGTCCTCAGTCTCTGAGCCCGTTACTGAGTCTGAGGTCCGTGGCGCCGTGATACGAGGTCAAGTTCACGGCGCTCGTCGTCGGTCAACTGCCATGACAGGGCGTTGAGGTTGGCGTCGACCTGATCGGGCGTGTCGACGCCCATGAGGGTCACCGACACTTCCGGATGGGACCGGACCCAGTTGAGCGCCACGTGGGCCGGGGCGCAGGCGCGGGTGGCGGCGATGCGTTCGACGGCGGCCAGGACCTGGAAGGCTCGCCCGCGAAACGTCTGGTCGTACTCGGAGCGCCTGCGGGGCGCCGCCATCACTGAGCCAGGCGGGGGCGGACGATTGGGTCGGTAGAAGCCGGTGAGGAGGCCGACGGCCAGGGGGCTGAAGGCGAAGAAGCCGACGCGTTCCGCGCGGCAGAACGGAAGCAGTTCAAGCTCAGGCGTACGGTCGAGCAGGTTATAGGGGTGCATGATCATGGCGGGGCGAGGACCGCCGAGGCGCTCGGCAATCATGGCGGCCTTGCAGGACTCCCAGGCGGAGAAGCCGGACATGCCCCAGGCGCGGGCCTTGCCCTGCCGAATGACGTCCAGCATGGCGCTGACGGTCTCTTCCAAGGCCGTGTCCGGGTCTCGCCAGTGGACGATGTAGATATCGACGTGGTCGGTTTGGAGGCGCCGGAGGCTGCGGTCGATCTCGCGCATGATGTGCATGCGCGAGCCGCCGAGGTCGTTTGAGCCCGGACCGATGGGGCAGCCGACCTTGGAGGTGACGACCACGTCGTCGCGGCAGCCGGCGATGGCGCGTCCGAGCGCGATTTCGGAGGCGCCGCCGTAGGGCGTGGCGGGCGTCTTGCCGTAGAAGTTCGAGCAATCGAGGAGCGTGACGCCGCGTTCGGTTGCGCGCCTGATGGCGGTTTCCATGACGCGCTGATCGGTCTGGTTACGAAAGCCACAACCCAGGCCCACGCGCGAGACCCGGATGCCGCTGGATCCGAGCAGCGTGATTTCCATGCGTGCCTTCTCCGCCCGGGCGCTAGACGCAGCCTGGGAAGGACTGCCCGCGCACCTGGATGAAGGGGGGCACCTTGGGGGCGTCGGTTACGGTTTCGTCCTTGATCGTGGCGGCGCGCATGTAGTGGACGGCGGAGCCGCGGCGACGGTGGGGCGTGGTGTTTGGGCGGCTGGAGTGGAAGACGAGGCTGTGGTGGAAGCTGACGCCGCCGGCCGGGATCTCCACGGGGACTGGCTCGAACTGGCCGACGAAGGAGTCTTGAAGACTCGCTTGCACGGTCTTTGGAATCATGCCCCAGCGGTGCGTTCCCGGCGCCATCCAGAGGCAGCCGTTGGCAATGGTGGCGTCATCCAGCGCGCACCAGGCGGTGACGAGGTCCATGGGAAACAGGTCGCGCCAGGACGCGGAGTCCTGGTGCCAGGGCTGGGCCGATCCGTGGTGGGCGGGCTTCATGAGGATCTGGTCGAGGTAGAGCTTGATGTCGTCGCTGCCCAGCAGGTCGGCGATGACGTCAACCAGCCTGGGGTTGCGTACGTGGGCCAGCATGACGTCGTCGTAGTGGGCCACCTTGTAAATCTTGCGGACGGCGAGGGCGCGGTCTTCAGGCAGCGGTCCGTCGCGCAGGCCGGGCTCGACCTGGACGCAGTCGTCGGGGACGTGGGGCGCGCGACCGCCGGCGATTTCGTCGGCGCGGTCTCTCACGGCCGCCATGTCGTCCTCAGACAGAAGGTTCTCGACGACCAGGAATCCGTCGCGGCGGAACTGTTCGACCTGCGCAAGCGACAGGGTGTGGAATCCGTTGGCGTTCATTGGCGCTCTCCCGAATCAAACGGGGTGTCGGCGCTGCCGCCCCAGCATATCGGGGGGCGTAGGTTTAAGGGATGAGCAAAGCGCGCATTCACATCTTTGGCCAGGGCGATCCGCGCGCCGTGGCGCAGCTGAACCGTTGCCTGCGGCAGGCGACGTATGGGGTGCTGTGCGCCGATCACCATGTGGGGTACTCGGCGCCAATCGGGGCGGCGATTGCGTATCCGAAGCATGTTTCTCCGTCGGGGGTGGGGTACGACATTGGCTGCGGGAACCTGGCGGTGCGGACGCCGTTGCGGGCTTCGACAGTCGATACCGCAGGGGTGATGGACGAGATCGTACAGACGATCAGCTTCGGGCTGGGGCGCAAGAACCGTGAATCGGCGGACGATCCGGTGCTGGAGCGAATACGCAACGCTGAGTTCGCGCCGCAGCGGCGGCTGCTGAAGCTGGCCGAGGGGCAACTTGGCACGGTTGGGGCGGGGAACCACTACGTGGACCTGTTTGCCGATCAGCAGGACCGGCTGTGGATTGGCGTGCACTTTGGCAGCCGGGGCTTCGGGCATCGCACCGCGACGGGTTTCCTGGCGATGGGGGAGGGGCGGAAGTTCACGGATCGGCCACGGACGACCAGCATGGACGCACCGCCGGTGTTGTTCGAGGTGCGATCGGACGTGGGGCAGGCCTACATATCCGCGATGCGGCTGGCGGGCGCGTATGCGCACGCGGGCCGACGCTGGGTGGTGGAGCGAATCCTGAAGCTGATGGGGACGAAGGCGGACCTGACGGTGCACAACCACCACAACTTCGCCTGGGAGGAGAAGCATTTCGGGCGGACGTTCTGGGTGGTGCGCAAGGGGGCGACGCCGGCCTTTCCGGGTCAGCAGGGGTTCGTGGGCGCGACGATGGGCGGGACGTCGGTGATCCTGGAGGGCATCGACTCGCCCGCCTCGAAACAGGCGCTGTACAGCACGGTGCATGGGGCCGGACGGGTGATGTCGCGGAGCCAGACGGCTGGTCGGCGGCGCTATAACCGGAAGCGCAAGCGCTGGGTGCAGACGTCGCCGGGCGTGGTGGATTGGCCGAAGGTGCGGCGCTCGATACGCCGGCAAGGAATTGAGCTGCGGGGCGGCGGGGCCGATGAGGCGCCGGAGGCTTACAAGAACCTGGACCAGGTGCTGGCCGAGCATTCGGGGACCGTGCGCGTGACGCACCGGCTGCGGCCGATTGGGGTGGCCATGGCGGGGGCGAACACGTTTGACCCGTTCCGGGACTAGCCAACGAGACCGAAACCGAGTCCGTTCCGAACGAACCGTGCCCTGGGTTCAGGCTCGAGAGCGCACGGGCGCCGCAACCGGCAGTCACGGGGATCGGACGCAGCCGAGGGCGGGCGCCTGACGGCGGGAATTGGCTTGGGGGTGAAGGGGGAGCTGTCTCTCGCCAGCCCGCCCCCCAGAGGGGGGCGGGCTGGCGAGAGACAGCTTGGGCGGATTTTTGGCGGGCCGACGACGAATGTTGGGGCTGCGAGGGGACGGCAGGCGGACCCTGAAGACGCCAAGGGGCTGGGCAACTCCAGAGGGTCAGGAGGGCGAGTCGTCGGAGGAGCGGGGCAAGCATGAAGGTTTCGGGGATGGGCGTGGGGTAGGGCGGCCCAAGTGTACACTAGTGGATTACGACAAGCAAGGCTGGTAAGGGTGTGTGGTTTGACGCGGGCTTGTTCGTCAGGCTCAGGGCAGGCTCTCGGCTCCGCTGCGCTCGGAATGACGCAAGCGGCGGGACAGGTGTCCCGTTTTAGCCGGAATGTGTCAACCAAATGGCCGAATGTGTCCAGTTTTTGGCTGAATGTGTCCACTTTTGAGGGCAATGTGTCCAGTTTCCGGCCGGATGTGTCCAGTGAGGAAGGGGAGAGGGAAGAGAAGTGAGAGGCGGAGTGGGAGGTTGGGGATGGGGCGTGGAAGGAAGGCGAGATTCCCCATTCGACAAGCTCAGGGCCAGGCCCCTTCGGCAGGCTCAGGACAGGTTCTCCGGGGACGCCGGGATGACGAGGGACGGGATCGGGGGGCGAGCCGGGGTGGGGGATGGCGGGTGCTGGCAATGACCTCGATGCCAGCAATGCAAGCAGTGCATGCGTTGCTGGCAGGGCAGGCAAGACTGGCGGGGATGTGGTTCGACTCGGGCTCTTCCCCCATTGGGGCTTTTGTGGAACCCGAGGGCGGTTGCTCGGAAGACCCCTCACCCCAACCCTCTCCCCCAGGAGAGGGATTAAGAGCGGCCGCAATAGGAGAGCCAGGGGAGTTGTGCCATGGTCTCTCGGGACGGGGCGACGGCTACCATGGGGGCAGAATCAAAGGGGCGGCCCCGGTGCGGGCAGCGGGGACGGATGAGATTGGGTCGGCTGATTAGCCGATACGGCAAAGGGGCGCCCACGTGCGAGAACTGGTACCGAGCCGAACGGGTTCCGGCCTTCGGGGAAACCGATGACGGCCGATTTGTCCGCGCTCGACATCGAGCGACGATTGACGGCGATCGAGGCCACGCTGCCGACGTTCGCGACGAAAGCGGACATTCACTCGCTGCGAACTGACATCCAGGCGATGCGGACTGAGTGGAAGTCTGACCTTGGCGAGCTGCGGTCGGAGTGGAGGGCTGAGTTTGGGGAGTTGAAGGCCGAACTGCACGCGCGGGAGGCGCGGCTGATCAAGTGGACTGCGGGACTGGTGGTGGCCGGGGCGGCCGCGGCGGCCGGGGTGGCGATTGCAGTCAACCAGATTATCGCCTCTGGGGTCGGGGGCTGATCAGGGCCGCCGGGCGCTGGGACTGGGTGTCGGCACTTGATCATGGCCAGGAGGGTCACGGCTAGCAGACCCGCGGATACGTCCGCTGGCCACGTCTTTTGTTCCGGGCAGGCGGGTCTCCGCACCCTTGCCCTACCTTGATACGTTCAGGGCAAGTCCCGCGGCTGTCGAATGTCTCGATGTCATGTAGTCGTAAGAATCCGGCGAGCAACTTCCGGGACTGCCATCAGGCCCGACCTAACCGATTGACGTGAAATCCTCGGCGTGCCTACGACAACAGTTTGGCAATTTGGCCAACATACAACCCTGATCGCAGGCGATCATTGATGGTCCCGCTATCTCTCCTACGCAGCACGTTCCATATCCGATGTAACAACGCAACTGGAACCGCATTTACACTCGATTATAATGGTTGGGAGTATATCGTCACAGCCCGCCACGTAGTAGAAGACATCTTCGCCGGTCACGCTGTGGAGATTTCTTTTGGAGACGAATGGTTGGCGCTGCCGGTCAGTCTTATTGGCTACGGTGAACGGGGAATCGACGTCGCCGTGCTGTCCATTGACTTCAAAATCGGACCTCCAGCTTCATTTCCCGCATCGACGGAAGGCATGGTCATCGGCCAGCAAGTGTACTTCCTCGGTTTTCCACTAGGGATTCAAGGAGGATCGCCTGACGACCACGTATTCCCTTACCCGTTGGCAAAGTCAGGAGTCCTGTGTGGAGTAGATTCCTGGAACAACTCGAGCATTTTATACGTTGACTGCCATGCAAACAGAGGGTTCAGTGGCGGCCCACTGTTCTTTTTCAAACCGGACAATCATGACGCCCATATTGCTGGCGTCATGATTCAGTATCGAATTGATCAGGTGAGGCTCGGCTCAGGAGATCAAGCGGTTGATGTGCAAGTCGGGAATGCAGGGATTGGGATTGCGCTCGACATTAGACATGTCGTCGACATCATCAACGGCAATCCCAATAGAACGAACCTACTTACTTAGCATTCGCTGGGCGTCCTCAACCTTCAATGGTTGATCTAAGGGAATGCCTTCCCAACGCTTATTGCGGGCGTC
Organism: Chloroflexota bacterium; assembly: GCA_034422315.1. Classification (GTDB taxonomy): domain Bacteria; phylum Chloroflexota; class UBA11872; order UBA11872; family UBA11872; genus UBA11872. The sequence continues at coordinate 24,791 of DAOUJT010000122.1, read as the reverse complement.
AACATCAGCCTTGGTCAGAAGCCGACCCTTGCCTTCTCCAGGCTTGTCCTTCTTCCCTCGAGCCGCGCTTTGCTCGTTCGTCGGCTCCATCGGCCTTCCTCCCCTTTCCTCCGGCGTCCGTCGTGAAGAGCCTGCGACAGTCGTACTTGAGTGTGCCACACGTACCACAGGCGCGCGTCCAGCCGTCCAGATGCACTCGTCAGGTCTGGCGTACCAGGCCAGCTCAGGCGGCGCGTCGGTCATAGAGGACTTCCGAGTCTTCGAGCATGCGGCTGAGCATGGAGTTGGGGTTGGGGCGATATTTGGCGAACGCTTCGTAGGAACGGATCAGGAGGTCGACGGGGAGGACGAAGTGGTCGGCGATCGCCGCGTGGATGGGGTTGCTGCGGCGGGGTGGTTCCTCGCCGGGGCGCAGGACGACCATCAGGTCCAGGTCGCTGTGTTCGTTTTCTTCGCCGCGGGCGACGCTGTCGAAGAGGATGATTTGCTCAGGTTGGAAGCGCTCGACGATGAGTTGGGTGATGGCTTGGATGGTTTCGCGGTTGAGGGGGTCTTCGACGACGCGCATGGGTATTACACCGCCGGTGGGGTTTCGGTGGCGCCGGCTGCCGGGGCGTTCATGCAGGCAAGGATAAGGGCTCTGGTTCGGAAATGGCCGGAGGCGGCTTCGACCTGACCACCTTCAGCAGGCTCTACGGTGGATGGTTCCAGACTGCACCATGGCTCAGGCACGGGGCGGCTACGTGGGACGTGGTTTTACCTGGGTACACTTGGCGTAACAGTCGGGCGGTCGAATCGCCGCGCGTTGCGCGGGGAGTGGTTTAGGTGCCCTCGGCCATTGAGTGGACCGACGAGACCTGGAATCCGGTCACCGGCTGCACGCGCGTTTCACCGGGGTGCGACCACTGCTACATGTTCGCGCTCTACCCGCGGCTGAGGGCGATGGGAGTTACCGGTTACGGGACGACTCCCGAGGACGTGCAGCTCTTGCCCGAGCGACTTCGGACGCCGTTGGCGTGGAAGAAGCCGAGGCTCGTGTTCGTTAACAGCATGGCTGACCTGTTCCATCAGCGCGTGCCGTTCGAGTTCATTTTCGAGGCCTTCTCGGTGATGCAGGAGGCAGCCTTGAAGCAGGGGCACGTGTTTCAGGTGTTGACCAAGCGGCCGGGGCGGGCCGTGGGTTGGTGGGAGGCGTACGGCGAGCGCTTTCCAGACGGCTGGCCGCCGAACATCTGGATCGGGACTTCGGTCGAGAATCAGAAATACGCGCCACGGCTGACGGTGCTGGCTCGGCTGCCGGCGCCGGTGCGGTTTGTGTCAGCAGAGCCGCTGCTGGAACCGCTGGAACTTAGTGAATGGCTGTCAGCCGGCGTGTTGCAGTGGGTGATTGTTGGCGGCGAGAGTGGGCCGGGCGCGCGGCCAATGGATCCCGACTGGGCGAGGGATCTACGCGACCAAACGACGAATGCCGGTGTGCCGTTCTTTCTCAAGCAGCTTGGCGGCGTTCGGAACAAGCGCGGCGGGAACGCGGCTGTGATCGATGGTGAACATTGGCGGCAGATGCCGGTTTCCGCCTAACGCCTTGTGGCTTCCTTCGGCGGTCCCTGGACTCAAGAGAAGCTGGCGATTACCGGCGCGTATCTCGACGCCTATACAACGGCTCTCAAGGATCAGCCGTTTCACCTCATCTACGTTGATGCGTTTGCGGGTGAAGGGTATTGGCGACCGGGTTCGGCGTACTCGGCCGAAGACTATGAGGAGTTCACAGAGCTAATTCATGGCTCAACCACGATTGCACTGAATGTCCGAGATCGACCCTTTGACAGGTTCGTCTTCATCGAGAGAGACGATAAACGCAGCCAAGCTCTCAACGAATTGGCGCGTCGACACAGCGCGAGGCGCATCGAGATTATTCCCAAGGACGCGAATAATGCTCTTCCGACATTCTGCGAAGAGATGGGGCAGTTTGACCGAGCCGTAGTGTTTCTTGACCCGTTCGCGACGCAAGTTTCATGGAACACGGTTGCCGCAATCGCGCAGACCAACAAAATCGACTGCTGGATCTTGTTTCCCTTGGGCGCAATTGCCCGCATGATGCCAAGAGGCAGCAGTCCTCCGACGTCGCTCAAGGCGCAACTCGACAGAATCTTCGGTGGTCGAGAGCATTGGGAGAGCGTCTATCAAGAGCCCGCGCAGCTATCGTTCTTCCCAAAGAAGCCGAGCCTGGAAAGAGCATCTGGGAGCGCGCAGATCGCTGATTGCTACTGGAATCGGCTCGAAACGGTTTTCGAAAAGGTCGCGCCGACGAGCCGGACACTCAGAAACTCAAAGAACTCACCGATGTTCGAACTCTTTTTTGCGGCGGGCAATGCAAGCGGCGCGGACATTGCGGTGCGAATAGCAGGGCACATCCTTAATCGCCTATAGATCTTGGAAAGTCGGTGGAGCTTCCGTCATATCGTTGAGAGCGCTAGTCCGTGTGCAGCCTGACGGTCATAGAGGACCTCTGAGTCTTCGAGCATACGGCTAGACCGATACCTGGGATTCGGTATCGCGGGCTGACAGGGCGTTCATGTAGGCAAGGATAAGGTTTTTGGTGCGGAAACTGCTGAACTCGGCTTCGTCCTGGCGTTGGATGATGGGGAAGGTGGAGAGGATGTAGGCGGCGGCGTGGCGGGTGAGGCCGTAGAGGTGGAAGTCGAGGGCGTCGAGGCGGGCTCGGAGGTGGCGGCGTTGTTCGGGGTCCCAGGGGAAGGGTGGGCCGTGGTGGTTGAGGTCGCGGGCGAAGGGGGCCATGTCGTGGGAGGTGTAGGTGAGGCGGAGAACTTGGTCCTGGACGAGGTCAGCGGCGGTGATGTCGCCGAAGCGGCGGTCGTAGGCGTCGGGAGCGATGAATGGAAGCTGCTCCATCATGTACAGCTTGATATGGGTGGCCGGAATCTTCTGACGCGCGATGAAGTCGAAACTGAAGCTGTTGAGATTAGCCAGTATCAACGCTGCATCTCGCGCTGCAAGGTTGGCGTCTTCAGGCAGGAGGACAGGCAACGTATCAAGACAGCCTACCTGTGGAACCATCGAGGCAATCATGGTTCGGACGTTGGTCGAGCCGTGATCTCCTTGAAGGTCAGCAAGTATTGGAGTTCGTGGGTGGCAGCATGCTCGCGCTGATTTACCCAGAAGCGGGGACGCGGCGAAAAGCCTGGGTCGCAATACTCGGCATCGGAAGTTCTAACTGGCTGTCCGGGACGGAATAGATTGCTCGTGCGGGTAGCGATGCTGGCAGCGCGGTGGTCGAAGGCTTGCACCATCTTGCCTTCGTACAGCGGTACGTATATCTCCTCACCCTTCTTCCAGCGACCACCGGCTACGGGATACGCCCCATCAGCTTCGAGCTGGGCGGCAGTGCGAAAGAGATCCGAGTTGTTCTGCGAGTGAAAGAGGCCCTGTCGATACTTCACCGGCCATAGCTTGTCCTCGTCAGCGTCAGAGCGGTCCACGAGGACGGGGTGGCGCTGGTAGATGCGGCGGGTGAGGTCGGCGTCGCGGCGGGTGCGGAAGACTGGGGCGGTGCCGGTGTTGGGGTTGACGCGGGTGAAGTCGTCGGGCGACAGGGTGAAGGCGCGGTCGGGATCCTGGATGGCGTCGGCGCCGGGCAGGAAGAAGCCGCAATGGGTCTCCGCGAACGTGCGTTCGGGGCCGCCGACGATGAGGGCGCAGAATTTGAAGCGGGAGTCGATGTCGGAGAAGAAGGGCGGCAGGTCGGTTCCGAGGCGGCGGTTCTCGAAGTCGTAGATGCCGGCGACGCGGCCGGTGGTGGAAACGGACTGGAAGAAGCGGGCGGCGGTGCGGTCGGCGTAGATGCCGGAGGGGGTGAGGAGGCCGACGAGGCCGTTGGGTTTGACGAGACGCAGGGAACGTTCGACGAAGAGGGAATACAGGTTGATGTCGCCGCCGCCGAGCAGGGGGTAGTGGCCGGAGGCGCGGACGACCTTTCCCAACTGGTCGGCACGGGCCTTGGCTGCATCGAAGGCCGCGGCGAGCGGGTCGCCCTGGTCGCGCAGGCGCTTGATGCCCTGGCGGCGGGCGGCGGCGGTGGGGGCGCGGGCGAGGTGGGGATCGCGGGTGGCGAACCATTCAACTTCCTGGAGCTTGATGCGGTCCCAGGGGGGATTGCCGATGACGGCGTCGAAGCCGCCCTGGGGGGTGTGGTTTTGCCAGTGGCGCCAGACGCCGGGGAAGGCGGCTTCCCAGTGGAGGACGGATTCTTGGTTGGCTGTGGATTTGGATTGGTTAAGGAGGGTGGTGAAGGCGGGGTCTGGCTCTCTCAGGCTTGGGTGCTGTTGGCTTTGTGGTTCGACACGCCCCTCCGAGGGACTCCGGGGCGGCTCACCACGAACGGTGGGGGTGGGCGGGGTTGGGTGGGCGGAAGACCCCTCACCCTGACCCTCTCCCTCAGGAGAGGGATCAGAAGGATGGCCTCCCGAACGGGTTGTAGCCTCGCCCGCGTCGTCTTGACTCGGTTGGGCACGACCGGAAGACGGGCGGGTCGCAGACGCCGCCCCTACGTCGGAGGGAGAGGACGGGGGCTCGGAGATGGTTGCCGGGGGGTGTGGTTGGACACGCCCCTCCGAGGGACTCCGGGGCGGCTCACCACGAACGGGGTCGGGGCGGTGGTTAGAGGAGAAGGCGAGATTGCTCTCTCCGCTGCGCTGCGCTCGGAATGACAAATCGAGTATGCACAGGTCTCCGAGGAGAGGGAGAAAGAGCGGCCGCGCCTAGGAGGGTGAAGGGGCGTTTTGCGGAGGTTCTGGCGGACCGGGGGCCGCAGGGCTTGACATCGTACTCGTGGCATGTACGGTAGAATGGTAATCAGTTAGTACACAGGGCCGGCGCCCGTTGCGCCGGGAGCGATGGATCATGCGGCAATGGCGATGTGAGGGGTGCGACAAGCTGCTGGGTGAGTTTTCGTTCGTGGTGGGCGCGATCAAGTGTCCCCGCTGCCGGCTCGTCAACACCCAGCGGGACGTGCCAGCGCGAGAGGAAGCCCGCGATGCGTCAGCCCGTGGCGGGCGCGTCGTCACCATTCCCCGTTCACGACAGAGGTCACCGGCGGTCGCGATGGCGTCGGGCCCGCGCACGGAGTCTCCGGGACAGCCACTTATCAGGAAGGAGCGATAGCCGATGGCCTTGCTAGGGACACTGCGAGACGAATTGCAGACACGCCTTCAGACGATCAGCGGGCTGAACGCGTATGACGTGTGGCCGGGCAGCATTACGTCACCGGCCGCAATCGTGGCGCCGGCCAGCCCTGCAGGGGCGAACGTGGCCAACCGCACGCTGCCCGGGATGCGCGCATCCGAGTTGATCGGCGCCAGCCCCGCGGTGGAGTACGAGCGGACGGTGGCGGGGCCGGCCACCAGCTACCGCTTCGACATCCACCTGCTGGTGAAGAAGGCGAAAGCCCCCGAGGCCGCTCAGGACACGCTGGACGCCTACGTTTCGGACACGGGCGCCAGCAGCGTGCCCGCGGCAATTCTGGGCGACACCACGCTGAACGGCGCCGCGGATGACCTGCGGGTCGTGCGCTGCCGCTTCTACGGCACGCGCAGCGTCGGGTCCACGGTCTACTACGGCGCGGTTTTGGAGGTGGAGGTCTGGACCGACTAGTCAGACGCCAGGGTGGCGTCGACGGTCCAGACCGTTGCGAGAGCCTTGAGCTCCGGTACGGAAGCGAGAGTTCTCGTGACGAAAGTTTCAGCGCAACAGACGCGTGTGTACCTGGATGCGTTCGACCTGTCGGGCGACCTCAATTCCAGCATGCTGGACGTGAGGAACGAGCTGGCGAACGTGACCACGTTTGCCGACAACGGCCCGCGGCGGGTGGAAGGCAACTACGACACCACGCATCAGCACACCGGGTTTTTCGACGGCGCGACCGACGGCATTGACGACGCGGTTTTCGCGGCGCTGGGGTCCGACAGCGACCACTACCTGGCGCAGCTCTTCGCGGGCGACGACGAAGGCGCGGTCGGCTACGAATCCGTGGTGCGAATCGAGCGGCAGCCGCGGGTCGCGCGCGTCGGCGAGGCGGTGTCGCTGAGCTTTGACGCGGCCGGGTCCAACAGCACCGCGCACGCCGCCGTGCTGCGCAACGGCTCGATCAGCGGCGTCGGCACCGGCACAGGCCGAGACCTGGGCGTGACCGCCGCCGGCCAGACGGTTGTGGTCACGGCTCGCGTGATCAGTGGGACCTTCACCAACCTGGCCTTCGACATTCAGCAGTCGAACGACGACGGGTCGACCGATCCGTACGCCAACGTGAACGGTCTCTCGTTCACGTTCAGCGAGCCAGGGGTTGCGCGCAAGACGATCAGCGCGGCTACCGAGGCCTGGAAGCGGGTGCGCGTGACCGCCTTTGCGGGGACCAGCGCGCAGTTGCTGGTGACGATCGGCGTGCTGCAAGGCGCGTAGCGGCCAGCCCGGCCCCCACTCCCGAACCCGGTGCGGTTGATCCGCACCGGGTTCGTCACGTTTGACGGTGGCGGCGGCCGCGAACGCCGCAAATTGCGGGAAGGCGCGACGGGGCACAGGAGGAGGCTGGGGGCTATGCGGCTGCGACTGGGGGCTCTTAGGTTCCGAGTGACCTGGCGGACGCCTGCCGGCCTCGCCCTGGTTCGGCAGCGGGCCAGCCACGCTCATAGAGGGCTTTGCATGATCCGGGGGTGGTTGCCCGGAAGACCCCTCATGCGGAAGGGGAGAGGGCAGAGGGCAGAGGAGTGAGAAAGAGGGAGAGAAGAGGAGGAGGGGAAAGGACGGCGGCTCCTTGAAGGGATTGATACCGCGCAGCCTCCGGCGAAGACGACGCCGGCCTCTACCCGAGGCCAGGCGACAGGCCGCGCCCCGCAGGACGGGGGTTATGCAAAGGTCTCCGAGGAGAGGGAGCAAGAGCGGCCGCAGCTTTGAGGACGCCGGGGTTATGTAAAGGTCTCTCATAGAGGGAAGTCCTGCGCAGGTGTTGCAACGACCTGCGTGTGGGGCCGGTCTTCAATGAGCGCCTCTGAGTCGCCGACGTGGGACGAGTGCTCCAAACTCGCTCGCTCGGCTGGAGTCCGGACCACGGACGCGGAATCCAACGTGCCTGCATGGCGACCGGGCGCCTCGACCCTGTCGCGTGACCTTGTTCAGCCGGGGGAGCGAAGAGGCCGATCGACTGCGTAGCGAGTGTCGTAGCGTCCTGGAAACTCGACGGGGAGTTCGCCTGATTCAATTGCTTCAATGAGCGGAGATCCCATCGTGCGCAGCGGCAGACGCACGAGGGTGTGGGTGCGGGCGGACTCGTACATGGCCATCAGGATTTCCTGGTTCTTGATGGCCAGATGCGCGTCGTTGCGGTTGTCATTTGCGTCGCCGCGCGCCCAGCGGGCCAGGCCATCCAGTTCGCGCAGGAACACGTTGTCCAGGGTCTGCGTGGGCGCCGGCGTCTCCGTCACGCCTTTGCCCTGGCGCACGAGGCGAACGGCGAAGTCGGGCGCCAGGAACGCGCTGGGCCACATGAGCACGCCGTCGGTTCCGGTGACCGTCTGGTACTGCCAGTCGTAGGCCGGATTTGGTGGAATGTCGCCTTCGAAGGAGACGCGAATGTCGCCGGCGAAGGAGATCAGGCCACCTGACAGCTCTTCGGAAGGCCAACCGCGCTCGTAGCGGTTGCTGCGGCGCTGCACGTTGGCGAGGACCCACTCGGGTTCAGGGTCGCCGAGCACGTATTGCATGTAGCTGAGCACGTGGGTGCCGTTGTTCATCAGGCCGCCTTCTTCGAGGCTGACGGTGGCGGTGAGGGGCGTGCCGATGGCGCCCTCGGCCACGAGCGCCCGGGCCTGCTCGTGCACGGTGTACCAGCGCATCATGTGGCCGATAGCGAGCTTGACGCCGTTTCGCTGACAGGCCGCCAGCATGGCTTGCGCTTCGCCCAGGCTTCCGGCCATGGGCTTTTCGCAGAGGATGGCGCGCGGCGGGTGGCGGGTGGCGGCCAGGATGGTTTGGGGGGCGTGCCAACGTTGCGGGGTTGCGATGCTGAGGAGGTCGGGGCGCTGCTCGTCGAGCATCTGCTCGAAGTCGCGGTAGCGGCGCAGGGTCGGAAACTGGCGACTGGCGCGGTCAAGCGGGGCCGGGTCGAGGTCGCAAACAGCGGTGAGCTCGACGCCCTGAACCTGAAGGTAGGTGCTGGCGTGCTGGCGGCCAGCCCAGTTGAGGCCGACGACGGCGGCGCGCAGGGGTTCGACCACCATCAGCAACTCTCCGAACGCGCCACGCCAGAGATATTTCCTACCATGACCATGCGGACACTATGGCGCGTTGGCCCGTACCTTGCCAGGCCCGAGAGCGACGGGTGGGCGTTGGTGGCGACCCACGGCAGTTCGGCAGGGACGTATGGCAGGCGTGACAGGAGCGTGCAGGCGGAGAACTCGTCTGGCGAATAGGGTTGCGGTCTTAGCCAGCGACGACCGTATTGACATCGACCAATTGTGTCGGACCTGGGCGCGAAGTCTCAGCGGATGAGGCGTCGCCTGCCCTGGCCGCGGGGCCTAATCCGACGTCGTGTGCTGGCCACGCTGGCCGGTCTCGCAAGTCTGGCGGCAATTGCAGTAATTGTCGTGGCGGCCACCAGACCGGGTCCGGAACTCCCAGCCTGCGAAACCGCCACATTCACACCGCCGGACTTTCAATCGCCGCCGTTTGCGTTCGATCCGGAGGCACGCGCTTCGGCGTTAGGCCAAGCCATGGTGAACGGGGATTACCACCGCGCCTACGGAATGATGGCGCTGGAGGCACTACCTCTCGACTCATTCTGCGATTTCACGCTGAAATACCGCTGGTTTCCGACCAGTGACGACAGCCGAACGTTCGACGAAATTGACCACGTTCGGATCCTGGGTTTCGATCCTTACTCGGATTCGCTACACGTCCAACTGCGCCTGGTTGAGCGAACCCAGGCAGACGAAGGGACGCCGGCCGCTGCCGGATACGTCACCGTGAGGCTACTGCGCGACGGGCGCTTCACATTTCTCGACGTCGACGAGGCCATGACCAAAGAGGGTCCGGTAACGGAGTTTTCGCCGCCCCCCTACGCGAACCTGACAGCCTTCGAGGAAACCGAAGTCGTGGTGGGTCAGGCGCCCTGGGAACTGGGCGGCACGCTCACGGTGCCTCGGGGTGCAGGACCTTTCCCCGCCGTGGTGCTGGTGCATGGGAGCCATTATTCCGATCGCGACGGTACTTGGGACGCGACCAAGGCGTTTCGGGACCTGGCGTGGGGTCTGGCCAGCCGGGGCGTGGCCGTGCTGCGCTATGACAAGCGCACGCTGACGCACGCGCTGGCATTTGCGCGCCAGTCGGACTTCACCCTGGACGACGAACTGGTGAACGACGCGCTGGCGGCGCTGGCGCTGCTGCGTGAGACGCCACGAATCGATCCGGCGCGAATATTTGTGCTGGGTGCAAGTCTGGGAGGATTCGCCGCACCGCGCATCGCTCAACGCGATCCCGGGCTTGCTGGCCTGATCATGGTCTCTGCGCCGAGTGGAACGCGGCTGGAGGCACTCATCCGAAATGCTGAACGGAGGTCCGAACCTGACGCCCACCTTGACGAAGCATTCTTGCGCCGGTTCCAAACGAGGCTGAGGGCCCGCGCCAAGGCACGGGCGGCGCTGGCCGCCGGCGTGGCGCCGTCCCTCGACCTACGCGCGCGCACCGCCTACCACCTGGATATTGCCAATTACCGGCCGGAGTTGGTGGCTCGCGCCCTCCCCCTGCCCTTACTGATCCTGCACGGTGAGCTCGATGGGCAGCTGGATACGGAAGAAGTCATGGGCTGGATTCGCAGTCTCCGCGGACGGGACGACGTTACGTTTCGCATGTATCCGTATCACGGTCACATGCTGTCCGACTCGATCGAGGAGGCGACATGGCAGGAGCTGTTCGGACCGGACCCGCGGCCCCGCGTCCACGTGAGCCCGTTGGTGATCTGGGACATCGCTGGGTGGATTCAAGGCAGGCGGGCACGACTGGCCTGCGTGGATTGGCAAGCGTGGTTTGCAACCTGCCACGGCGGCCCGACCGCTGAGTTCCGAGGGACAGCTTTCAACCCGTGACGCTCGATGCGACGGAAAGTCCCGGCGCCGTGTCACGTCAAGCAGCGTTTCGACGGCTGTCACCGGGGGCCAAGAGATTTCTCTGCTTAAGGACTTGACGTTGAACTCCCACTGTGTACAATAAGCGAGCGGCGGTTCGGGGTATGCGAACTCCGCAGCCGCTGGACGCCTAACCAACGAGGCTGCCGCCAGAGGCAAAGACCCAAGCAGCCCCTCGATTAGTTCAGGCAACGGCCTCCGATACGAGCACCGCAGAGTGGCCCCGATGAATGCAGAGCACGCAGCGTGTGCACACCTGGCAGAGCGATGCAGGTGGCGGCATCCCGAGAGAGTAGGCCAGATGTCGTTGAGGCCCGAGGCCAGGGACTGTTAGCCGGACGCCACCGCCCCGACGATTCGAACGGTCGCCCCCGGCTTGATCGTAGCCTTGTGGCCAGGACGTGGTCTCGTGGCCGAGCAATCCACGGCCGTTTCGCATTCGGTGTTCCGTACGGACCAGCACAGCCCGCTGCACGATCTCATCCGGAGTGGGCTGGACCGAAGCCAGGGGAAACACCCTGGCAAGAACCGCGCTTGACAACGTGTTCGTCGTGAGTACAATCAGTGAGCACGATTAGGTGCGCCCCGACACGACAGGAGCAACGCCCATGCGGCGCCGAGCTTTCAATCGAAGCGTAGGCCGGCTGTTGCGGGTTCGGTGGACGGTGCGTCGCACCGTTGGGCTGAGCGGCGGAGCGAGTCTCGTTGCCGCTGTCGTGATCGCCGCGTTGCTGGCCACAGGGACCGTTGGACCTAGCGTCCCGGCATGCGAGGCGGCAACTCCCGCGCTGCCCGACTTCCAGGCGGCGCCATTTGCCTTCGACCCTGAGGCGAGGGCTCTCGTCTTCGTGCAAGCCATGGCGGATGACGACTTTCAGACCGCCTACGAGATGCTGGCGCCCGAATCTATTCCCATTGACTGGATATGCGCGTACGCCGACGTAGGGCCGCTCGAGGACTTCTGGCGTTCTACCGTGCACGAGCCTGGCGTGTCTGTCAGCGTGGAGACTATTCGCGTCCAGGATTTCTCGCCCGAGGGCGATTTTCTGACCGTCCTCGTCCGAGTCTCACAGACCGAGGCAGGCGCCGACGCCTCCATGTCCTACCTGGAGGTGTCCATGCTGCGCGACGGACGGATCGCAGCTGTCATAACCAGCGCGGCGCCGCCCGGCATGGATTCCGTCTCGGCGTCCGCGCCACCGCCATACGCCGATCTGACCGCCTTTGTGGAATCCGAGATCTCAATCGGTGATGCGCCCTGGATACTTGGCGCGACGCTGACCATGCCGCGCGGCACAGGACCCTTTCCCGCCGTAGTACTGGCCCCGTGGGACAGCCACTCGGATCGCGACGCGACCTTCGGCGAGCTCAAAATGAGCCGCGACTTGGCCTGGGGCCTGGCAACGATGGGGATAGCCTCGTTGCGCTACGACCCGCGGGCCCGGACCCACGCGTTGGCATTTGCGCGGCAAGCGACTTTCACCCTGGAAGACGAGATCGTGGATGACGTATTGACCGCTGTAGCGGTACTGGGCGCCACTGCCAACATTGATGCCGCACGCATCCACGTACTGGCGATGAACACCAGTGGATTCGCGGGACCGCGGATCGCCCAGCGCAACCCAGCGATCGCCAGCCTCATCGTGTTTGCGGCAAGCAGCGACGGGATCATCGAGAAGTTGATACGCCGCGCCCAGATTCTCGACGAACGGTATTTCGGCGAAGAGCGCCAGCGTGTGGTCGGCAAGCAGATCCAAAGCGACATAGCGAAGCGCCGCGCCGCGGCCATCGCGGCGCTGACCGGTGGCCCAACGGCCGTCCCGGACATGACGTTGCGTGAGGCCTACGCTCGCGACTTGGCGGAGTACCGCCCAGCGGTGTCTGCACGGACACTGTCAATGCCGCTTCTCATTTTGAATAGCGCTCAAAGCACCGTGCTAACAAAAGACGAGATGTACGGGTGGATTGAGAGTCTTTCCGAACGTCGGAATGCGGCATTTCGGTTATACGAACGGGGCCTGATCATCTCTCCTGAGGCGAGCGAAACCGCGGGTCGGGTTGAAGAACATGTGAGCGAGGAGCTTGTCAGCGGCGTAAAGGCCTGGATCGGAGGATCGTGGCCGGTCACGGCGTGCGTGAACTTGGAGTCCTGGTTCGCTGGCTGTCGCGGAGGGCCAGACACCGCACTACGCGACATACGCCTTGAATTGTATGGAGGATCAGCTTGAGCGCCAGTGAGCAGCCACGCACGTACACAGGAGTTGGGACGTGTCTGGATCACAGGACGACACTGGATCACAAGACGGCAAAGGAAACTCCGATAGCCCTCCCATTATTGGTCGTGTAAGAGACCTCTTTGGGATTACTGGTCGAGACTTAGCAGGGATGGTAACACCTATCCTATCGGTGAGACAAAGAGATCCCAGGACTGGCGCAACGCAGGTGATTCCTGGCGCTGCAGCGTTTCGAGAGGCCCCAGGTGCCGGCCGATCTATGCGGCCGGGAGACATAGAACTTAGTCCGTTTAGCACGACGGATCCGATTTGGGGGGAAATGGATCCAGGAACACTCATTCCTCCACAGTACACAGGGACACTTTCTTTGCCCGAACAGATTGCCGAAGGGATTGGAGAGTCGGTGGGCAACCTGTTCGATAACCTCGGCACCTCGATTCGTGGGTTGTTCCCCGGCACGGATTACTCGGTCAGCAAGTCCCCCGATCCAGCCATGCACCTGGAACTGGGAAACTTTCATATCCCAGCACCTGATGGTGCGGTCTGGGAGAAACGTCGGAAAGAAGTATCGGCCGCGTATCGCACCGCGAAACATCGGGAATGGGCAGACAAGCACTTTCCTGGAACCGATCACTTCGTCAGCACTTCCTCGGATCCGGCCATGCATCTGGAACTCGGCAACTTCCATATCCCAGACGATGAAGGCGCGGTTTGGGAGAAACGTCGGAAAGAAGTGTCCGACGCGTATCGCACCGCGAAACATCGGGAATGGGCAGACAAGCACTTTCCTGGAACCGATCACTTCGTCAGCACTTCCTCGGATCCGGCCATGCACATGGAGCTCAACGACTTCTTCATGACGGTGGAGGAAGGCAAACGTATCCAAACAGACAACGTGGAGCGCTTGACGAGTAGCCTGGACGAGGTGACGCCTTCGGCGTCCCACGCGACCGAGGCAACGGGCGGCTTGTGGGACAGCATCCATGAGCTCGACGGCGGCGTCAGTACCCTCGGCGGAACCGTGGACTTGGCCACGCTCGGCATGCACGGCATGCAAACGTCAATGGTTGCGGGCGGACGCGAAGCTCTCGCGTATGCCGGCCATCTGGGGACGGCGGAGGCTCAGATCATTCGCCTGCTGGCGGCACAGGCCCGGTGGGCGAGGCGCGGAGGTAGGGGGAGAAGCGCAAGCTCTCACGGGAACATTGAGGACGACTTCCTCAGCACGCCTGCGCCGTCGAACGTCGAAGAGCTCTTCCAGCAGCAGAAGACAAAAGGGCATGACATTTCCGGGTTTCGGGACGCGCACCACTGGTGGGAGAAGCACCTGGAACACGTGGCGCAACTGAAAGCCGCCGGCCATGCGTTTGCGCAGGGCACGGCGTTTGCGCCGGGTGGGATGGCGTTGGTGGGGGAGATGGGGCCGGAGTTGGTGAATCTGCCGCGTGGCTCGCAGGTGATTCCGAACCCACGGTTGGGCAGCGAGGTGACCGTGAACGTGACCGTGGAAGGCAGCGTGGTGGCGGAGCGCGACCTGGCGCAACGCATCCGGCAGGAGTTGATCCGGACCAGCCGCCGCACCGTGGACCTGGGGTTTGTGGCATGAGCGACTTCCCACTGCTTACCTGCCGAATCGCGTTCGACTCGAACGCCCTGGATCCGAATCCAACCTGGACCGACGTGTCGGCGGACATGCTGAAGTTCTCGATCCGGCGCGGCCGGCAGTTCGAGCTGGACCGGATCGAGCCGGGTCAAGCGTTCATTACGCTGCGGAACCTGGACGGCGCCTACTGGCCGGACAAAACCGATAGCCCGAACCATCCCAACGTCAAGCCGGGCAAGCGACTGGAGCTGGCGACCGCGTCTTTCCCGAACCTGATCCAGGCGGACTCACCCGACGGCTACTGGCGGTTGGACGAAACCAGCGGCCAAGCCCAGGACCGCAGCGCCAACGGCAACCACTCGACGAATGTGGACGCGGAGGAGCAGGGGCAGCCCGGGCTGCTGGCGGGCAATCCAGCCACGCAGGGCGCCTATGCGTTTGCCGGTGGAGCGCAGACGGTTGAAATCCCTGCCGATCCCGCGGTTGCCAACATCTGGGACGGCGGCGGTTGTCTCGTGTTCGTGACGAGTCCGCGCAATGACTCCGATGGATCCCGGAGCGTTGTGGCCAAATCCTCCATTTGGAATCTGTCAGTGACCCAACGCTCCGGCGACTTGTTTCATCTGATGATGCAGGTCAGATTCAGTGGACGCCTTGGCCTGTGGCGAACAACGAGCCCTGTGGTCGCAGCCGACGCTCGGAACGTCATCTCCGTTCACTACAACAGCGATTCCCCGAACAATGACCCAACGGTCTATGTCAACGGGACGGTTGCGGCGGTGCGTCGAGAGGTGCCGCCCAGTGGCGTGCGCCTGGACGATGGCCAGGATTCACTGCACTTAGGTGGCGCCGGCGTCCGCCAAGGGTTCAGGGGCCGTCTGCAAGACGTCGCGGTCTTCCAAACGGACCCAGGCGCCGCGCGCGCCGCGGCCTGGGCGCTGACGGCGGCCGACCCGTCCCAGGGCCACTGGCTGTTCACAGGATTCATCGAGTCCTGGGACTACCGGTTCCTGGACGGGGCGCTAGGCGGGCAGTCGGCGCCGGTGGTTGAACTGACCGTGGTTGACGGTCTCAAGAATTTGAGGAACGTCAAGCTGGACGATGTCGACTATCCGCAGGAGCAGGCCGGGGCGCGCATTGGACGCGTGCTGGATGCCCTGGGATGGCCCGCGGCGGACCGAAATCTCGATCCGGGCCAGACGTCTATCCAGGCGGTGACCGACCTGACGGATGAAACGGCCCTGAGTCACCTGGACAAGGTGCTGCTTTCGGAACTGGGCGCGCTGTTCGTGGACAACCGGAACGCGATGACGTTCCAGGAACGCTATCGCCGGCTACGAGATCCGTACGACGCAAGCCAGGCGACGTACGGCGATGGCCCCGGAGCACGGGGCTACGTGGGCATTGAACTGGAGCAGACCGACCAGAACGTCTACAACGACGTGCGAATCGAGCCCAAGGACGGGACGGAACAGACCGCCGTTGACGAGACGTCCCAAACAGCCTACGGCCGGCGCACGTTGACCCGTTCGAATCTGCTGATGACGCGGGACACGGAGGCGCAGGATCAGGCCAGCATCCTGCTGAGCCGGTTCAAGGATCCGGCGTTGCGGCTGCGGTCGATTTCGGTCCGCCCGCAGCGTGATCCCACCACGCTCTTTCCCGACGTATTGGGGTTTGACCTGAGCACGCGGATCAAGGTGCAACTGGGCGCCTCGGCGCTGGACGCGGACCATCACATCGAAGGCGTGGAACATGACGTCCAGGTCAACCCCCGGCTGTGGGAAACGCGCTGGTGGTTGAGCCGGGCCGGGACGCACAGCTTCTGGACATTGGGCGTTTCGAAACTTGGAACGGAGACGCGGCTGGGGTTCTAGATCAGACCCAGTCCAATGCAACGCGCGAGCGCCCCGAGCGCCTTAAGACGATGGGGTGCAACGTGCAGAGAAAGATCAAGACGGCCCGCCGAGCCTTTAAGGCGGCAGTGCGGAGCCTCACCCGGAGGTGGACCGAATTCGTATCGCGGCTCCATGGCGCGGTGCGCGGCTGGCGCCTGGGCAAGTCCGAGACGGAGAGCCGGAACGCGACCAGCGAACGCGAGGCGGCGTGATGACCTGGACAGACCCGCTGACGTGGGAAACCGAGCAGGTGGTGAGCGCGTCCGACCTGAACACCCACCTCCGGGACAATCTGAAGTACCTGAAGGGCCGTGCCCTGGCACAGTTCGACGCCACGGGGCTGCGGCCGGCGGTTTCGGCGATCAGCGGCAGCGGCGACGCGCCCCTGGGACCGGAGCTGGACACCGACCTGGCCAACCACGTGGCCTACCGGCTGAAGTTCGACGACTCGCGAATCGAACGGGCCTACGGGCTGTTTGCGGCGCCGGCCGACCTAGTGGGCGGCGCGAACGTGATCTGGCGCATCTATTGGAAAACCTCGAAGACCAGTGGGAATTGCCGCTGGGGAATCGCCATGCAAGCGGTGGATCATGACGAGGACTGGGAAGACGCCACGCTGGGGTCGGCCGTGAGCGTCCAGGGAGCGGCCACGGCGCACGGCGGCGACCTGATTCAGACGGACCTGACGGTCGGTTCGCCGGGAATCGCGGCGAATGACTTGGTGATCGTGCGGGTTCAGCGCGAAGGCGGCCATACCTCCGACACGCTGAGCGGCGACGCCGAATTGATCTTCCTGCAAGGGGAGGTGGGGTGATGGTGATTCACATGCCGAAGCCGCAGCCGGTCGCGGCTGGATTCTGGACCTTCTGCGATCAGACGGGCGACCTGCGCCACGTGGACGCCCACGCGGGCAGCACGGTCTGCACGCGCTGGCCGCTGCTGGATCGCTGGCACCGCAACCTGATCGAGCGCGGGGTGGACTGGCTGCTGAACGCGGCCGGCGCCGGGCGGGAACGGTTGGACGCGGCGCTGCGGGTTCCGTATCCGGGGAGCCGGCTCGATCGGTTGCCGGCGATTCAGTCGGCGTTCTGGCATCGATTGCTCCACGGGATGAGTGGCGGGGCTACCGCTCAGCTTTTCCTGGGCGATGGTCAAGCGGGATCCTTCGGCGGATTGGCGATTGACGACTCGCAGGACAGCACCGCGGTTAGCGGGTTCTCCGGGGGAAGTGGCGGACACGATGACAACACCGGGGCTCGAGGGGCGGGTCCCGGGGGTGGTAGCGGGTCAGGACGCGACACCTACAACAGGGGCGACGTTTCGTCCGGTGGGGGCGGACACGGAACCGCTGGCGGCAGTGGCCGAAAAGGCGCTGCCGGAGGCCCCGTTGTTCCGGCCGCGTATGCGGTTGCAGCGCTTATAGCTACTGGAACGGCTACTCAACGCTGGACTGCCCAAAACCTTGCCATGGGCGGCGGCGGTGGTGGTGCGAGAAGCAGCAAGGCAGGAGGCAATGCTGGCAACGGCATCGTGCGCTTGTCGGCTGGCAACCTCACGGAGTCCAACAGCCGGACGTTCACCGGGTACCAGCCAAGTGCATCGGACCGAGCTGGTAGTGGCTCGGGCGGCGGGTACTACGCCATCGTCGCAGGAAGCTACAGCCTGGCGAATGGTGTGACGATTACGCTGACCGGCGCTGCGGGTCGAGGATCGTCGGACAGGCGAGGAGGTGATGGCGGCAATGGCCGCGTGACGATCTGGCACGGAGACTCGGTGGCGACCGGCGCAGGAACGCTTACGAACGCCGAGTTGACGACCTTCCAGTTGCTGCCAAGCCTTCCGCTGGGCCAGGTGCGCGTGTCGTGATGCGGTTCTTGCGAGCTACTGGAACGCCCAAGGATGGAGTGGCCGCCATGTGAGCGCGGGCCGCAGCTGCGTTGATTGGGCCGTGGCGGCTGCGGAGGGTTGGATGATCAGCCGGTTGTGACGGCGGATTCCGACCGCAGGCCCACCCTGATCGAGAGCCGGTGAGCTCCTGTTTTCAATACCACGGGAGCAATCCTCATGGCAAAGATTGCGGCCAGCAAGGCCAAGTTCGAGTTCGATTCGGTTGAGTTGCAGGACGAGTTGACGTCCATTTCGCAGGACGTCAACGTCGAGTTGCCGGTGGTGACGGCGCTGGGTGACAGCGGGCCGCGCCGCGTGGAAGGCAACTACGATTTCTCGTACGCGCTGGAAGGCACGGCCGACTTCGCGGCCAACCAGGGCGACGCCACCATCTTCGGCAAGATCGGGAACGGCGGCGCCGCCGGGGCTTTCGACCCCACCGGCAAGGACGCCGCCGCCGACGACCCCAACTACGACGCCACGTCGTTGCTGGTCGGGTCGTACTCGGTCCGCGCGTCGGTGGGGCAGCCGGTGACCTACACGGCCAGCCTCTTCGGCAACAGCGCGCTGAGCCGCGCCACCGCCTAACCGATGAGCAAGCCCGCATCGGTACGCGTGCCGTCGGACGACTTTGTCGTCGAAATCGGCGGCCAGGCTTTCAACACGCACGAAGCTGAGTGGGTGGAGGTGTTGCCGCAGATTTCGGTTCGCGAGCTGCAGCAGATGCAGCGGCTGAACCGGCTGCACGTTGAGATCGATGCGCTGGCGGGCGAGGACGGCGGCGAGGACGCCGTCCTCGCCCTGCTGGACGCCACCTACGCCGACGTTTGCCAGACCCTGGCCACGCGCATCATCGACTGGACTTGGACGGACGACGCCGGCCGTCCCCTGCCCAAACCTGACGGGACGGCCGAACCGTTTCGTCGCCTGACGCCGCAGGAATTGTGGTATCTGGTCCGGGTCGTACGGGGCGATCACCCGGCGGCGCGGGGAAAAGGCTCGAACGGCTCGCCGACTACGTCCTCGGCTACCGAACCACCGACCAGCCCGACGAGCTGAAGCACGGGCCGCAGCCGTTTGAAGGCGTGGTCAGTGTGATCTGCGAGGCGTTTGGCTGTACGCCGGCCGAGGCGCTTCAGCAGGACTGGCCGCTGGTCGAAGCCGTGCTGGACTACCGGGTCGCCGAACGGGCCGCCGCGCTGCTGGCCAGTGAGGGCGGCGACGAACAACTGGCCCAGCAACCGGCCCTCCAGCGCCTGCTGCTGGACATGCGCCGCGCCCAGAACCAGGGGACCTAGGCAATCGAGTAACGCCGGCGGAGGCCGCCCCTTTGATGGGGCGGCCTCTGTGCGTGAGGCTGCCTATGCTGGCGCCTCCCAGCGCTGGCTGGCCTCCAAGCAGTAGCGGGCTGGCGCGGTTCTCAGTGCTAACAGCCGGCCGCGCTGTGAATCGGAGTCTGGCGCATATGCGACCGTGGGTATAACGTGAAAACGCGGTTTGCTGCGCTTGGAGTGGTGAGGATGCAACGTCGGCAATTCCGGGAAGCGGGCGGCTGTTGAGGTTTCGGTGGACGGCGCGGCGGCTCAACGCCATGTTGCGCGTCGGGGGTGTGGCCGTGGCTGTCTTGCTGGTTGCGGCCGTCGTGCTGGTCGTGAGGAACGCTCCCGACGAAGAGCCCCTGATCCTCGAAGATCCATACTGCTGGTCGGCGCAGCCGGCGGCGCCGGACTTTGCGGCGCCGCCTTTTGCCTTTGACCCAGTCGCGCGTGCGCTGACCTTTGCGACCGTGCTCACGGAGGGTGACTCCCGAGCCGGCTACAACATGCTGGCGCCCGAATTCCGGCTGTCCGACACGCTCTGCGACTTCCCGCTCATGGCGCTCTGGCGCCAGCAAGTTTTCGGGCTGGAACCTCGCGACTCCATTTACGGTGCGCGTGTACTGGTCGATAGCGACGCGCCGCCTTTCTTTACACCCTTGGACGACGAGTTGAGTGTCTGGCTGCGCATCGTTCCCTCGCCTTGGGATGACCGCCCATGGTCGGAGGCTCGGGTACGCGTCTCGATTCTGCGTGACGGACGGGTCGTCAGGTTCGCGGGGGACCAAGCGATACGAGAACTCGGACCGTTACAGGACATTCCGCCTCCGCCATACGCGGATCTCAGCGCATTCGAGGAAATTGAGGTCACGTTGGGGGAGGCGCCCTGGCAGGTAGGCGGCACGCTGACCGTACCGACTGGTCCCGGACCCTATCCGGCCGTGGTCCTTGTCCAGGGACTTAGTGTGCGTCCCGACCGTGACGGGACCTTCGCCGCCACGAAAGGGAATCGCGATCTGGCCTGGGGGCTGGCGAGCCGGGGCATTGCGACGCTGCGGTACAACCAGCGCACCTGGACGCACGCGATGGCCTTTGCGCGGCAGGACGAGTTCACCATCGACGACGAATACGTGAAGGATGCGCTGGCGGCGATACGGGCCTTGCGACAGACCCCGCGCATCGATCCGGCGCGTATCTACGTCCTGGGTGCCCGCCTGGGTGGGTTCGCGGCGCCGCGGATTGCCCAGCGGGCGCCCGATCTCGCCGGCCTGATCATTGCCTCCGCGCCCAGTGGGGCGTACTTCCAGAGCCGGATCCGCGCCCTTGAGTGGGCAATCAGGAATGAGGATGTGGCGGAGGACGTCATGCACCGCATCATCGACCGAACCCGCGCGCAGGTCGCGGGCGTTGAGGCGCTGGCCGCCGGCCAGGCGGCGGAGTTGAACATGTCGGTGCGACCGTCGTACCACCTTGACCTGGCGGCGTACCGTCCCGAGGACGTTGCACGCAACCTGAGGATGCCGTTGCTGATCCTGAACAGCGACGCAGACGGCCGGCTCACGCGGGATGACCTCATTGGCTGGACGGAGGCGCTGCAGGGACGTCAGGACGTCGTGTTTCGCTCGTATGCGGACCACAGTCACGGGTTGCTCGACCAACAGACGCTGACAGGGCCGGAGCTCAGGCTACAGGGCTATGTCGGCGCCGAGGTGATCGAGGACATTGCGGCCTGGGTCGGTGGCGCGCGGCCCTAGCGAACTGCGCTGCGAGCCCGCAGCGAAGGCTACGCGCGAAAGGTCGAGTCGGACAGGCCGCCGGTCCATTCTGAAGCGAGCGGCTCGGAACTGCCTTCGTTCACATGATCCGGCGGGTCGCTTGCTCCCGCTACTCGCACGACTTCAGTATGGGCCCTTGAAGTGCCGGTGCGAGACTCCGCACGGGAGTCCTGGCGGCCCCGACAGGGGACATTGAACTTGCGATTGGCTCGAGGATTGAAGATTGCCGTGCCGCTCGCCGTCGGACTGTTCGGCAGCGGGCTGCTGGCACTTCTGGTGGTTGGGAATACCGACGCGGGTCCGGCTTGCGAGGTCGCGACGCCAGCGGCTCCGGATTTTGAGTCGGCACCGTTCGCATTTGATCCGGAGGCGCGCGCGCAGGCTTTCGTGCGGGCGATGGCGGACGATGATTTTGCGACGGCGTACGACATGCTGGCACTGGAGCAGTTGGGAAGAACCGAGCTGTGCGAAGCGGACCTGGAAGGGTTCTGGCACGGCATTACGGCAGACCACGCCACCCTGATTGCCATTGAGCGATTCTCGCCGCTGGGGTACGACGCGGCGTCGGACCACCTTCGGCTTGTGCTGCGCCTGTCGCTGAACGGAAACGGGCTATCACAGGAATCCACGCGCGACGCGTACGTCTCGATAAGCCTCACGCCTGACGGTCGGATCGGTTGGTTCGGCTATATGGCGGTTCTAACAGACCTGGGTCCGGCGCCCGAATCTCCGTCGCCCCCGTACGCACGGCCGAGCTCCTTCGAGGAGTCTCAGGTAACCATTGGCCAGGCTCCGTGGGAGCTCGACGGCACGCTCACTGTGCCGATGGGGCCGGGACCCTTTCCGGCCGTGGTGATCCTGGGCCCGAACGGCGACTTTGCGGGGGAAACCCCAAACCGGTGGGATCGTGACTTGGCCCAGGGACTCGCCACGCACGGCGTTGTCTCCCTGCGTTTTCGCGAGCGGTCCGTTGCACACGCGCTGGCGGCCGCCCGACAGCCGACGTTTACTGTCGCCGAGGAGTATGTCGACGATGCGTTGGCGGCAATCAGACAGTTGCGGCTGTCGCCACGAGTCGATCCGGCCCGCATCTATCTCCTTGGGGCCAGCATCGCCAGCTTCGCGATGCCGCGCGTCGCCAGCCTGGATCAAGAACTGGCGGGGTTGATATTTGTTTCGCCTTCCGGTGGCCACGTTTGGGACTCTCCTTGGCGCATCCAGCAGGAACAGGCCAAGGTTGATCGGAGTGTCACTGAGGGTGAGAAGCGCGTAATTGAGATGCTGAAGGCGCGTGCGGCCGCCATCGAAGCTATCGCCAAGGGTGACGGCTCCGCAGACTCACTCGGTGTACGGATCGGGTACCACCTCGACCTGGCCGACTATCAGCCGGAGAACGTGGCCCGCTATCTGCCGGCTCCCATGCTCGTGGTATTCGGCGACAGGGTAGGGGTTACGCCGATCGAAGACGCCGAAGCGTGGCTCGGAAGTCTGCGCTGGCGGCGGGACGCCGCGTTTCGCGTCTACAAGGGTCATGTTCATGGCCTTTTTGACGTTCGACAGGCCAGCCCACCTGCACTTCGTTCGGTGGGTCATGTCGACGAAGAGGTCATCATTGACATAGCCGCATGGATTGACGGTGGCTGGCCTCACAGTTCCTGTGGGGAGGCCGACGCGTACTACGCGGGATGCCGTGGCGGATGAGTCACGCTGTCGACGACAGAACGCTGCAACCAAGGCTGTGCTGAACCCGAGCAGCTAACTGCTAGGGTTGTCGACTTGGGGTTTGGCAGAGTCATCCCTAAAGCGGAGCGTTTGGTTCGCTGGCGAACCAGCAAGATTCACCGGAGCGGTACCAATTCGAATCACTAACGTTCGCCTTACGGAACTGCATGGCTCATTCGAGTCGGAGGGTGATTTCTGGGAGGAGCGGCTGGTTCGGCCGCTGGACGTGTATCCGGAACACAAGCGGGATCCGGACCAGCACATTCCCAAGGCGCGGGACGCTGACGGCGCTCATGACCTTTCGTGGGTCTTTGTGACGATCGAGACTGATGAAGGCGTCAGCGGGATGGCCGGGCCGATCGACGTGCCTGATGCCTTTGTCATCGACACGCAGATCACGCCTTTCATCCTGGGCGCCGACCCGCTGGCCAGTGAGCGAATCTGGGATCAGCTGTATCGGCTGATGATTCACGGGCGCAAGGGCTCACCGATGTTCGCGTTGAGCGCCATCGACACGGCGCTCTGGGACCTGAAGGGCAAGTGGTTGGGGCAGCCGCTGTACCGGCTGCTGGGCGGACCGGTTCGGAAGGAGATTCCGGCCTACGCCAGTGCGCTGGGATTCTCGATTGAGCCCGAGCGGGCGGCCGAACGGGCCCGACAGTTCGTAGCCGAGGGCTACCAGGCGACCAAGTGGTTTGTGAGGCACGCCCATGATGACGGCGAGGCGGGCGCCCGGCGCAACGTTGAATTGATGCGCACTCTGCGCGAAGCCGTGGGCGACGACGTGGACGTGATGATCGACGCCTGGAGTAGCTGGAACGTGCGCTACACGCTGGACATGGCGCGGCGGATGGCCGAGTACCGTCCGTACTGGATCGAGGAGCCGGTCAAGTCCGACGACATTGCCAACTACGCCCGAATCCGGGCAGCCTCACCGGTACCCATTTCCGGCGGCGAGCACGAGTACACGCGCTGGGGCGCGCGCGATTACATGAAGGCCGGCGCGGTGGACATCTACCAGGCCGACACCATGTGGGCCGGCGGCGTGAGCGAAATGCTGAAGATCGCCACCATCTGCTCGGTCTATGACGTGCCGCTGATTCCGCACGGGGCGTCGGTTCCGGTGAACGCGCATCTCAGCGCGGCCTGGCCGCCGCCGCTTTGTCCCTACGTGGAGTATCTGGTGAAGTGGAACGAGCTGCGGCAGTTCTTCTTCAAGAATCCCGTTGTGCCGGTCAACGGCATGATCAGCCCGCCGGATGGGCCCGGCGTCGGCGTAGAGATTGACGAGTCGAAGGTGAACGCCAAGCGCAAGCTGAGCTGGCGAGAGGACTGACAGGCCGACAGACTGGCCGAGCCGGGGAGCTACCCGGACGTCTGCCCGCGGATGACGGCGATTTCCTCGGCGCTCAGATAGGGCGGATCGCCGACCGGCGCGTTGGCCGCGATGTCGTCGGCGTTGGAGAGTCCGACGATGCAGGTCGACGCGGCTTCATGGCCCAGGACGAATCGCATCGCAGTCTCATACGGCAATTCGTCGCGGAGGTCGGCGATGTCCTGGATGCGTTCGCGCGGACCGGCAGCGTCGGCCAGGCGCTCGCGGAACATCTCGGACTGACGCCAGTCGCTGGCTGGCAACGCGGCCAACTCCTCCTCGCTGAGGAGTATCAACCCGTTGGCAAACGGTGAGCGCGCGAAGACGCCGGTTCCGTATTCGGCAGCCAGCGGCAGCAGTTCGTCGTCCGCCCCATCATCGATGGCGTTGTAGGGCGTTTCAATCACGGGCGCACCCCAGCGCCGGATGGCTTCCACAGCGGTCTCGGGCTGACCGGTCCTGGCGGAGATGCCCCACCAGCGGATCTTGCCGGCGGCCTGGAGTTCCTGCAGAACGGCGAAGGGCGCTTCGTGCTTGACGATGTGCAACGGTGGATCGTGCAGGAGATAGGCGTCGATGTATTCGGTGCGCAACCGGCGCAGGGCCAGGTCGCAGGCGTCGCGAATGCGCTTGGGCGAATAGTCGCGCGGCTGCTTGGCGCCCTGGATGGACTGCGCGCCATCGGTGCCGGGCAGGTAGCCGACCTTGCTGATGATGAAGGCGTCGTCGCGACGGCCGTAGAGCGCCTCGCCAAGCAGAACCTCGCTGCGACCGTTGCCGTAGACCTCGGCGGT
>DAOUJT010000121.1:0-34139 GCA_034422315.1 Chloroflexota bacterium | reverse complement strand
AGGCTGAACGGAATGAGTACCGCCGAGACGAACAGGAAGACGTAGCGTGTGATCACGCTCGTCAGCGCTCGCCGCGCCAGTTCGCCCAGCAGCACCATCACAGGCGGCAACCTTGTAGCCGACCGGACCAGTGTACGGAGCTTCGGTCGTCAAGGCGCGGCTCCGTGGCCATGCCCAAGACGGCCATTCCTGGCGCGGGCTACCAGGCGTACGTAACCGACCCGCAAGGCGTACTGATGGGTCTGGATCAGGAGGACGCTTCGGCGAGCTAGTCCCGCGCAGCGTGTGGAAGCCCGTGTTGCCGGCCGCCTGCGTCGCATCCAGCGGCTGCGCGCCGGAGGCGCGCACGCACATCCAGCGGCAGTTCAGTCCAGGCGATGTCAAGCAAGGCGGCTTCCAGCGCATAAAGCGCCACGATGGTGACCTGCCCGGGGCGCGCGGCCTTGAGCCGCCGGTAGGCGCCCACCGAGCCAAGCGCGTCGAGATCCTCGACAGTCGTTATCCCGACATCCGCCAGCCAGGAGGCCGTGGTCGACCCGATGTTCCGCAGTCGGGCGACGTCGCTCAGTTGACTCGTTGTCCCGCCAGTGGAGCGCTTGTAGCTAAGGCTGCATCTCCAGGTACTGTCCTTGCACCCAGTTGCCGTCCTCCAGCTGGTACCAGATCGCGCCTTCGGCCTCGACGGTTTGACCGGTCAGCACCAGTTCCTCGCCCTGCAGGGCGACGTACTGAACGGCGCCGTCAGTGATGCTCGGCGCGTCGCGCACGTTCAGGCCAATCTCGGGCAGAACGGCGCCGATGGTCGGGGTGGTCGTCTCCGGCGTCGTCTCCGGCGTCGCCTCAGGCGTGGCGTCCGTCATGGCCTCTGGCGCTGTCTCGCTGATCTCCAGGTATTGGGCCTGTACCCAGTTGCCGTCGGCCAACTGGCGCCACACGATCCCGTCGATTTCGGAGATCTCGTCCGTCAATTCCAGTTCCTCGCCCTCCAGGGCGACGTACTGGATGGTGCCGTCGGCAACGCTCGGCGCGTCGCGCACGTTCAGGCCGACTTGCGGAAGAACCACACCGACGACCGTAACCGCAACCTCTTCCATCGTGGTCGTGGGCGGCTCCGTGGGCGCAGGCGTGGGTGGGGGCGATGTCGGGCGTGGAGTCACGGGCCGTGGCGCCGGCTGGGCCGTGGGCGTTGGTGCGGGCGTAGCCGTCGGCGTCGGCTCAGGGGTGGGCGTGGGGACCGGCGCGGGACTTGGCGACCTGGCAGGCGCTGTAACCAGTGGCGTGGGTGTCGCCGCAGGCGTAGGCGTTGCCTCAGGCTCCGACTCGCCGCACGCTGCGAACGCGGCCAACACTACGCCGCCAATCAGCAGAGCGGCAGTCGGCGTTCGCCGCCCGAATCCCGCCCAGGCGCCAAATATGCGGCTCACGTAGTCTTTTATCCTCGGCATATTGCCAAGCACGGTACCGGGTACAGGCAGTTGCGTCCAGTGAATCTCGATTTACAAAAGGATTGACGACGAATCCGATCTACGGAGCGTGTAGGAGCCCAATCCATGACACAACCGACGATCAGCGACGCCGCCGTCCAGGCGAAGACGGACCGCGACTGGACCGAATGGTTCACGCTGCTCGATGCGGAAGGGGCGGCCGAAATGACCCACCGTCAGATCGCGGCGGCCCTTAGTGATCGGCACAGGCTGTCCGGTTGGTGGAGTCAGATGGTCACCGTGGCCTACGAACAGGCCCGCGGCCGCCGCGAACCCCACCAGACCTCCCGCGGCTACCAGGTCGGCGTCAGCAAGACCGTGCCCGTGAACGTGGACGCGCTGTTTACGGCCTGGGAAGACGACGCGTCTCGGCGGCAATGGCTGGGCGACGAATCCATCACCATCCGCCGCGCCACCCGCCCCAGGTCCATGCGCATCACCTGGAGCGACGGCCAAACCAACGTGGACGTCAGCTTCTGGGACAAAGGCCCCGCCAAGAGCACCGTCCAGGTCCAGCACTCCAAGCTGTCGGACCGGGAGGAAGTTGAGGCCAAACGTTCATTCTGGCGCTCTGCTTTGGCGCGGCTGGCACGGCAACTTGCCGCGTAGCTGAAGCGCTAATACTCGGCCAGACGGATGGGGCACGGGCCGCGACTGCGAGATCTGTCTGCCGTGGGCGGCGATAGACTCCTGGGACTCGGCCGAGCCGTTTCAGTTGAGGGGACCAGGTGGTCGATTCGTCGCGGTGCGGCTCCGGATCGCCAACGTGCTTGATTGAGGCCCGCCTGGCGTGAAGTCTTTGGCCCGCCGCATTTTCGGTTCTCTGATCGGGCTCGTGACCGGCTGGCCTGTCGACGCGCCGTCTGGCCCTGGTTCCGACGCTGCGCAGCCCTCACGGGCTGACCAGGCGGAAGTCGAGCGGCCACCGGGTCAACATCCTCGGTCGCGACTCTCGCCCGGGGCCGCCCAGATTCAGGCCGAACTGGCGCGAAGGCAATTGCGCGGCGACGCGATCGAGCACGGCCGACCGCGACAGGTTCCGCAACGGCGTCGAACATCCAGGTTGCGCGACACGCCGCGCACAGGACCAAGAGCCGGCTACAGCTGGGGTAAGTCTCCTGGCGACCGGACACGGGAGTCGACGTCCCGCACCCCCACGCCAAGATTCCGGCCCGACCGAGCCCGACCGGTGCTGAATCGCGATCAGCGAAGGCGCAGCGACGAGCGCGAAGTCCGCCGCTATCGCCAGACACGACGAGCCATCGAAGCCAAGGCTGCCGAACTTGTCGATCCTCCCGAGTCGCGACTCTCGGACGAGGCCCTGGATGCCCAGGACGCCCTCGTCCGCGAGCAATCGCAGCGCGACGCCGAAACGCGGGCCGAGGAACGTCCCTACCGAACGCCCTTGCGTGACCGAACGCGCATTGGCCCATTGCGGGGAATTCTCAAACCCCGGCCAAACCTGCCAACGCGTGACCCGCGCCTCGACATGCTGGTTACGGCTGGCTTCATTGCAGCCGCCATGCTTATCGGTGGCCTGACTCGTCTGGATCTCTACGACTACAGCGGTTTGCCGTGGCTACTTGCCGCGGCAATGGCTGCGGCGCTTGTGGCGCTGCTCATTCTCGACAATCGCCGCTGGTCCGGCTCGGGTCGGGTGCGCATCACGCGCACGGGAATGGTGGCGGGCCTGGTCTTCTTTATTGGCGTCACTTCCATTGGGCGCCTCGGAGAACTGGCGCCGGTGCCGCTGCCCGACGGCTGCTCATCCGAGCAAGCCAGCGCATGGTTCAGAGACCAGGCCTCGACTGCCGATTTGGTGGCGTACGCGGCCTCCGTGGACAGGCATACGGGCGCGCTCCGCCGTCCGGGGCGGCTGGCCAGCGACGCCGAACGAGCCTGGGCCTATCGCGAACGTGGTGCTGCCCGAGCTTTGCTGGGCGACCCGGAACGGTCGCTGGCAGACCTGCAGCGTTCGCTTGAACTCGATTCGACTCACCTTTACGGGTACATCGTGCGTGCGCGCCTCTTCCAAGCGGCGGGCTGCCAGGTGGCCGGACGAGACGACATGGCGGCAATCGTTCGGCACTACGCGGCCACCGATGACGGTCAAACGCTTATCGATGCTGCCGAACTGCTGTGGGACTTTGCGTTGGCGTTCGATGAACGCGACTACGCGCGGTCCGCCATCGATGTGGCGGGGCGTGCGGCCTCGCTGATGACGTCCCCCTATGAGGCGCAAGTCTTGCAGGGGAAAATCTTGGCCAGCGCTGGACGGTTTGATGAAGCGCTCGACGTTCTCACACTCGGTGTTGAGGGGTATCGCCTCAACTTCGAAGCGCACTTGTTCCGCGGACTGGTGCACCGCCGGCTCGGCAGCACACAAGCGGCCCTCGACGACTTTGAACTCGCCCTGCGGCGTCGACCGAGGTCGGCGGACGCTCGCGCGGCTCTCGGTATCACACTATTTGAGAGCGGTCACGTCGACATAGGTCTCGAGACCCTCAACGAGGCTGTCCAACTGGACGAAGAAGAAAGCTATGCCTACCAATGGCGCGGCCAGGCGCTCCTGCAAAGCGGACAGCCGGAAGCGGCGCGCGCAGAATTTCAGCGAATCATTCAGGCCGGTTTCGACTCAGCCGACGCGTACGTGGGTCAGGCCGTCGCGGAACTGGCCCTGGGCAACCGCCAGCGAGCCGTACAGGCGCTGGAGACCATCCGAACTCGGCCAGTGAACTGGACGGATGAGCCAACCATCAGCATGTGGATCAGGGACCTCGAGCGAGAACTTGCGAAGCGATCTTCCACCTGACCAGCCCTGCCGGCGGTTCGTGCTCGGGACGGCCGGATGGCGGCGACCGTGCGAGGCCCTACATTTTCCCTTGCAATGCCCGGTCAGATATGCGGCGCCGACACCTGATTCAGTTGAACCGCCCGCCGATCGCAATTGGCTTCGCCTGGAGTCCAGTGGTCATGCTGCAGGGGCCTTCCGAATTCATCGTTCTCAGCGGATACATTGAGCGCATTCGCTAAGAGTGTGGTCATCGACCGGTGAAGCCACTGGCCCGTCGTGTCTTCGGCGCGCTCATCGCAATAGTCACCGGCCGGCCGGTCAGCGATCAGGGAGCTGACCTGCGAGAAGCCAGACAGTCGGGTCGGACTGGCGGAGCGCAGCCAGAGATGCCGCCTGGGCAATCGCAGCGATCGCAACGGTCGTCAGGGACAACCAGCGGGCAGACGGAACGCCACCCTCGGCAGTCGCGCGCGGACGTGGAGCCTGGACGGCCGAGTCAGGATCCGCCCCGCCGCGGCGCCTCCGGTCCGCGGGAGGGGTACCGTTGGGGCGGGTCTGCGGGCGACGTGTCGTGGGACCCGAGTGCCCCTGCATCCTCTCCGGGAGGCCGGCCGGACCGCGCGCGACTCGCGCTGAATGAAGAACAGGCGCGACGCAGGGACGAACGCCGAGTCCGCCGGTTTCGCCAGACACGCCGAGCCGTGGAAGCTGCGGTCGCGGAAACGTCGGATCCTCCTGAAACGCGCCTGTCTCCGGAAGCTCTTGAAGCCCAGGCGGCCCTCGTCCGCGATCAAACGCAGCGAGACGCCAAGACGCGCGCCCAGGAACGCCCGTACCGCAGGCCCCTAAGGAACCGAACTCGCATCGGCCCGCTGCGGGGAGTTCTGAAGCCCAGAGCCAGCCTGCCGGAACGCGACCGGCGCGTGGATCAGCTGGTCACCGCCGGATTCATCGCGGCGGCCGTGATCATCGGCGGCCTGACCCGCCTGGGTGACGGTCCGCTGCTGGTCATTATTGGCGCGGCGTTCGCCACGGTGCTGGTGGCCGTGCTCGTGCTGGACTACCGGCGCTGGTACGGCTCGTTTCCGGCCCGCTTCACGCGCGGCGGGGCGGTGGCTGGCCTGACTATCTTCATTGGCGTCACGTCCATCGGGCGCGTCGGCGAACTGGCGCCGGTGCCTCTGCCGAGCGGATGCTCAACCGAGCGTGTGCGGGCGTTTGCCGCCGAGTGGTATACGACGGAGCAACAGGAGCGCAGGACGGCCAGTGTCGAATGGCTGACGGCGCACCTCAGACGGCCGGGCTTCCTTTTGGATCGAGTCGAGCGAGCCGAGTCGTACCTGTCCCGAGGCTCGCGGCGAGTTCTGTTGGGCGAGCCGGAACAGGCTCTCGCTGACTATCAGCGTTCGTTGGAACTCGATCCAACCCAACTGAGTGTCCCCGTGTACAAGATAAGTCTGTATCGATTAGCAGGCTGTCCCGAGCACGCGCACGAAGAGATTGCCACCATTCGACGTATCTATGGGTCGTCGGAGGACGGCGTGGCGCTCCGCAGGGCCGCTCGCTTGCTCTTGCAACTCGGCTATGCCCAGGCGGCGCTCGATGTCGCCCGTCGTGCGGCGGAATGGGCGCCGGCTTCACCTCATGAGGCCGAGGTGATTCAGGGCAATGCACTCGCGCAGCTCGGTCGTCTGAATGAAGCGCTGGATCCGCTGACGGCTAGCATTGAAGGCTTCTTCCTCAACGAACAGGCCTCGTTCTTTCGGGCTCTGGTCTACCGCCGGTTGGGCGACCGACCGTCCGCGTGGGCTGATATCGAACACGCCATAAAACGTCGCCCAACCTGGGCGGCCGCCCACGCGGCAAAGGGACTCATGCTGGTTGAAGAAGGTCAGCTCGGTCAGGGCCTGGAATCGTTCGCCGAGGCGGTGCGGCTGGACGGTCCGAAACCGCAGGCCTACTTCTGGCGCGGCCAGGTGCTCCTGGGACTGGGAATGGCCGAACTCGCGCGCGAAGACTTCCGGCAGACGATCAAACACCAGGCCTATTCCTATGTGGCCAGCAGTGCCGACCCATGGGTCGGGCTGGCGGTAGCTGAACTCGAACTGGGCAATCGCGAGCAGGCGGCGCAGGCCCTGGCTGAAAGTCGAACACGACCCGTCCGCTGGGTGGACGAGCCCACGGTCCGTGCCTGGCTCGCAAAACTCGAACGCGAACTGGGGGCAGCGCCCCCGAACTGACGCTGCCCTCAGGCGAACGATCCGTTGGGAGCGTAAATGTTGAGTCTCGGCAACGTACCCCGGGATCCATCGAGACGAGGTTGAGCAAGGAGTTCCCGATAGTTGACATAGCGGTAAGACGCTGGTTGTACTGCCGAGACCCGATCTGCGGAGTCCACCCATGTCCATCGAACTCGGCGGCCACATCTTTTCCACCCCGCACCTGAAGCTGGAAGAGGCGGTTCGCGTGTGGCGCGCGCTTGGCATTTCCGTCATGGACCTGGGCAACGGCGCCGACCTGGACCCCGATGTGGTGGGCGCGAATCCCGAGCGCGAAGCCGAGCGCGTCCGTGCCATCGGCGAGCGCCACGGCATGCGTTTCTACGACGCCTTTCCCCAGGCCACCGACAAGCACATCACCAACACGCCGGACGAGGAGGGATACGTCCACCAGCGCCAGGTCTACGCCGGCTGGATCGACTTCGCCGCCGAGGTCGGCTTGGACGGCATAACCCTCAGCCCCGGTAAGTACTGGCCCGGCCTGGACGCCGAAACCGCCTTCGCACGCGGCCGCAATCAGCTCGTGCCGCTGGTCGAACACGCCGCCCAACGCGACGTCCGGTTACGCATCGAGCCGCATGTCGAGAGCGTGACGTGGAGCCCGGAACTCGCCCTGCGCATGCTCGACGAGTCGCCGTGGTGTCCTGCGTCGCCCTGCCAAGGCGGAGAGAGTGCGGGCTTGAGGTTGATTGACGTCGGGTGGTCGTGAAGTCCCTGGCCCGACGCATCCTCCGCCCGCTGGTCGCGCTCGTTACTGGCTGGCCAGTCAGGGACGAGCCCGCCAACGCCGCCGAGCCGGACCACCCCACGCCGCCTGACGAGCCAACACCCCGCCGGCCCACAGTGGATGGGAAACCGTCACGGCTCTCGCCGGGTGCTGCGGAGGCGCAGGCCGCGCTCGTTCGTAGGCAACTCGTCCAGGATGCGCTCCAGCAAGCTCTGACGCGCCAGCCAGCGGTCCGGCGACAACGACCTGCAACGAAGGACTCTCGACGCGCCGGTCAGCATGCTGACCATGACCGTCGGCGAACCGTCCGCGGCACCCGGCGAGATCTTGCTTGGTACGAAAGAGACGACGATCGTGAACGGCGCGAGGCCACACTTGAGGCACGGCGCGCCCGGCAGGCGCGCCGTGCCATCGAGGCGGCTGCCTCGGAGCCCGCGAGTTCAACCGCATCCCGTATCGCTCCCGAGGCCGTAGAGGCCCAACAGTCGTTGATCCGCCAGCAACTGCAGCGCGACGCCGAGGCCCGTGCTCAAGACCGTCCACACCGAACTCCGCTACGAAACCGAACGCGCATAGGCCCACTGGAAGGTATTCGTCAGGCCCAGGCACGCCTGCCGAGGCGCGACCCACGCGTGGACTATCTGGTCACGGCCGGGTTCATCACGGCTGCGGTAATCGTTGGAGGCCTCACCCGTCTGGATGTCTATAACCACAGCGGCTTGCCGTGGCTCCTTGCCGCGGGACTCGCCGCAGGGTTGATTGGCCTCCTGGTGTTGGACTACCGACGCTGGTACGGCTCGTTTCGGATTCGCTTTACACGCATGGGCATGGTGGTGGGCCTGATTATCTTCATTGGCGTCACGTCAATAGGGCGTCTTTGGGAACTGGCGCCCGTGCCGCTGCCGAGTGACTGCTCAGTCGAGCACCTCCGCGCGTCCCTTGCCGACGTCGACCGTTCCCCGCGCGACTTGGTGGAATACGCGGAAGCCGTGGATTACCAAACGGCTCGGCTGCGGCGCCCCGGCCGACTGGAGAGCGACCGGGAACGCGCCTTGGCGTATGTCACACGCGCCTCTTTCCGCCTGGGGCTTGACGACGCTGAGCGGGCGCTGGCTGATATCAATTACTCGCTGGAGGTCGATCCAAGCCTGATCGCGGGACACGCAATGCGAGCGTCCCTATTCAGGTGGGCGGGTTGCCCGCAACAGGCACGGGACGATCTCGCGGCCATCCAGCGTCTGGCTGGGACGTCGGAGGACGGAAGGTGGCTGCTGTGGGCCAGCCATGAGCTCCTCTCGTACAGTCATTCGCAGGCGGCGCTCGACGTAGCCCATCGCGCCGCTGAATTCGCGCCGTTTTCCCCGACTGAGGCCCAGATCGTGCAGGGCATGGCCTTGGCGCGACTCGGACGCCTAAGGGAAGCGCTGGACCCGCTCACGGCAAGCATCGAGTACGACCGACGAAATGAGGACGCCCATTTTGTGCGCGGGCTGGTGAATCGCCGCATGGGAAATCTGGAGGCGGCGCTGGTCGATCTTGAACGCGCTCAGGAGCTTGGACAGCAGCGGAGCGACGAGCGCGCGGCTGTGGGGATCACGCTTTTTGAACAAGGACAGGTCGCCCAGGGCCTGGCCGCGCTCAACCATGCGGTTCAGCTAAACGAGGTCAGTCTGGTTGCGCGGCAGTGGCGCGGACTGGCGCTCCTGCAGTTGGGCGAGGCGAACGCGGCGCGCCAGGACTTTAGACACATGCTCGAGTTCGCCAGGGAAGGCGAGGATCCAGGGCCGCCCGCTCGGGCCCAACTGTCGGACATTAGCCAGTACATCGTGGACGCCGCCGACCCATATGTGGGCCTCGCCGCGGCCGAACTGGCGCTGGGCAATCGCGAGCAGGCGGCGCAAGCGCTGGCGGACAGTCGCTCGCGCCCCGTGAGCTGGGTGAACGAGATTACGCTCAGGGAGCTGCTTGAGGATCTTGAGCGCGAATTGGGGACTCCTTCCTCCAACTGAATTTCCCTAAGCAACCGCACATGCCCCACCGGGAAGGCAAGACAACGCTCGGCCCCGGAGCGTTGTGCCCCGTCCGCTGGTCCTCAGCTAACTCTTTGGTTTG
The DNA here is from genome assembly GCA_034422315.1 of Chloroflexota bacterium. GTDB lineage: Bacteria > Chloroflexota > UBA11872 > UBA11872 > UBA11872 > UBA11872. Next base: position 24,743 of record DAOUJT010000121.1, on the reverse strand, counting down.
ACACAAATGCACGCGTCTGGCTGTACTGCGGAGAACCCGAATCTGCGGAGTCCACCCATGTCCATCGAACTCGGCGGTCACATCTTTTCCACCCCGCACCTGAAGCTGGAAGAGGCGGTTCGTGTGTGGCGCGCGCTTGGCATTTCCGTCATGGACCTGGGCAACGGCGCCGACCTGGACCCCGATGTGGTGGGCGCGAATCCCGAGCGCGAAGCCGAACGCGTCCGCGCCATCGGCGAGCGCCACGGCATGCGCTTCTACGACGCTTTTCCCCAGGCCACCGACAAGCACATCACCAACACGCCTGACGAGGAGGAATACATCCACCAGCGCCAGGTCTACGCCGGCTGGATCGACTTCGCCGCCGAGGTCGGGCTCGACGGCATAACCCTCAGCCCCGGTAAGTACTGGCCCGGCCTGGACGCCGAAACCGCCTTCGCACGCGGCCGCGCTCAGCTCGTGCCGCTGGCCGAACACGCGGCCGAACGGGGTGTCCGGTTACGCATCGAGCCGCACGTCGAGAGCGTCACCTGGAGCCCCGAACTCGCCCTGCGCATGCTCGACGAAGTACCGGGGCTGTCCCTGACCGTGGACCACTCGCACTTCGTCTTCCACGGCATGACCTACGAGCAGATCGCTGTCATGCACCCGCACGGCACCCACTGGCACGCCCGCCAGGCGGCCCTCGGCCAGTTGCAAGCCGGGTTCGACGACGGCGAGATCGACTTCCCCCGCATCGTCGGCGACCTCAAGGCGGCCAACTACCGCGGAATCATCGCTTTGGAAGTAGTGCACGTCGGCTGGATGAACCTGGATCGCCAAGACGTCCTGGGCGAAACCGTACGTCTGCGGGACCAGCTGCGTGAGCTGGTGGGACGATAGGCCAAACAGGCAGCGCCGGCGTCAGTGGCGGGAGCACGGTGTTCATGGGTGCTCAGAGACCGGGGTTGTCATGAATGCGGCCAGCGTGAGGTTTGCGTATTGGCTCGGGAATGAGATGCCTGCGACATGAAGATCGAGATGGGGGAGTCTCTGGCGTTCTCGTTCCTGCGGCACGTCAAGCAGTGCTGGCTGGTGCAGACCAATTGGAAGGCATCCGAGCACTGGTCCAGGATTTTGCCGGACGACGAACTGGAGTCGCGGTTCACATGGATGCGCGAGCGATTTGACGCTGATGGGACGGTGTTCAAGGGCGTCAGGAACGTCGACCAGTTTCTCAGGCAAGCCGAGATCGACGTGCTTGGGGTGGGACAGAACGGCAGCGTGCATGCGCTGGACGTGGCGTTTCACGAGGCCGGGCTGAACTATGGCGGCGATGAGGGCACACGTACGCGCGTCCTGAAGAAAGTCCTGCGTTCGTGGTTGATTCTCGAGGCGCACCTGCCGGCGGGAACGCCGACGCACGTGTACTTCGTTTCACCGAAGGTTCGGGAGCCAATCAATGTCAGGCTGCTCGAGGCGTTTGCCGAGTTGCGCACGGTCTATCCGGAGGCGGGCTGGCATCTGCTGACCAACCACGGTTTCTCTGATGAACTGGTGCGGCCCACGCTGGCGGCCGCGCAGGCGGTGGCCGACACGTCGGAGTTGTTCGTGCGGTCGGCCAAGCTGCTGGAGGTCAGCGGGCTGCCGATTGCGATCCCAGACGCGTCGGCACCTGGCAAACGTGCGAAGCCGGAGACCTCGCGCGGCCCGCGGGCAACATTGCAGCCCCTCGTCCGCAGCCTTATGACGACGCTGTTGGACGATTATCCCGAGCTGTTGGATGAAGAGACCGTTGCGAAGCTGACGGATTCCGAGTATTGCAGAGGCAATCTGGGACTGCAGATCGGGAATTTCGCCCTGCTACGACGCCGGCAGGACGGACGTTCGATCAATGGTTATGGCAGGTATTGGAAGGAAATCTATGGCGGGCGTTATTTCGTAGTCAGTCAGTGGGGGAAGCAGCATCACATTCGCAATGCGCAGCGATTGCTCCAATGGGTCGAGCAAATCATCGGTGAGGCTGCGAGGAGCCCGGGTCGAGTGGCGCTGCAGCGGCACCGCACGGCGCTGAAGCGATATCTTGAGCAAGCGTAGGCGCGTCGAATCGTGGCGCCCTGACGTCGCGACGGGACCCGGACACGCGGCCGGCGGCGGGATGCCTGGCGTTGGCGGCTCGGCTGTCGGCCGTCAGAATTGAACGTCGCCGCCCGACAAGGCCCAAGCACCATGCCCAACCGCCTCGCCGCTGAGTCCAGCCCCTACCTGCTCCAGCACCAGCACAACCCGGTGGACTGGTATCCGTGGGGCGACCAGGCCTTCGCCGCGTCACAGGCCAGCGGCAAACCCATCTTCCTCAGCGTCGGCTACGCCGCCTGTCACTGGTGCCACGTGATGGAGCGCGAATCGTTCGAGGACCAGGAAACCGCCGATGTCCTGAACGAGCACTTCATATCCGTCAAGGTCGATCGCGAAGAGCGCCCCGACGTGGACCAGATCTACATGTCGGCGGTCCAGTTGCTCACCCGTCACGGCGGCTGGCCCATGTCGGTCTTCATGACGCCGGAGGGCAAGCCGTTCCACGGCGGCACTTACTTCCCGCCGGAACCGCGCCACGGCATGCCCTCGTTCCGCCAGGTGCTCACGGCGGTAAACGACGCCTGGGTGAACCGCCGTGACGAGTTGGAGTCCGGTGCCGGCCGTCTCACTGAGGCCATTCAAGCGGCCGACAGCCTCGATCTGCCTGCCGCGCCGGTCACCGACGACGATCTGCGCCGCGCCTCGCAGGCCCTGGCCGGCAGCGAGGACCGCACCCACGGCGGCTGGGGCCAGGCGCCCAAGTTTCCCCAGGCCATGGCCATCGAGTTCCTCTTGCGCCGCCACCTGGCCACCGGCGAGGGCCTGCTGCTGGAAATCGCCGACCGTGCCCTGCACCGCATGGCCCGCGGCGGCATCTACGACTACGTGGGCGGCGGCTTCCACCGCTACAGCGTGGACGCGGCCTGGCACGTGCCTCACTTCGAGAAAATGCTCTACGACAACAGCCAGCTCGCCCGCGTGTACCTGCATGCCTGGCAGATCGGCGGCGATCCGGCCCACCGACGGGTCGTCGAGGAGACGCTGGACTGGGTCGTGCGCGAAATGACGCACCCCCAGGGCGGCTTCTACAGCACCCTGGACGCTGACTCCGAGGGCGAAGAGGGCAAGTTCTACGTCTGGTCGCTGGATGAAGTGCGCGAGGTGCTGGGCGACGACGCCGACCTGGTGGCCGACACCTACGACGTGTCCGCTCACGGCAACTGGGAAGGCGTCAACGTCCTGCGCCGGCTCAAGGACCTGGACGTGCTCGCCTATCAGCACGACGTGAAAACTCCCGACATCCAGGCCGCGGCGGACCGCGCCCTGCCGCGCCTGTTCCAGCGCCGCGCAGGTCGAATCCGCCCGGGCCTTGACGACAAGATCATCACCGCCTGGAACGGCCTCATGATCGCCGCCTTCGCCGAGGCCGCGCGTGCCCTCAATCGCGACGACTACGAGGAAATCGCCACGGCCGCCGCCGAGTTCTGCTGCACTGAACTCCGGCGCGAGGGCAACCGCCTCTGGCGCACCTGGAAGGACGGCCGCGCTCGCTTCAACGCCTACCTGGAGGACTACGCCTGCCTGGCCGAAGGCCTGCTGGAGCTTTACCAGACCACCTTTGACGAACGCTGGTTCGACGCGGCGCGCGGTCTCGCCGACGCCATGCTCCAGCACTTCCCGGATCCCGAGGGCGGATTCTTCGATACCAGCAACGACCATGAGCAACTCGTCACCCGCCCCCGAAACGTCCAGGACAACGCCACGCCCTCCGGAGGCTCGATGGCGGTCACCGTGCTGGGCCGCATGCACGCGCTTACGGGGGAGGCCCGCTACCTGGATGCCGCCGAGCGGGCGCTGACCGAGATTGGCCCCGGTGCGGCCACCTACCCCACGGCCTTCGCCCAGTGGTTCAGCGCCGCCGACTTTCTTGTGGGCGAGCCCGCTGGCATCGCCGTGGTTGGCGATGGGTCGGAACGCGACGATCTACTGGCCGTCGTTCGGGAAACCTATCGGCCCCGTTCGGTCGTGGCCGCGACAGACGCCGCAGCCGACACTGAAGTCCCGCTGCTCCAGGATCGCCATCCGCTCGAGGGTCACGCTGCCGCCTACGTCTGTCACGGTTTCGTCTGCAAGCTGCCAACGGCCGATCCTGAAGTCGTTCGAAAGTTGCTGGCTGAGGGCTAACGCGCAACGCGCAGGTATGCAATTCTTGTATTGGCCGCCTTGCCCGTTGACGGTCTGACTACTCGATGAATGTTCTACGCATAACGCCTCGCGGCTTCTGCCACGGTGTCGTCGACGCGATTCGCCTCGCCAACGAGGCCGGGGCGCAGCACCAGGGACCCGTCTACATGCTGGGCTACCTGGTGCACAACGCCCACGTCGTCAACGAACTGGCGGAGAACGGCGTCCAGCTGGTCGACTTTGACGACCGCATGGCCGGTCTGGAGCAGATCCAGCACGGCACCGTCATCCTCACCGCCCACGGCGTCTCGCCCGCCGTCAAGCAACGCGCCATCGACAAGGGCCTCACCGTCATCGACGCCACCTGCTCCGACGTCTACATCACCCACGATCTGATCATCGACCTGGTATCCCGCGGCTACGAAATCATCTACGTGGGCAAGCAAGGACACCCCGAACCCGACGGCGCCATCGGCGAGGCGCCCGGCCACGTGCACCTGGTCAGCACGGTGGAAGATGTCGCGAGGCTTGATCTTCAGAACGACCGCCTCGCCGTCACCACCCAGACCACCCTCAGCATCTGGGACACCCAGGACGTGATCGACGCCGTGGTCGCCAGATACCCCCATGCCGAGGTCCACAACGACATCTGCCTGGCGACCCAGGACCGGCAGGAAGCTGCCGTGCAGGCGGCCGACGTCTGCGACCTGGTGGTCGTGGTTGGCAGCGACCGGAGTTCAAACTCGCACCGGCTCGTGGAGGTCGTGCAAAACGTCAAGCAGACTCCGGCCTACCTGGTGGACAGCGCGGACGATGTCGACCTGTCCTGGTTTAAGCCCGGCATGCGCGTCGGCGTCACGGCCGGCGCGTCCACCCCGGCGCGCGTCACCCGCCAGGTCATCGAACTCATCGAGGCCTACGAGCCGGAGCCTGAACCCGTCCCCGTAGCGTAGGCAGGTGCGCGTCTAGAGCCGGGTCGGCGCGCCTTTACTCGCTGCCACCTCGTTCAGATCGGCGATGATCGGTTCCAGCAACGCCACGCCTTCGGTCTTTGACTCGTCGTAGGCGCGCCACTCCATCTCCCCCGCCACGACCAGTTCGCGCACGCCCTCGGCCGCAGCCGAGTTGTGAAATTCCTCGATCTGCGCGTCCATGCGCGCCTTGAACGTCTCTACGGGCATGAACGCCGCAATGTCCGTGGCCTGGAACATGTGCGAGATGGCGCCTGCGTCGCCCTCCGCCCGGCCCACGGATTGCGCGTAGGCGGACCCCGAGAGAACGCCCGTCATCGCGTCCACGATCTGAGCCAGCCCAATGCCCTTCGGCCCGCCGATCGGCGCGCCGGCGCCGTTGTCGGCAAATGCCTTGGGGTCGGTGGTGGGCAGCCCGCGATTGTCCAGCGCCCACCCCTCCGGTATCTGCTGGCCGAGCCGCTCGAAGATGGCGATGCGGCTGTTCGCCGACATCGACATCGCCATGTCCAGCACCAGCGGCCGCTCGCGTCCCGCCGGAACGGCGTAGGCGATGGGGTTGTTGCCCACCACCCGCTCACGGCCCCCGAACGCGAACATCGTGGGCCCGGCGTTGGTCGTGGCGAATCCCACCATGTCGTGCGGAACCGCCATCAGGGCAAAGTGCGCCGCCGCGCCGAAGTGCCGGCTGCGGCGGGTGATGCCGGTCGCCGCGCCCGCCTCGCGCGCCTTCTCGATCACCGCCCGCATGGTCAGCGCGCCCGCCACGTGGCCCGGCGCGGAATCCCCGTCCACCAATACCGTGGCGGCCGTCTCGCGAATCACCCGAACGTTGGGCCGCGGGTTCATTTCGCCCTCGTCCAGCAAGCCCGAGTAACGCCGCAGCAGCCAGTGTCCGTGCGAGGTCACGCCCCGCATATCGGCTTCCACCAGGTTCGCGGTCATGATCTCCGCGTGCTCCGGCGACATGCCGTGCCGCTCCAGCAGATCGCGCGTGAACGCCGTCAGCACGTCAACCGGCACGCGGCGCTTGTTAGCGTCGTACATGCGACCCGTCCTTCTGCCCTCATCGCCGATCACGTCTGGATGCCGCCATGCTATGCGACCGCGCCCACGGCGTCCTTGCTACCATCCCTCCCGGCACGACCCTGGCTGAGACCCTGACTGCCCATGACCGCCGAACGTGACCTCGAGCCCATCGTCCGCGGCCTCTACGACCACCCCGAACACCGTCACGCCGTGGACGTGACCTCGGAGGACGACGTCGGCGCCTTGCGGGCCGACCTCGAAACCACCCTTGCCCGCCTCTACGGCGACGACGCCATGTGGGGCCGCGGCGTGCGCGTGCGCGTGGAGCGCGACGATTCCGGCGCCCCCCGCCGCGTCTGGCTCTGGCGCGGCCTCGTCGGCGGCCAGCGCGCCCACCGAGATGGCTTCAGCGGCCCCCAACGCACCTTCCGCGCCTAGGACGGAATCCCGTTTCGTCCGATTGCTGCACTGGATTTGCTGCTGCGGGTAGTGCGGCAGGGCCGCACCGCCGCGCGTAGCACCGTCGCTCAGGTCAACTCTAGTAGCAGTGTCCCAATTGGGATTTCACCCCAGGCCAGGCAAAGAAGGGACGTGGCACTCAGAACTGCAGCGAGCGCCGGCTTTGTAATCGGTGTCGTTTCGCCTTTCCAGGTGCGGACCACTTGGTGTGTCACGGCAGTGACGGCAACAACCGTCGCTGCTAGGGCGAGCGCTGCGACCAGATTCACAAGCCCCGCTGGCACCAGATCGCTTCGCTGCGCCGCGCGATTGGCACGGGCGATGAACGCTTCCGCCCACGCCAGCGGCTTGGGCATCTGTTGCGCACGAAACACGGACATCAGGAGATCCTGTTCGGTCTCTAGAGGTTCATCAAGGTCAAAAAAAGCACCTTGCGGATCTATGTTCTGGCGGCTGTAGTGGTAAAAGATGGCGGCCCGTGGTGAACTCAAGATTGACTCGAGACGCAGGTAAAGACGATCGCCTGCGGTGGTCAGGTTAGAGTCGAAAGTCAGACGTACGGGCCAACTATCGCGAGTGCGGTCGAAGACGGCTATCGCCGACGCCAGCGTCTTACGCGGTGCAACTCCCCGCGCGAGCTCGAACTCTACTCTGACCCACTCACCTTGAGGGATGTGGGTGTCAACCTTGAGATCGATTCGGCGTAGTCCACTTGTTGGCGCCGTGAATGTCTGCCCTCGCACGCCGACAATCGACTCGGCCGGATGCGGTTCAACTTCCTGTGATGGCATGTATACGGGGATATCGACAGGATGAATCACCAGGAAGCCAATCCAGCCAAGCGCGACGAGGACGGCCAGGATCTCCAGGTAAAGACGCATGCGTGCAGCTTGTCTAATACGACCACGCACGCAGTGCCACCACGTTGGGTACGACAACAAAGGTCGTGTACGCCAGGTTTCCTACCACCATCAGCGGGATCATTGCGGCCATAAGAGACCGCCAAGATCCCGCAATGCTGAAGACGCGGCTTAGCCCAACAGCCAGCAGCGCCACGAACGGAACAATCACTGGGTAGGTGTAGCGCCCATGCATCGCGGCGCCGTCCAGCGTCCAGCTTGTCCAGAGATTCAGCAGCCACAGACCCGCGACGGCAAGTGCGAAGCCGATCCACAAGGCTCCATTGCCCGCCACGCGCCGCTCTGCCCGCCAGGTGGCGGCAAACAACCCCGCCGCAGCCAGGATCAGCATGAGCAGAAATGCGACGTACGTTATATCGGGCACGGTCATGCGGCGCACTCCATAGCCGGCCCAAAACGATCGAAACGTGCCTTCGATCCAACCGGAATTCAAAGCGTAGTCCCACGGGCTCAGACCCCGTTCTCGCGGCGTTGGTACGGCCGTGTCTACGGCCTCGGCAGCGGCGCGAGTCGTCTCTGTACCAAACGGGTCGCCGTAGATCACCAGCATGCGGACATACCACCATCCGGCAATCGCGAACGACGCAATAGCCACGGTGGCGAGAGTCCGAACCAGGTGACTCGGTTCGTGTCGAAGCCTCCAGGCAATAAGGCCGGCGGCCATGGGCGCAACAATCAGTCCATTGGCCTTATGCAGGCCGACGAGTCCCAGCGCCACGCCCAGCAGAATCGCGTCCGGCAGTCTGAACCCGAGTGCCCATCCACGAACTATCAGGTACGTCGCTAGGGAGGCGCAGGCAATTGTTGGTGTGTCGTTGGTGACGTAGCTGTGGACGAGCATGAGTTGTGGCAGGGTCGCAAGGGCTGCTAGGCCCCACAGGCGTTCGATGGATCGGTCGGGAAGCAACACGCGAAGTGTGAGATAGCCAAGCACAAGCGTGCAGGGGAAGAGCGCAACCGCAAAGAGCCGGCCCAGCACCAACGTTGCGACCGGATCACTTAGTCGCAGCACGCTGGCAACACCCGCAAGCGCCAGCGCCGTGAGGTTGGGCGTGAGCTCAAAGGCGTTGATGACACGTCCCGGCGTCCAGGTGAATTGACTCCGATCAAATCCCTGAAAAATCGGGATTCCTCCGGTCTCTCGAATTCGTTCAATCAGAATTAGGTGGGTGTTCTCGTCGGGTCCACCGGCGCCGGGAATCCGGATCAGGGCCCAGAGGAGGGCACTGAACGTCGCAAAGGCAATGATGGCGACTGCAGCCCCGCGTTCGCTGGACCCAAAGCTTGCAACGGCCCACACGATCCGACGCGGAAGACTCAAGCTCGCGAACAAAGCGCCTCCGGCCGCAGGCCGGCTGGTTCGGACGACTCGACTCGAGCTCCAACCGGCTGACGGTAAAGTCCGAGCCACAGCACCTCAGTTTCGTAATCCGACAAGGCTTCGTCGGCCAAGAGCGTACCGAGCAGGGCGGCCCCGGCCGCCAGGAACGAATTATCCGCACCTGGAGCGACGGCAGAGCGGCAGAGGACCTGAGTCATTGCCAAGACGCGAGCTCCGCTCGACTGTTCTGTTGGAGGCTGAACCGTGGATTGTGTCGGGCCGGCTCAGGCCCTGGCGGGAATCGTTCAGTAATCCACGGTCTCCGGAATCGCCGGGTCCGTCGTCAGGCTCACGCTGTCCGAATAACGCACCACGTGCGTACCGCCCCCCACCCAGGCCCAGTTCTTGCCATAGGCGTTGAAGGTGCTACGGGGCGGACTCAGAGTTAGCGAGTGGGTCCCGGGGGCCAGCGTCTGCTCGCGGCCGGCGTGGTCGGCCAGGTGGATCACCGGGTCCGGCGCGGAGTCAGTCACGCTGAACCTGAGCGTCATGTCCATGGGCTCGCGTTGGCGGTTGTAAATCACGCTCGTGACGAACCCCTGGCCTGGAAGGTCGATGCGCACCGGGCCGAAATACGCGTTGGCCGCCCGTTCGCCGCTGATGTCGGGCCACTTGCGCCGGTCGGGATGTTGCCGTGTGACGTGCGACATGTACCGCACCGCCGTTCGCGCGCCCTTGCCGGCCAGAGTGGACAGCGGGTAGTTCACCAGCTTGTGGAACGCGACCTCGTCGGCGCCGGCGACGAAAGCGTTAGCTACCGCCTGAATGATGAAGTGCGCCACGTCCTCATCGTCAAAATAGGCGCCCAGCCCGGGATCGTTCTCCAACCCCAGTTCCATCAGGATGATCTTGCGCTCCCCGGCCAGCGGATCCGTTTCGCCTACCGTTGCCGAGAGGTTGTCCAGCGCCTCGCGGTACCGGCCGACGATCTCGGCGACACGTTCCGGCTCCTTGTGCAGCGTCAGTGAGACGTCGTGAAAGAAGAAGTTGTTATCCACCAGGGCTTTCCGATTGCGCTGGCCGGCCAGGAATCCGGTCCATCCGTCCCAGAACGCCATGCGCCGGTCGGAGTCGTCGCAACTGGTGTCCACCAGGCTCAGCGAGGGAAATATCAGGCGCGCGTTCGGGTTGGAGGCGATCATGCCGTCATAGGCCACCTGTACCAGGCGATAGAGCCGCTGCCGCCGTCCCGCCTTGTCAAGCTCGCCGGGGCCCGCCGGGCCGGATCCGCCCGTGCGGTTGACCCAGCGTGCGTGCGGCTGACCGCCCCAGGCGTACCCCGGCATCCCCGGGCGGCAGATATCCGGTTCGTTCCACGGAATCCAGCGGCTGATGGGATTCAGCCCTGAAGCCGAACGGCCCCCGGGCAGCGGCGTGCGGCTCTCGACGATCCCGCGCACGAACTGCCCAAAGTGATTCCGGGAATCACTGGCCGGCAAGTGCAGCCCCTGCGGCGGATTGTATTTGGCCGGGTCGGATGGCCCCCCGCCCGCGTACGCCGGTGTGAACTGGAGCAGCCCGACAATCTCCTTGGTGACCCGGAAATTCCGGTCGGTGGCAATCGTCGGCAGCGCCGGCGGGCTGTAGCGCCCCAGGGTGTTCCACAGGAACTGCTCGCGGCTCCACGACAGGCCAAGGCTGTTCATGTGGGATACCCCGGCGGCCGCGCCCTTCTCGCTCGCCAGCGTGCAGCCAAACCCGCGGTCAAGGCCCTGCGTCAGACCGGCCAGGTCGCCCGAGGCGCTGCCCGGCCCGCCGATCGGACTGCCCGCCGAAGCGCCCGCCGGCTGCGTGCCCACGCTAAATCGCTCCGGCGCCGTGGCCGCGGCCGGCAGACGGCTGGGCTGGCCTGCAAAGTACGCCCGGTAGCGCTGGCCCAGGACGCCCAGTCGGACCTGTCCGCCGACCTGTTCCAGCCCAACATTCGCGAACAGGTTGCGGACGTGGCCAACGGTACGGCGCGGCTCGGACCGCGCCGCGCCCGTCTGCAACCTGGGGCGGCCGTCGATAAACGCTTGGATCGGCGGATGTACACGCGGCCCGCTGCCGTGCCGGGGCCAGCCATCGAACTCAAGCTTGGTGGCGTTCGAAAAGCTGCTCGAGACCGGCGGCCCGCTGACGATCAACTCCACCAGCGGCGCCAGCGTCGCTCCACCGCCATTCTTCGATTGCACGAACAGCGCGCACGCAAAGAGTTGATACCAGGAGGCCGAGTCCTCCCAGACCCGGCTGATGGGCGGGCCGTACCACGAGTGGCCGCCGGCGGCGTCATAAAGCGACCAGAATCTCGGCCCGCCCGCCTGGTCCCGTACATAGAACCCTGAGATCCCGTCGCCGCTCGGAAAGAACGCCCCGTCCTCCGTCTCGATCGCGTTCGGCGGCAACGTCTGCTGCGCGCCCAGTACGACGCGACCTGTAACGACCGGCGCCAACCCGCCCGCGGCCAATGCCGCGGCGTGCAGGAAACGTCGACGGTTTAGTGCGGACAACATTCGGATCCCGCCGGTCGAAACGCCGACCGGCCGCCGAGCCTATCAGCGAGCACCGATCGTTCTGGCGGTGCACGGCACGGTTTCGGAAACCCCCAACAGGTCAGTCCAACTCAGGAGTTTGCCGACGGAATGGACCTGCGCATACGGATGCTTCCTCGCGGTCTTCAGCCACCTGCGCGAAGGCAATCTGGGCAGCGGCGTCAAACTGGTGGCGGGGCCCTTCCGGCGTCGCATGGCCGCCGGGCCCGTACAAAATCGAGTGCGAACCACCGGCCGTCCGATTCGCCGCGTCGAACCGCTCCAGCTCCTCGGGCGGCGTCACCTCGTCGTCGCGACCCTGCCAGGTGCGCAACGGCAACCAGCTGAGGTCACTCGCCAGGTTGAGCGGATTCACTCGCGGACATACGTCCCGCATCAACTCGGCCTTGGATTGAATGCCGTATGCCGCGTTGAGCGATTGCGCTCGGCCTTCAAGGTCGTAGAACGGCCCCAGGTTCATCACCGGATTCATCCCGAACCAGGCCACCGGCACGCCCGGATGGCGGTGCGCCCACACCAGCGCGGTCAGGCCCCCGCGCGACGAACCGCAGACGATGGGTCGCCGGACCGGCCAGCGCCGGCGCGCCTCGGCCAGCAACTCGGTAAAGGTCGCTACGCCCGCGTCCGCGCCCCACGTATAGCGATCGTCCTTGAAGTCATACGAAGCAATCGCATATCCAGCCGTCTGCCAGGCTTCGGTCCAGTCGCTGACCCTGCGAAGCAGCGTTGACGACCGCAAAGCGGCAAGCAGCAGGCCGACGGATCGGTTCGCCCCGCGCCCACGAGCCGCAAAAAACAGCGCCTCGCACTCGTTAACCACCGCCCGCTCAACATCCATCACTACTCAATCCGCCAATGGAGCGACCATGCCGAGTTCTTCGCCGGTCGCCGTCGTTTCCGCGCGTGCCGATGCTCCTGGATTTCCCTGCCTGCCTCACAGGCCGGATGGTCGACAATACTGGTGGCCAACCATCGGGTGGAGGCGCCGCTTCCAGTCCCCGACCGACTCTGTTCAACGGATTCGGACTAGCCGCACAAAGGCCCACTCGGGCGCACGCCCCGAGCGACCACGGAGACATCTAAATTCCAATCTCAAAAGAAGGCCTCGCAACAAGAGACTTCTCTATAAGACAGACTCTCGGGTCGAATCGGGACGACGTGAGAGCCGCCAGGTTTCGTAGTCGAAGCGGGAAGCGTTGGTCAACCGGCCTAATTTCCACTTAACTCGGCATGTGGGTCGGAAACGCTCGTGGTGCCGAGGGCGGGATTCGAACCCGCACGAGCAGAAGCTCACAGCCTCCTGAGGACTGCGTGTCTACCAATTTCACCACCTCGGCCCGGCTGGTAGCGGAGGCAGGATTCGAACCTGCGGCCAAGGGCTTATGAGTCCCCTGCTCTACCTCTGAGCTACTCCGCCATTCCCGCCGTCCGTCCGGTGGGCCCACCTGGATTCGAACCAGGGACCTACCGGTTATGAGCCGGCTGCTCTGACCGCTGAGCTATGGGCCCACGGCGCTGCGCGGCAGGTGCGCCGGGCGGTCCCGACCGGATTCGAACCGGCGATCTCCTCCTTGACAGGGAGGTATGCTAGGCCGCTGCACCACGGGACCGCGTTGTGTCGGGCGCGCCGGACGCCTGATAGTAGCCTACGCTCCATCGCGCGACGTCCGGTGGGCCGGGTAGGATTCGAACCTACGTAGCCGTAAAGGCGCCAGATTTACAGTCTGGTGGTATTAACCACTCACCCACCGACCCAATTGATGGCGCGCCCCGACTCTGCACTTGTAAACGATCACGCGGACCCTGGACACACCGCGCCAGAGCCCGCAGGCTGCCCCAATCCTACCAGTCAGTCCCTGTTGCGAACCGCGGTCCGCCGCCCGCTGGCCGCTCCAAGCGCCCGCCGCCCGACCAATTGACACCCTAGTCGACCCGACCGACCTCCTGCGCCAATTCCTCGTGGCCCCGCATCCCGTCGCGGTGGCGGCGGCCCTGGCCTTCGGGCTCTTCTGGGGCCGCGCGGGCGCGCCGCTCTTGCTCGGCCGTCCCGGTGTGTGGTTCGGCCTGCTGCTCGGCGTCGTCGTCTATCCCTTCGCCCAAATCTGGCTGCGCGGCGAACTCACTATCGCCGTGCTCGACATCGTCGCCGAAAACGTGGGGGCGTCCGCCATGCGCGATCAGATCGCGCTCGTCGGCCTCATCTCCGCCATCGTCGCCGGCTATGCCGACGAGTTCGCCAAGCTGCTCATGCTGCTGGTCGTCGGCTTCGTCATGGCGCGACCGTCCAACCCTCGCGCCGTCACCGCCGCGACCATCGCTCCCACGGCCGGCTATGCCCTCTTCGCCGCGCAACTCACCCTCACCCAGGCGCTCCAGGGCGACCTGCCGGGGGCGGATCTGGCATTTGTCTTCGTGCGCGAGTGGGCCTGGGTCGCCTTGCAGTTCGGTACGGCCTACATGCTGGCTCGCGGCTGGCTGTCTGGTCGTCTGACCGGCTACGTCCTGCTGGCCGGCGCCTTGCACACCGCCGCCGCCTACACCGCCACCCTGGACGATCTGGGCTGGCACACGGCCGTCGTCACCCTTGTGCTGGCGGTCGTCGCCCTGCTCGCCTTCAGCTGGGGCGCGTCGCTGATCCCCGCCGGCCGCCGCTGACCCACCGGTCTCGCGCACCCAGCGCCGCGCCCCCAAGCAGCATCGCCCCCAGCGCGCCCAACGACACCACGCCCAACCAGTCGCCGGTTGATGTGTACAGTGTCCCCGGCCTGCTGAGCGACACGTCTGCTACCAGCAACGCCTCCCGCGCCTGGTCGCGCGAGGTGCCCGCCACGACCCCGCCGTCCGGTGCGATCACAACCGACCCATAACGCCAGTCCGCCTTCGCTATGGCCAGCCCATGTTCGGCGGCCCGCAACCGCAGGTGCCCGATGTGCGGCGCCGTATACGCCGCCCAGTCGTGCGTCGGAATCGCCACCAGCGCCGCGCCCATCCGCGCCATCCGCGCCAGTGTGTCCGTATACGTTCCGTCCGGCCCCGCCGCCAGCCCCAGCCGCGTCCCCGCCACCCCATACGTCTCGTACAGCCCGGCCGTCACGCTGCGCTCCCCGATCGCATACACCGGGTGATCCTTGGTTGTCGGACGGGACATCTGCCCGTCCGGCGTCACCAGCACCAGTTCGTTCCGTGTCCGATTCGGATCGATCCTGATGAAGTACGACCAGACGATGGGAACCCCGGCCCGCCGGGCCATGTCGCGCACCCCGTCCAGTTGAGCCGTGGCGTTCGGATCGTCCGGCGCCACCCAGCCCGACGCCTCCGGCCACACCACCAACTCCGCGCCCTGCGCAACCGCCGCCAGCGTCGCCGGCGTGTGCATATCCGTAATCGTGTCTGTCAGTTCCCGGTAGCGCACGGTCGTGATCAGCGGGCGTGTCCGCGGATGCGACGGCACGTGGTCGCCCGTTTGCACGGTGGCCACCCGAATCGTCGGGCCTTCCGGCGCATGTTCCACCGCGGCCAGGCCCAGCCCCACCAGCCAACCCAGCGCGGCGACGCCAATGCCAACGACCAGGCTCCGCGAAAGCGCCAACCGGCCGACAGCCACCAGGACTAGCAACCCAATCGCCTGACCCGTCGCCGCCGTCAGCAGCGCCACCGGCCACATCCCCGCCACCGGCAGCCACGCCCGCAGCGGCGCCGTGTCCACCTGCGTTGTGGCTAGCATTCCCCATTGATGCCCGGCCGTGGTAACCAGCCGCAGGTATTCAATGCCCGTCCAGGCCACCGATGGAACCCAGATCCGCGCCCACGGCCCCAGCGCCCGCATCACGCGCGCCGGACCCACCGGCACGTCAAGCGCCGTCGCCGCCAATCCCGCGGCCACGCCTGCGCCCACTGAAATCCCAAACCAGGCGGCGCCCGTCACCACCTCCGGCGGATTCACCGTCGCGGCCAGCAGCCCGAAGAGGACGCCCAGCATCAGGCCGTTCAGTCCTCGACGCACCCACGGCGACGCCCCTGACTGGGCGATGAGCAGCGGAACCCACGCGAAAAACGCCAACGCCGTCCACTGCAGCGGCGGAAACGCGGCAAACAGCAACAGCGCCGTTGCCAGCGCCCCAATACACCGCGCGCCCAACGTCGCCCGCCTCGCGCTGGCTACCATGCGTTGTGCAGTCGCTTGATCACTCCAGCCTGATCGGCCATGCCGAGAGTTTGGCAACCAACGCGTCCCGCGCTCAACGCGCACCCGGCCATTGCGATACGCGAATCGTCATCCGGCGGCTTGGGCTGCCGTCCGCGGACTCCACTCGAATCTCGGTCATCACCTGAACCGGGCGTCAACCCGTGACCGACCGTGGCGAGCGCCGTTTCCACCAACTCGTCATCGCGGGCGGCTTCTGCTTGGCGCTCATGATCGCCTGGACCCTGGCAGCCCCCTGGCTGGTGACGCTCATCGTGCTGGTGCTCGCGGCCGGCTCCATCAGCCCCGGCTGGAGCCTCACGCGCCGCTTCCACCGCTACTTCGTCGCGCCGCTCTATCCCGACGGACCGACCGAAGACCCAACCTCGTACCTGCGCGCCGACGCCCTCCTCAGCGTCATCGCCTTCGCCGGCGCCGTCTTCGTGGTTGCCGGCGTCCCGCCCCTGGGCTGGGCGCTGGTCGGCCTCGCCACCCTCAACCTCCTCATGGACGGCCTCGCCGACGCCGCCCCCCTCCGCCGCCTCCTGGTCCGGGCCTCGCGGCAGGACCCTGCCGAGTGACTGGCGCACGGAACGTCGCCCCTCGGGCTGGCGACCACCGTCACCGACCGGACACTTGCAGACGCAAACCCGCACTGCCGCTGACCATGCTGCCTCTGCTCAGCGCACCGTCATCCCTTGCCGCTCTCAGCCCGGCCAATAGCAATCCAACACCTGTCCCTGACACGGCAGGCCCACCTGATCCCGCCGTCATTGCTGTCGTGGGCACGTTTGGGCTCTTTCTCGTCCTGATTGTCTGGCTCGGCTTCGTCGCCTGGCGCACCATCCGCTAGCACGTGGCCGTAGCCATGATGGAGATTCGGGCAGGCAACAGGCTGGCGCAGCAGGCTAATCGGCCAGGCGATCGCGAACGCGTCGGGCACGAGGACCGCACACCGCCTCCGCACCGTGCGGTTCGAACGACATGAACCTGGATCCCACCGTCTCTCCCTGGCTCGGCATCGTCGCCTCCACCGGCGTCTGCCTCTGGATGGCCGCAATTGGCCTGCCGCTGTCCCGCGCGGTGTTCGGCGATCGCCCGCGTTCGGTCTGGCCCTTCTACGCGCCAGCCATCGGCATCGTCGTCGTCTTGCTCATCACCAACCTGGCGGCGTACGTCATCCCGAGTGCCCCCAGCGCATGGTTCGGCCTATGGGCCGCATCAGCGCTCGCTGTGGCCGTCGCCTGGCGTGGCCGCCAGATCCGTAGACCCTCCCGCCGAGCCGCCCTGGCCTCGCTGGCGCTCCTGTTGGTATCGGCCGGTATCTACGTGCTGGCCTTCGCCAATCGAACCCAGGTGCGTGCCGGCGAGGAGACGTGGCACTTCCCGCTGGTGCTACGCATGGCGCGCGGCGTTTTTCCACTCGTCACGCCCTACGGGCAGGACGCCGGTATCGCCTATCACTACGGCCCTGATCTTCTGGCCGCGAGCATCGTTAACACAGCCGGCGTTCCTCCGTGGACGGCAGTTGCCGTACTCACGGCGCTCCTGGTCGTCGCATTGGTTCTGGCGGCTGTCGGATTCGTCTGGGATATCGGCGCGCCGCTGCCGCTGGCCGGCGGGGCTGGGGCGGTGCTCGCTCTGCTCCTGAATCCCCTCCACGTCGGGTTGCCGCCATACGTGGCGATGTCCCATGAACCCGGCGGCCCCCTCGGAGTTCTCTCGGGCCTGGCGCCCGCCGGCGCGGCCGAGGCGTTCGAGTGGATGCACAAGCCCCATTGGGCGTTGGCTGTGTGCATCGTGCTGCTCGTGGCCGCGGCCCTTGAAGCCGGCGCCGGTCGCCGGCAGGCCGTCCTGATCGCCGCTGCCGCGGGTGCCTTGGCCCTGGCGGAGGCCGCGGTACTGGTATTCGCAAGCCTCGCGCTGGGCGCGGTAGTAGCAGTTCGGCTTGTTCGCCTGGACGGCCGCGATCGGCTTCTTCTGGCAGGCGCGGTCACCGCAGCGGCCCTGTTGGTTGCGGTGGCCGGAGGTCCCGTGTCGGACTCACTCTTTCAGCGCGGAGCCGAGGAAGACATGGCGCGGGTCGCGTTCGAGCCGAACTGGCGGCAACTCGTGCCGTTCGACCTGACCGGGCCTGCGCTGGTTCGGGTCGGGATCGTGCCGCTCATTGCTGCTGGTGCCGTTTGTGCCTACTGGCGGCGAAGTTGGGGACTCTTCTACCTCACCGCGGCCAGTGCGCTGGGACTGGTAGAGGCGATCGTGCTTCAGGCGCCGTTCCCCGGAAACGAAGCGCGAATCCTCTACCTGGCTGCGGCAATAGCCAGCTTTGCCGCTCTTGCAGGCGTCGGTGTCCTCACCGGAAGGCTTCGTGGCTGGCCGCGCAACGGGGCCATCGTCGCCGTACTACTCCTCGGCGTTTTGCCCACGGTCGTCCCGCGCGCGGTCGCCGGCGTTCGCCTCGCGGCCGAGGGGTTTGCGATTGAGCAACCTGTAATGAGCGGCCCCGGATACCCATACGTGGGCCAAACGCAGTTCGCTGCCGAGCTTGATCAGAACTGGGACATCTACGCGTGGCTCGCGCAAACCCTGCCCAACGATGCCCGCCTGCTAACCACGCGCCCCGCCGTAGTCGCCTCGGTCGCCGGTATCGCCGCGCCCACCTCGGGGCGGCGAGTCCAGGTCATTTCCAGTAACTCGATGCCCGTGTACGACGACGCCCTGCGATTCCTGAATCGAGACGATCTCGGAGAGATGGAGATCACCCATCTGCACCTGACGGATGAATGGGAAAAGGTGCTCACGCCTCAGGCTCGGCGCTTGCTCGAAGATCCGACGCAAATGAAGCTGCTGGCCGATCTTCGCTCGGTCTCGGGGCAACGCCATCGGGTATTTGAGGTGCTTCCAGGCGCCGGAACGCGCGAACGTGTACCTGAGAGCTTTCGATTCCTGCGCGAGATTGTCCCGCCCGAGGCGCCAGTGGTCGCATTGAACGGGCTAACGCCCCACCAGAGCCGCATGCTGCACTTCAACTTTGTGGACCAAGCTGACCTCCGCGCCTCGCAGACGTTCTTCGCCCTGCGCGCCGTTCGTCTTCCGCGCGTGCAGCCCCTTACTGACATCCCCAACCGAGGCGTCGTAGCCCTCCTCGACCACATTGAACCCACCGCCCTCGGCCTGTCACGTGACGACGCCATCTGGGCCGGCTACGGCATGCGGGTCTACGACCTCGCCTCGGCATGGTCGCCCGTATGGCGCGTCGGATCGGACTTCGCCGAATTGCCCGTGCCGTCCCGCCAGGCCTGTGAATCCTCGAACGATGGGAGGCTTGAACTCCGGTTGCTGGGCGAACCGGGCAGTGCCGTAACCGCGGGACTCGCAGATTCGGAACTAAGCGGTGTCCCTCAGATCACAGACCTGAATGTTCGCGACTGCCGGAAGTTGGCCGTCACCGCCCATGCCGACGTGGCGCCCTTTGCTCAGTTGCGGCCGGAATACCCCGCGTCAGCCGACAACCCGCAGCCCCAGGTCGCTGGCTTGGGCTTTGACGGCGGGAATGTCGGCGATCTTGCAATAGTCAATCTCTGGTATCGGAATCCCCACCGTCTTCCAATCACCTCGGGCGCCGAGTTTCGCCTCTACAGGACCGGACCCTCCGGCGTGGTTCCGGTCGAAACCGACCCGCGCGATTCCGTCTGGTGGTGGTCTGCTCCCCTTACCCTGGGTCTCGATACCCAGATGGCTCGGATCGAGTTCGACCCGCGGACGCTGACCATCAACGGGGCTCCCGGTGTGCAATCGTCGGAGGTCGTGCCCGGCCGGTCCTACCTCCTGGCGCTCAACGTCTCGCGATTCCATCCGGAGTCCGCCAGCCTTTGGATCCAGCAGGTCATACCTCTGGTGCGAATCGAGGTCCACGAATCCGGCGCGTCATCCAAGGTGCTCTCAGGCATCGTCAGCATCGAACACCGCGAAGCCGGCGGCCCGAGCCGATGGTTCAAATACACCGGCATCGTCGGCTGGGAAATCGACCTCACCCCCTGGCCCGAAGATCCTGAACCCTCACCCTGAAATGCCGCGCCGTAAGCTGGCCCCCCTTATCGGCGCTGCGATCCTCTTGGTCGCGACACCTTCCGTCTCGGCCCTCAACCCGCCCGCCAGTCCAACCGCCAATCCAACGCCCACCGGAACACAAACCGACCCCGGCCTCATCCTCGTCATCGTCGTGATCCCCGTGGTCCTGCTGGCCCTGATTTGGATGGGCTACATCTTCTGGCTCATCTTCCACGAGGGCGAGAACGTCGGCTCGGGCGGTCCACCGCCTCCCGGTGACCGCGGTCAGCGACCGCCTGACAGAAGCCCGGACCCGCCCGATCAGCCCGGTAACGTAGGCTAGTCGGCTCCCCAATAGCAGCGGGCGATTCTGCATGGCGACGGCGGTCGACGCGGTAACGCTCACCATCGATGGTCGTCCTATCACCGTGCCGGCCGGCGCCTCCATCCTGCACGCCGCCGCCGAGCTTGGGATTGACATCCCCACCCTCTGCTACCACCCCAACATCACCGCCTCCGCCAACTGCCGCCTCTGCCTCGTCGAACAGGCCGCCGACCCCGACGCCGGACCACCACCAGCCGACGCCTCCCTCACCGGCGAAACCAAGCTCCTCTCCGCCTGCCGGGCCCTCGTCGAACCCGGCCAGAACCTCTTCACCGACAGCGAAGGCGTCCGCCGCTCCCGCAAGGGCTCCCTCAAGGCCCTCCTTTCCGGCGTTGACCTCAGCGAAGCGCCCGATCTCGCAGGGCTCCTCACCGAATACAACGTCCAGCCCAACGGTCAGGCCTCCCGCGCCGCCCTCCCTGTAATCGACGACAACCCCTACTACATCCGCGACTATGCCAAGTGCGTCATGTGCTGGCGCTGCGTGGACGTCTGCGGCGACGAAGTCCAACTCACCTACGCCATTGAACCCGGCGAACGCGGCTTCCACGTTCGCATCTCAACCCGCGAGTACGACGGAATCATGGACACCACCTGCGTCTATTGCGGCAACTGCGTGCAGGTGTGTCCCTCCGGCGCTCTCAAGAGCCGCGCCCAGTGGGAACTCGAGAAACAGGGCATCGTCCGGGACGACCGTGTGGTCGAGACCACCTGCTCCTTCTGCGGCGTCGGCTGCGGCCTGGAAGTCCACGTGCGCGGCGGCCAGATCACCCACGCTATGTCTCCCGACGACCACCCCGTCAACCAGGGCTGGCTCTGCGTCAAGGGCCGCTTCGGCTGGGACTACGCTCAGAGCGGCGACCGCTTAACCCATCCCCTCATCCGCACCGGCGAACGCGGCGCCGGCCGCTGGCGCCGCGCCACCTGGGACGAGGCCCTCAATCGCGTCGCCCGCCGTCTGGCCGAAATTCGCGATACCCACGGCTCAGATGCCCTGGCTGTCTACGGCTCCTCCAAGTGCCTCAACGAGGACAACTACCTCCTCCAGAAATTCACGCGCGTCGTCCTCGGCACCAACAACATCGACAACTGCACCCGCCTCTGCCACGCCTCGTCAGTCGCCGCCCTCGGCCTCAGCATCGGCACCGGCGCCTTCACCAACTCGCTCGACGAGATCGCCGAAAACGACGTCATCTACGTCACCGGCTCCAACACCACCGAAACCCACCCGATCACTGCCCTCAAGATGAAGGCCGCCATTCGCAACGGCGCCAGGCTCATCGTCGCCGACCCCCGCGCCATCGAACTCACCCGCTGGGCCGACGTCCACCTCCAATGCCGCACCGGCGCCGACGTCCCCATGTACAACGCCCTGCTCCACGTCATCATCCGCGACGGCCTGGTCAACGAAGAGTTCGTCGCCAACCGCGTCAAGAACTTCCAGTCCGTCGCCGCCGCCGTCCGGCACTGGACCCCCGAACGCCAGGAAGCCCTGACCGGCATCCCCCCCGCCACCCTCGAACGCGCCGCCCACATCATCGGCAAGGCCGACAAGACCGCCTTCTACTGGGGCCTCGGCATCTCCGAGCACACCCACGGCACCGAAGCCTGCCTCACCCTCATCAACCTCGCCCTGGCCACCGGCAACGTCGGCCGCCGCGGCACCGGCCTCAACCCTCTCCGCGGCCAGAACAACGTCCAGGGCACCAGCGACGTCGGCGCCATCCCCATGTACTTCACCGACTACCGCTCGGTGGAGGACGACACCTTCCGCGCCTACTTCGAGGAGCAGTGGGACGCCAAGCTGCCCGCCAGGCAGGGCCTCACCACCATCGAAATCGGCCAGGCCGCCGGCGCCGGCGAGGTCCGAGGCATGTACATCATGGGCGAAAACCCCCTCATGGCCGACCCCGACCTCCACGCCTCCCGCCGCCACTTCCGCCACCTGGACTTCCTCGTCGTCCAGGACATCTTCATGACCGAAACCGCCGAAATCGCCGACGTCGTCCTTCCCGCCTCGAGCTGGGCCGAAAAGGACGGTACCTACACCAACACCGATCGCCGCGTCCAGCGCGTCCGGCCCATCCTCCCCCGGCCCGGCGAAGCCCGCGAAGACTGGGAAATCATCGCCGACCTCGCCCGCCGCATGGGCCGCCACCTCGGCCTCGACACCCCGTCCCAGATCTTCGACGAGATCGCCCGCGTCACCCCCAGCCACGCCGGCCTGAGTCACGAACGCCTCGACCGCGAAGGCGGCCTCCGCTGGCCCTGTCTCACCCCCGACGACCCCGGCGCCCTCTGGCTCTTCGGCGACCGCTTCCCCACCGCCGACGGCAAGGCCTCCATGCACGCCGTCCACTGGCGCGAGAACGTCGAAGTCCCCGACCGCAACTACCCCTTCATCTTCAACACCGGCCGCGTGCTGTATCACTGGCACACCGGCGCAATGACCCGCCGCTCACGCCTCGACGAGGCCTACCCCGAACCCCTCATCGAGGTCTCCCCCGAAGACGCCGACCGCCTCGGCATCCCCAAGAGCGGCCTCGTGCGCGTCAGCACCCGCCGCGGCGCTGTCGAAGCCCGCGCCTGGATCACCCGCCGCGTCGCCCCCGGCACCGTCTACATGAGCTGGCACTTCGCCGAAGCCGCCGCCAACCTCCTCACCATCAACGTCCTCGACCCCATCTCCAAGATCCCCGAATACAAAATCTGCGCCTGCCGCATCGACCCCCTCGAAACCCGCGCCAGCCGCCAATCCCCCTCCCTCACCAGCGCCAACGCCTAGCCGCAGTAATCCGCCAGTAGTTCTAAGCCGAGACCTCACAGCTCCGAATCCCCCGCCCATCAAACGGATTCACCGGATACAAATCCTCCAGCGTCGGCGCCTCGTCCCATCGCTCCATCCGCTGCCCATCAAAGCTCAGATAACCCTCAATCCCCGCTGACGAGTCGGTCATCACAAACACCGCCCGCCCCTGGCTCACCGATCGAACGCCATTCGGGTACGCGTTGTCGCTCACCGGCCCCACCGGTTGCGCCACCCAGCGCGTACCGTGCCGATACACAAACCAGAACTCGTTCACCGGCGGCCCAACCACCCGCGTGCTGTGCCGCACCAGCGACACCACCGCCTCCAGCGCGCCGTCGCTATTCAGGTCGCCCACCGTCGCCCGCCGCACCTCCACGCCTCGCGCTGACAGCCCGCCAGTGATCGCCGCCTCCGAGAGCTCATCACCCCCCAGCCCCCGCAGCCCGATCTCCAGCGCCTTCCCCAGCGCCAGCACCAGCCCAGGCTCCATCGGAAAGTCGATCGACCCATACCTGCCCGGCGGCGAGTCGCTCGTCAGGTCCAGTTGCTGCAGCGACGCAAACGTCCGCATCGGGTCCGGCGTCGCCACCGCCTCCTGCATCGCGCCAGCAATCAGCCCAATCTCCCCGCCCCGCTCAAATGCCGCCTGCAGCCGCGCCGGGTTGAAGGCCTCGCCCCCAAGCAGCCCGATCTGCGCCAGTCGCACAAGCGCCAGCCCCTCCCAATCCGGCTGAGATTCCGTCGCGTTCCCACCGTCAACGGGCCGCTCGATGACCTCCCGATACCCCGCCGCCGCCGCCTCATACTCACCCGCCCAGAACGCCACCTCCGCGCGGTTGATCTGGTCCTGCCGTGACACCGGCGGATCCAGTCGCCTTCCCACGTCTTCGAAAAACTGCCCGCCCCAGGCAAACGTCCGGCGCAGCCCCGGATGCGGCAGCAGCGGCGCGTCGAAATGCCCCAGCGCCGGGCACATCGTCTCGATCTCACCCGGCGTCGCCCCGTCACGCAGGCTCCAACCCGCCGGTCCTGCCCCCAACACCACCGGCACGTCAAAAACCCGTCGCGGCGCCTCGCCATTCCACCGGTACACCCGCACCCTCTCGGTCTGCGTACTCGCCCCCGGCATAGTTGTCACCAGCACCACGTCGGCAACCCCATCGTCCGTCAGGTCAGCCATCGAATGCACCACCGCCATGCCGGGCGCAGTCTCCACCGACCCGCCTACCGGAAACGCCTTCGCGGCGAATCCACCCTCCACCTCATCGAACCAAACCGGCCGTAACCCAAGGATGTGCCACGCCGCGATCAACTCATTCGCCCCATCCCCGTCCACGTCCGCCGCCGCAATCCGCGCGCCCTGGGGTTCCACGTCATACACCAGCGGCGGCAGTTGCCCGATCGCGGAGTCCAACTGCGCCGCCGCCTCCGGATCGGCCCCGTATCGATCCAGGAACGCCAGCACCGCCCCCTCCAGCGGCGCCCGCAAATCCGCGCCCGCCCGCAACGCCGCCGGCGACCCCGTCACACTTTCGATGAGGTCCGCGGCCTCACGCAGTCGCTCGCTGATCGCCGCGTCCTCCAACGGCTCCGGTCGCGGCGCGGGCGTCGGGCTCGGCGTCGCCGTCGCAACCGGCGCTGCGGCAACCGGCCGTGAACTGGGCTGAACTGGTTCCCGAGCCGGCGGCGCCTCGGTCCGGCCTCGCGCGGGTTGGTCCGTTTCCGCCACCGCCGCCGTCGGACTCGGCGCCGCCTCTTCCGCCGCCTCCATCACCTCAACCTC
>DAOUJT010000120.1:0-26738 GCA_034422315.1 Chloroflexota bacterium | reverse complement strand
GGTGGCCTGGAGATGACCTACGACATCACCGGCACCGAGGGCATGTTTCGGTTCACCGAGGACGGCCTGGTAGGTGACCTATGGGTGCTCGACAAAGCCCTCCCGGGCCAGCGCCGCGCCGCACCGGTACGGCACATGTTCCGACCTGCGCAAAAGCCGCGAGCCACCGGGGTTCATGCCCTGTATGACCTGTTGCACTGCATTGAGACAGGCGAAGACTCGCGGTGTCCAGGGGAGGATGCGCGCGAGGCTCTTGAAATAGCGATTGCCGTCCGAGAATCGCACCGACAAGGGGGAGGCCGAGTCGACCTTCCGATCGAGGATCGCAGTCTCGGAATTGTTTCTCGTGAGGTCTTGAATCATCCGCTGCCCCGCGCCATCGAGACTGCTCGTGAAGCCGCAGGCAGCGGATAAAACGTGGGAATAACAAATGGCTAAGCTAAAAGTTGCTGTCATTGGCCTTGGCCGTATAGCAAGCACCATTGATGATGAAATAGAGAAATACGACGGCAACCACCTGCCCTACTCGCACATCGCGTGCTACCGGGCGGTGCCGGAAGTCGAAATCGTTGGCATGGCGGACACGTGGGAAGAACAGCGTGGGTCCGCACGGCAACGCTGGAGTTTCGACGCGCTCTATGCCGACTATCGGCAGATGCTTGAGGAAACCCGGCCGGACATCGTTAGCGTTTGCACCTCGGCCAAACCGCGAGGAGAAATCCTTACCGCCATTGCCAAGGGCGACTACGGCGTTAGAGCCATTTGGGCTGACAAACCGATCACCTTATCGCTAGCCCAAGCCGACGAGGCAATTGATGCTTGCGCAAGGGCCGGCATCGTACTTGCGGTCAACTGCACTCGTCGCTGGCGTGACGACTATCGGCAGGCTCTCGAGTTGCTTAACGACGGGGTCATTGGTGACCTTCTCTTCGTCCAGTCGAGGGCCCAGTCCGGTCTTTCGCACAACGGCAGCCATCTGATTACCACCCTCACCATGTACATGCCCGGCCGAGCAACATCGCTTGTGGGAGAGGCCGTTCTTGACGCAGAGCATCCGGACAATGACTTCTCCGGCAGCGCCGTCATTTCGTTTCCGGGCAACGTCCGAGGACACGTGCGGGCATTCGCTAACGGGCCCGCCGAAAACTCCCATGACATTGTGGGTACAAACGGAGCCATCCGGATCCTGCACGACGGTCGCGAGATCGAACTGTGGACCCAGGAACCAGGGGCCGAGAATTACGCGAGCCAGAAGGGGCTGGGAGCGTTTGGTCGCCGGTTTTTCCCACCTCCTCGCCGGCGTCGGAGCGGCGGAGTGAACGTGATCTACGACCTTCTCGACTGCATTGAGACCGGCGATGCACCCCATTGCAGCGGCGAAGACGCCAGGGAAGCACTGGAAATTGCCATTGCCATCCGCGAATCCGAACGCCGGCGCAACCGACCTGTCAAGCTTCCACTTCCGGATCGCAGTCTCAAGATCATTTCAACCGAAGTCGTACGCAGTGAACTGCCACGAGCGATCCTCCGCCAGCGCGAGGGCATGTCAGCCGCGGACTGGAAGCGGTGGCAGTCCCAGCGCGCCTGACGGCCGAACTTTACCGAAAGGCCATGGGAGGAATCCACAGACCCATGACGCAGGTTCCCGTCCACGATCCAGGCTGGTCAGATGCGCGGAGTCGGAGAAGTAGTACTTAGCTCTCTACTCGTCATACTCCAAGTAGTTGAAGACATCGGACGAACTGGTCGGAATCCATCCGAGTTCTTGTTTTGCCGGTACTGTGTCTCGCCACCGCCAGCGGTTTTCAGAAATAGCATCAAAGATGCGGTACCGCATGTTTTCGGGGGCGCTGAGACACTTGTCGATCATTTGCGTCGTGTCATCGTGGCTCAAGTACCCCGAGAACTGCCGACGTGTTACGGGGCGATCGGAAGCCGAGACGTTTCCAAGCCGGATAACAATGACAGACATATCATAGTTATCAGCGAAGTAGCGCGCGCAGGCTTCCCCAAAGAGCTTTCCGACGTGATATGGGCTGGTTGGGCGAGCAGCCCAGTCCGATGTCACCATGGGCCACACTGCGGGAATTTCCTCAAATCGACCTTCCGATATCAGCGCATACGGTGAATTCTCGTCCCGTTCGTATCCGTTCATCGTGCCCCCGGTGCTCATGAACACGACTCGCGACACACCGGCTTCCTGTGCCGCTCGAAAGACGTTGACGGTGCCGTTTACCGTGATTGACATTGTTTGGCCCCAGCAGTCATCACAGGCGCGGGTTCCGCATGGACAGTTGATATCGTCTGTATAGGCCGCAAGGTGAAGCACTTTTTCAGCATTTGCAAAAGCCGGTCGGATTGAGTTCAAGTCCGAGATGTCGGCCTGGATACACGGGATTTCCGAAACATGGCGTCGGTTAATTGCGCTGAAGTCATATCGGTCGCTAAGGGCATCTATCGTGAGCCCACCAACCAAGCCACTCGCACCGGTGATCAGGACTCTCTCTTTAGCCATCTCCTCGTCCCCCGACTCTAATCACAGTCATTCTAACCTGTAGGCCGTGACTTCGCCGGGCTACATACCCCCCGAATTGACCTGGAGCCTTAGGAGAGCCGTGCTCGCTGCCACTTATTTCAATTGGCGGCGCGTCCACACCCACGACAGGTCTGTCCGGCCTGATCGGCACCGCCGTTCCTACCAAGGATCCGACTCAGGCGCGCGGTCGTCGAGCGGCCTCGCTACAATTAGTGCGGCCGACTGATAGTTCAGAGACGAATCTCATGGGCAGCAGGGAACGCGACTCACGATCGGTGGTTGCGTCGAACGTCTTGCGGCGTCGGCGGTTTCTGGTCTTGCTGGGGGTGTCCCTGGGCTCGGTGGGGTCAGTCGCGTGCGGTGGTGGCGGCGGCGCATTGGCAACCCCAACGCCCTTCGCATTTCCCGGCACCAAAGAGGGCCATGACGCCTGCGTGGCGAACTGCTCCGGGGGACGCTAGCCACACCGTTCATCTCTGAACGATCAACGGTCGAGCCGCTGAGCCGTCGCGCGTTCCTGAGAGGGCCGGATCTCATGGACAGCAGACAAAGCGACTCGCGCGGAGGCCAAGCTTTGGACGACCGGAAGCGTCGGCAGTTTCTCGCTTTCCTTGGAATCTCGCTGGCTTCCATCGGGCCGGGCGGCTGCGGTGGCGCTGGGCAAGCAGAGGCGACGCCGACACCGTTCGCGTTTCCCGCGACGCGGCCGGGTCACGACTCCGAATCCGGGCGGCGTTAGCCGCGCCGTTCAACCCGAACGATCGATGGTGGGGCCGATCAGCACGCGGGTGGTCTTGAAGTCGCCGAAGCCGACGTGTCGGGCCGCGACGAATCAGGTCGCCGGCGACGCGGTTCCGCTTACCCGCCTACTTGCTAACGATGCGGCCTAGGCGCACACCGGCTCTTCGCCGCGCCAGCGGATGATGAAGTCGTCGGGATGGGCGGCCAGACGCGCTCGGGCGTCGTACCAGAGCTGAGCCCAGGCCTCCGGGTCTCGAAGCTCGCTGGTGGGATCGCGGCGGCTCCGTGCCACGAAGTCGGGGAAGGCCGGACGACCGCTCGGCTGGCCGGTGGGGTTGTATCGAAGGTCCAGACTCCAGCGACAGTGGTCGCTGACGTTGCGGAGCGAGTCGTGGCAGGTGTACCTGGTCATGAGGATCACGTCGCCGGGCTGTGTTGGCACGGGAGTTATCCGGTCCACTTCCAGGAGCACATCGGGGATAGCGACATGCGGGGGTGAGCAGTGGATTCGCAATGCATCGTGATGGCTCCCCGGGATTACGCGCAGACAGCCGTTCTCGATCGTTGCCTCCGAGAGGGAGATCCATACGGTCAGCATGTCGGTGTCGTCGGCAAGGGGATCAACCGCGGCGTTGTCCTGATGCCAATTGGTCGCTCGCACGAGGACGTGATCGGCGCCCTCCGGGAGCGCATGCTCGGGGGGCTTGATGCGCACATGTTGAACCGGATTTGATGTGATCTCAGGGCCGATGATGGACTCGACCAGATCGAGAACACGGTCGTGCCTGAGAACGTCGAAGACTGCCGGGCCGAGCCACATGGGCGTGTCGTGCGTGGTTCCACGACTGGGCAGGCAGCAGTCGAAATTGCTGGCGAAGTCACGCCCCGTCTCCTGATAGATCCGAACCATCCGGTCGCTAAAGTTCAGGTCGTCGTACGTCGAGGCGATCTCGCCCGCCTGGTGAAGCTCGTGCGCCAGGCGGGCGAGCACACCTTCGTACTCGGCAATCAGGGGATCGATCGATTCCGCCGGGTCCAGTACGCCCTCGACCAGGAGGTATCCGTCTCGCTCGAATCGCTGTAGCTGGTCGGCCGTGAGGCAGTGGCGTTCGGTCTCGATTCGCTGCGTAATGATCTGGCTCACGACGGACATCTCCTCATGTCGTGGAACCCGTCGAGACCTACTGGCGAACCCGGCGTCGCCGCAGGGAAAACGTAGCACGACGCGGCATCAGGCAGCGCCAGCGCTGCTTCGGAAACGCCGACCGGCCGAAGCCCGAAGGCGTCGGCCGGTCGAGGCGTGGCACGCACAACGCGCCTCTTCGCATCTAGCTCGGCAGCGTCTTTATGTAGGCCTCGTATGCGTCGTAGTCCTCCTTGGTCGCCTGCAGGACCTTGTCGGACGTCGTGACCATCCGCTCGATGCTCTGTTCGGCGGTCTCCTCGCCGGCGAAGCCGGGATCGGCCGCGCCCCACCAGGCCGCCCATTCCCACCAGTGCGGATGCGCGCCCTGCCAGTTGCGCTGATCGTCACGCTCACGCATCAGCTTGATATGCAACGTGCCGTAGTTGTCCGGCGGCGGCGCGTTGATGATGTCGCCGTCATAGATCTCCTTGAGCACGGGAGTGCTGCCCTTATCGATGGCAATGCGCTCCTGAACGACGGGTCCCGCCATGAAGAGCAACCACTCGATAGCTTGCTCGGTGCTGCCGGCATTGCCCGCCGCATTCGTCACCGCGTGCGGTTGACCGATATATGAGCCCGGAATCTGCCCTCGCGGTCCTTCAGGGGGCACGATGAGCCCCCAGTGGAACCGGTCTTTGATGCGGGCCACATTTCCGCCGACGCCGCCGTTGTGCCACCCGTAGAGGACTTTCCCGGCCGAGAACGGGTCGCCGAACTCACCAGAGAACTCGCCGGCATCCGAAGGCGGGAATGCGTATTTGTCCTTGTGAATGGAATCAATGGCCAGCTGATAGCCCTTGTCGCCGCCTTCGTCGAAGCACTCGAGGTGCAGCCCGTCGGCGCTGCGGAAATGCCTGGTTCCGGTGTCGCTGAGGCCGAAGACCCAGCCACCCCAGGTGAGGGCGGGATGCACGTGCATCCACTTGCCCCACTCGCCGGCCTCGGCATCGGTGGCTTGCATCGCGGTTTCGACGAAGTCGGTGGTCAGACCGAAGCTGCCCTCAGAAGGCTCGGGGATGCCTTTCGCTTCAGCCATGTTGTAGTTGAAGATCAGGCCGGTGCAGGCGCCCTGGTAGGTCATGCCGAACTGCGGGCCCTCGATGGGCTGGTTGGTTGGGGCCGGAATGGTGTTGAAGAAGTTGACGGTGTATTCATCCGCCGAGAACCACCAGCGCGTGGGATCCCAGTCGGAGTGCTTGCGCATTTCTTCGTTGATCTGCGTGAATCCACCAGGCTGAATCCACTGATTAACGAAGCCCGCGTCAAGCAGCGCAATTTCGGCTTGCGTTCCGGCCGTCATCTGGATTCCGAAAGCTTCCTGGTAATCCCCACCCTGAGGCTCGAACTTGATGGGAATGTGCGGGTATGCCTTCGCGAACTGCTCAAGCGCCCACTTCATCGCCGTACCCCGCGGACCGGAGGTGTGGTCATGGGCCACTCGAATAATGGCGGTGACGGCCTGCGGCCCGGCCTGGACCTCGACGACCTTCTCGACAACTTTCTCGACTTCCTTCGTGACGACCTTCTCGACTTCCTTGACAACTTCCTTGACGACTTCCTGGGTGACGATCTTCTCAACTTCGACAATCTGGGTCTCACCACAAGCGGCCAGGGCCACGGCAGCGCTCGCACCTATGGCGCCGGAGCCAACCAATTTCAGTATTGACCGTCTGCTCATATGCCTCTTGCGGTCCATTGGCCCCTCCCCCTGCGAACACACGACACCCGGCCACGCCTCGTGGCCGCATACCGCCGACTCCAGACTCCGAGGAAATGATGCGGTACCGAAACTCTCGACGTCAAGAATCTCGGAGCCAAAGCCCTTCCGCCCGAAGGGGGTCGAAAGGAATCAATCTCAGGTGCATCCTCGAGCGGCAAGCGGCAGCTGTCGCCACCGCTGCGCCCAGAGGGCCCAGCCAGCGAAGCCTTAGCGACCTGCGCCATTCCCGATCTGGCATGGCGCCCTGAGACCCGTCTGCTAGATTCGCGCCCAGTCGGTGCGACGCTGCGGTGAGCCGCGCGAGGTTGAGATGGCTTTCTCGTTTCCGACGGGCGTGACGCGGCGGACTGACTGTGTGTCGATGATCCTGGGCGAGGACGTCGCCGAGCAGGAGATGCTGGCCTGGCGGTTGGAGCCGGGCGAACTGGACCCCAACAATCCGCTGGTGACGCCGGCGAGACCGTGGGACAGCGGCTCGGTGTTTGCGCACGGAACCTTCGCGCATGACCCGATTGACGGGTTGTGGAAGGGCTGGCACGTCTCGACGCCGCTGACGACGGAGTATTTCGAGAATTTCCGGCGGGTGACACACCTGGTCTCGGAAGACGGGGTGGAATGGACGCGTCCGGAATTGGACCTGTGTCCGCAGCCGGGGTATCCGCGCACGAATATCCTGCTGGACTTCGATTCGGGCGGCCCGAGCATGTACAGCTCGGTGATGATCGACCCGGAGGCGGAGCCGGAGCGGCGTTACGAGATGTTCGTGATGCGCGATCCCGGCAATACGGCGGCGGGGAGTCCGGGGTTCGTTCGCGGGCTGCCGCCGCCTCCGCCGGGCCAGACGCATGCGCGGGGGATGTACCGGTATTTCTCGCCGGACGGGATTAACTGGACGGTGAGCGAGGGTCCGGTGCTGGAAGTGGCGGTGCCGGGGGTGCGGCTGGTGATTCCGTACGAGAACCCGAAGCACACGGCGGATACGACGTATATCTTCCGCGAGCCCGACGGCACGTACATGGCGACGCACAAGCTGGGCGAGCCGGCGCACCCGGGCGGGCTGGTGCCGTACGACATTTTCGCGGAGGGCCGGCGGGTGATGGCGCGGCGCACGAGTCCGGACGGGTCGAACTGGAGTCCGTTCGAGACGATTATCCAGCCGGACATCTATGACCCGCAGGACATCCAGATCATGGAGCTGTGCGTGACGCCGGTGCGGAGCGGGTACCTGGGGGTGATTGGCATCTATCTGAATCGCACGCAGACGATGGAGTTGCACCTGGGTGGGAGCGCGGACGGGCGTATCTGGGACCGGCGGGTGCGGCTGCCGGCGGTGTCGACGGGCGCGCTGGGCGATTACGGGGGCGGGATGCTGTGGCCCTCACACAACCTGATCGAATACGACGGCCGGCACTACATGTACTTCTCGGCGACGGAGGGGTTGCACGGGGACCCTGCGTCGAAGAGTCCGTCGATCTGGCCGTTCTTCTCGGCGATTTGCCGGGCCAGCTGGGCGGTGAACCGGTACTGGGCGGCGGTATCGGGTCCGGGCGGGGACGTGGTGGGGACGCTGACGACGCATCCGCTGCCGGTTGGCGGGCGGCAGTTGATCCTGAATGCGGCGACTTCGACGGTGACGGAGGGGACGTTGCTGGTGGAGTTGCTGGACCCGGACGGGAACGTGGTGGAAGGGTTCAGCAAGGACAATTACATCCCCTGGCACGGGGATTGCACCTCGGCGACGGCGCGCTGGAGCGGCGGGACGCGATGTCCGCTGGAGGAGTGCGCGGTGCGGTTCTACCTGGAGCGGTCGCGCCTGTACGGGTACGCGTGGGAGTAGAGCCATAGCCATTGACTCGCTGGAGATGCTGCGCCGGCTGGGGCGCGGGGCGTCGATTGCGGACGTTCGCTCAGCGGCGGGGTTGACAAGGGATAAGTTCGAAGATTGGTGGGATCGGGAGACGAAGCGCCGGTTGGCGGTGGTCGAGGGGGAGACCGCGGGGCCGGTTGGGGCGGCGGTGGAGATTCAGCGTGACGCCTGCGGGGTGCCGCACATCTTCGCGGAAACGGAGCCGGACCTGTTTGTGGGGTACGGCTACGCGATGGCGCAGGACCGGCTGTTCCAGATGGATTACCTGCGGCGGCAGGCGTTGGGTCGGTTGTCGGAAGTGCTGGGGCCGGAAGCATACGAGTACGACCTGCTGGCGCGGACGGTTGGGCTGCATCGAATCGCGGAGGAGGAGACGGCGCGGCTGCCGGGCGAGACGGCGGCGAGGTACGAGGCGTTCGCGGCGGGGGTGAACGCGTTTATCGAAGCGAGCCGGGACGCGCCGCCGATCGAGTTCGAACTGCTGGACTACCGGCCGGAGCCGTGGCGGCCGCTGGATTCAATTGCGCTATTGGGTGAGTTTCGCTGGTATTTGACGGGGCGGCTTCCGGTGATCGCAGTGCCTGAGCTGGCGAAGCGCGCGCTGGGGGAAGGGGCGCTGTACCAAGCCTTCCTGACGGCGGAGGCGATTGACGAGACGATCCTGCATTGCGGCGAGTACGCGAGCGACGGTAGCGGCGCGGGCGAGCCTCCGATGGGTGGGATTGACGACGGTACGGGTAGCAACAACTGGGTGATAGGGCCGAGCCGGAGCACGTCGGGCGGGGCACTGGTGGCCAGTGACCCACATATCGCGTTTGGCGCGCCGAACTGCTGGTACCAGGCGCACCTGGTGGGCGGGCGGTTCAACGTGGCGGGGGCCGGGTATGCGGGGGCGCCGGGGATCCTGATCGGTCGAAACCTGCGAGTGGCCTGGGGGATCACGAACAACATCAGCTCGCAGCGGGACCTCTACCAAGAGCGGACGGACCCGGCGCATCCTGGGACGTTTCTCTACGACGGAACGTGGGAACCGGCTCGGGAACGGGTGGAAGCCATCAAGGTGCACGGTCAGGGCGTGCGCGAGGCGGTCGTGCGGTCGTCGCGGAATGGGCCGATCATCGACGAGATCCTGCCGGATTTCGCGCAAGGGACGGGGCCGGTTTCGCTGCGGTGGGTCGGTGCGCTGCCGTGCGGGTGGCCGACGTCGATCCTGGAAATGAACGCGGCGGAGTCGTGCGACGAGTTTGAGGATGCCCTGCGGGGATGGGCGTCGCCGACGCTGAGCATGGTGTTCGGGGACGTGGACGGGGGCTTTGGGTACCGGGCGACGGGCCAGGTGCCGATTCGGACTCGCGAGGAGCGGGGATACCAACGTGGATGGGACTCCGCTGACGCATGGCTGGGGATGATTCCGTTTGAGGGCATGCCCGCGGTGCGTGAGCCGGAGCGTGGCTGGGTGGCAACGGCGAACAACCTGCCAGCGACAGCCGACTTTCCGTTCCCGCTGGCCAACATGTCGCCGACGGGTTATCGGGCACGGCGCATCCGGCAGATGATCGAGTCGCGCGAGGTGCATAGCCGCGAGGACCTGGCTGCGATACAGTACGACGTGCTGGCGCTGCGGGCGGTGGATGCGACGCTGGCGCTGGTGCGGATCCTGGACGGGGGCGATTCGCGGTTGCGATCGGCTGCGGCGGCGCTGCGGGCGTGGGACCGGCGCGTGGAGACCGAGAGCGCAGCAGCGGCGATCTTTGAAGCGTTCCAGTTCCAGTGGGACGAGGCGGTGGCGGCGGAGCGATTTTCAGCGGATGCCTCGGCCCTGGCGGTCGGCGATCCGGCTGCATTCGTAGCTGGAGGGATCGGCAGTTTGTCGCTGCGCCTGCTGGGAGATGACGACGTGGGGTGGTTCGCATCGCCGGAAGCGCGGGACGCGGCGGTGCGGTCCGCCATGACCCGCGCGCTTGACCAGCTTACGGAGCGGCTTGGCGACGATATGCCCGGGTGGAATTGGGGCCGGTTGCACACGTTGCCGTTGCAACACCTGCTGTCCGGCCGGGGCGACCTGGGACCGTTGCTGGACCGCGGGGGCGACGCGGTGAGCGGGAACGGCCTGGTGGTGTCGAATACCGGTTCCACGCCGGATTTCGTCTCGCGGAGCGGCGCGAACTACCGGCTGCTGGTGGACCTGGCTGATGCGCCGGCGCAGATGTGGACATTGGACGCGGCGGGTCCGTCAGGGCAA
Organism: Chloroflexota bacterium; assembly: GCA_034422315.1. Lineage (GTDB taxonomy): Bacteria > Chloroflexota > UBA11872 > UBA11872 > UBA11872 > UBA11872. The sequence goes on along the minus strand of DAOUJT010000120.1, from coordinate 16,446 downwards.
CCGGGGAGCCCGCACTATGCAAGTCAACTCGGGGATTGGCTGGCGGGGCGGTATCAGCGAATCGGCCTCGATCGTGATGACGTGCGGCCGACAATCAGGAATACGCTGAGGATTCAGCCGAGGACATGACAACTCGCGCTTAGTACTGGCTCCGTCGGCCCGAAGCGCTAGCCACCTAATCTTCGCAATCCTGGTCAGGAAACGAGATCGCCATTCGGTGGACACTCCGAAATCCTTGCGCCACAGCAAGGATTCGAGTGCCACATTGTCAAGAACATCCCTCCCGACCCGCCACAGACACGGGTCGCGCCAGGCCCATCGTCAGCAAATATTCGCGAAACGCCGCAACTTGGCCGATTTCGCCGATCCCCACATGATTAGGAGCGGGGGACGGGTTTCGAACCCGCGACATCCAGCTTGGAAGGCTAGCGCTCTACCATCTGAGCTACCCCCGCCGACAGGATCGGCGCCGACCGGCGGCCGTGTAACCAGCCGCTGACGCCAACCTGACCGCGTTGATCGTACCGAACCAGTCGCCGGGGATTTTCCGCCCCCCAAGCACGCCATATCCGCTAACATGCTGGCCGCCAGACGGGTGTGCGCCGTTCAGTGGAGCGCGAAACCCCTCGTTCCGGTGGGTAGGCCATGCCTTTCAACATTCGAATCGAACAGACGAAGGAAGCGCCGCGCGCGTGACTGACCTTCACTTCGGCCACTTTTCGGCCATTCCCGAGTACCAGCAGGTCAACCGCGATCTCGTCGGCCGGCTGCTTGATCGGGTACCCAATCCGTTTGTTCACCTGGACGTGGCCACCGGCGCCGGCCTGATCCCCCAACTCATCATTGAGGAAGCCACAGCCCGCGGCCTCCGGGGGCGCGTCATCGCGCTCGACCGGAACAAGCGCGCCCTTGAGATTGCCCGAAAGACGGTGCGCGGAAACGAGAACGTCAGTGTGACGTTCGTGCATGGCGACGCTCGCGACGTGCGGACCGCCGTCGAAGATCTGCTACCGCCGGAGGGCGTCGACTCGGTCAGCATCCATGACGCGATTCATGAGATCGAAGGTGAGGACAACCAGCGCCGCGTCTTCAACTCGCTGGCCGACGTCGCTCGCAATGGCGCCTTTCTTTCCATCAACAGCTCGTTTACCGCGACCTCGATGGCCGTTGGCCACTCCATGCGCGGCCACGGCGAATGGAAGCTCCACTTCGTGCGGCTGACCGGCGCCAAGCGCGAGCGCAAGATCGAGACGCTGGCCTATCGCTCGCACGACGACTACAAGCAGATGATCCGGGACGCCGGCTTCCGCGTCGTGCATGAGGAAGACCGCGAAGTGATCCTCACCAGGACCGCCCTCAAGGCCATCGCTCGGTACCCCGAATTTGTCCGCGGCATGGCCAAGGACCTGACCTTCTCGCGTGACGTGAGCCTGGCCGAGTTGAGCGACGCGATGAGCGCCGCCGTGGACAGGATTCGCTTCGACTTCCTGCCCCGCCTCTGGTACGGGGTTATCGCCCAGAAAGTAGCGTCCGAACCCGCCTAGGCCGGCGCCGCGCCGCTACGCCGCTTCCCTCAGGTAGCGCCACCACGAGCGCCAGGCCTGTCCCATGGCCACAAACTGGTCGCCGGCCCACGGATATTTGCGGTTCGAGTCGTTGTAGAACGCCTCGATCTCCGCCTCGTCCACGCCGTCCGCGTTAAAGAGCCCGCGCTGCTCAACGCGCGGCAGGTAGCGAATCTTGAACATGAACCGCCACCGATCGGTCCGGTTGGGCTGCGCGCAGTGCCAGAGGGACTCGTGAATGAACGCAATCCGACCTCCCGGTCCAGTCAGCTGTCGCTGCCCCAGGAAGTTCTTGTAGCGCGTCACGTCGTGATAGCTCACCCGGCGTACATGGGATCCGGGCAGCACCAGCGTCGGCCCCATCTCGGCCGGCGCATCGTGCGGGAAGTAGCAGACCAGGATGTCGTACTGCCGCGGATGGTCCAGCGCCAGGCTCGAGTCCACGTGCCAGCGCTGCGCCTCGCGCTTGCCGGGAGCGACCGTGTGCAGGAATGAGTGGTCGTGGATGGCATCAGGCCCTACAAGACTTTCCACGACGCCACGCACGGCCGGCAGATCAAACACCTCGCGCACCGCGTCTGAGAAGTCCCAGAACTCGCGCGGCTTGTTCGGGTTGTAGCCCCGGTTCTTTGGGTATGCCAGGGCGTCGCGGTGCACCTGGGCGTTGAGGTCGTCAGGCACCAGGTCTCCATACTCAAGAAAGCCGTCCACGACAAACCGCGCCATCTCGAGCGCGCCAATTCGGTGGCTCATCTGAGTCTCAGTCGTCATTGGCGGTCTCCAAGCGAACGAAACGCTCCAGCACATATTCCCACGGCAGCGGCCCCGTCTCGTGCTCGGCTCCCTGCGGGTAGGTGGGCAACTGCGGCACCTGCACCACCCGCCAGCCATCGTGCATGGCGTCCACCACCGATTCGTAGGGCGGTTCGGGTTGGTCGCCGGCCTGCATCTGCTGATCGCCGGCAGGACGAGTCCCGTCAAAGAGCGCCCACGCCACCGATTGTGCACCAAGGTCGGGTTCGGCCAGATGCAGGATCAGGATCTGCTGTCGCGTTTCCGACATTGCCGGTTGAAGCACCATACGCACTGGCAGTGCCATGGTAGAACTCGCGTTGCTCCCCGGTCTCCATCGTTCAGCGAAGGCACGACCGACGGAAGCGTGGGATGCTGGGCCGCTGACGCCGTGCGGCCAGGAGATGACATGCAACTCGTTCGGTTCACCAAGTTCTGGGAAGACCTGGACATTCGCCAACTGGGCGAGCGCACGCGGGAACTCGGCTACGACGGCCTGGACCTTGCGGTCCGCGACGGTCACGCCATCAGCTCAGCCAACGTGACCGCCGAACTCCCCGGCGCCGTCCGCGCCTGGCGCGAGATCGGCGTGGACTGCCCGATGATCTCCTCGTCAACCGACCTCATCAACCCCGACGCCGCCGACGCGGTGACGCTGTTCGAGGCCGCGGCGGCGGCCGGCGTGCCCCGCATCAAGATCGGCTACTTCAAGTTCAATCCCGGCGACTCGTTTGAGGAACTCTGGTCGTCGGCTCGGCGGCGGCTCGACGGCTTCGATCATCTCAGCCGCCGAACCGGCGTGCAGACCATGTATCACACGCACAGCGGCCAATGCCTCGGGTCCAACTGCGCCGGCATGCGCCACCTGCTGCAGGACTACGATCCCGAACACGTTGGCGCGTACGTTGATCTCGGCCACCTCGCCATCAACGGCGAGGACGTGCAGATGGGCCTGGCGATGCTGCGCGACCGACTCTCGGCCATCGGCGGCAAGGACGCCCGCCATTTCCCGGATCAGCGACCGCACCGCCGGGCCAGCTTTGCGGACGGATTCGTGCTGCTGGGTCAGGGCGCCGCCGAGTGGCCCGAAGCTATGGCGCTGCTTGAGGCCTGGGGATTCAGCGGCCCCATCACCATTCACACCGAATACACAACCGACCAGGACGTCATTTCAACCGTCGGCGCCGGCGAGTACACCCCCGAAGCCATCGCCCTGCGTGCCCGTGGCGAGGTGGAAGACCTGGCCTATCTCCGGGAACTACAGAACTCCAACTGAACCGCCGCGCCTGCGCACTTCGGAGTGCTAGGGGCCGGCACGTGTCGGTTCAGGCCGTCAGCGTACGAATCCCGTAGCGCGGAATGTTGGCGTCCCGCGTCACCAGGATCAGCCCCTCCGCCTGAGCCTGCGCCACCAGCATCCGATCAAACGGGTCGGTGTGATAGAGCGGCAACCCTCCCGCCTGCTCGGCGTGAAACGCAGTGATCGGGAGTTCCATGAATCCGTTCTCCTCCATTGCCTCCAGCACATTGCCTGGTACGTCCAGCTTGCCTCTCGCTCGCTTGATAGCTATCTCCCAGATGCTGGCCGCGCTTACGAACACAGCATTGCCCGGATCGGCGATTGCGTCGTAGGCCCTGGAACTGAGTAATGGAGGGTCTTTCGCCTGCCACCAGATCAGCGCATGGGTGTCCAGCAGGAGCCGCTGACCGACCCTAGACAGGATCGTCGCTCCCTTTGCCCTCAAAGGCGTCGATCACATCCTGCGGCGTCTCGTCAAAGTCCGGCGCCATCCAGACCCGGCCTTCCCACCCTCCAGGTCGACGCGGCTTCGCGGCGCCTCGATACGGCAGCAGAACGAGATACGGCTCCCCGTCTCGGGCTATCACCACTTCCTCGCCCTGCCAAGCCAGTTCGCCCAGTTTGGAGAGCTGCGACTTCGCCTCGTGCATATTGACCTTCACGCTTCGCCTCGCGAGTAGTTAGCTAGCCTTAGCTAAGCATAGCGCGCGGCTCTACGCGTCAGCTTCGGCTGCAACGGCGCCGGGCACATCAACCATGCCGCGTCGGTCCGCACTCGCAAGGCGCAGTCGGTAAGCTCTCGCATGGACCATCCCCGGCTGACCCTCCCCGCCCGCTTCATCCCCACCCGCGTGCTCACGCACCAGAACCTGCCCCGCGGCGGGCCCATGACCCTGACCAATCTCGAAGGTTCAGGCTGCATTCGCCGCATCTTCGTGGCTACCGTCCGACGACCGTCGCCCGGCAACCAGCGCCAGACCGTGCTGCGGATGTTCTGGGACGGCTCGGACACACCTGCGGTTGAAGCACCCCTTGGCGACTTCTTCGGTCAGCTCCACGGGCTCTCACCCTATCCGCTCAACTCGCGCTACCTCATCTCGCAGGCCCATGCCGGCTACACGGCCACATTTCCAATGCCGTTTGCGCGCGGCGCTCGGATCGAGGCCGAGGCAGGGCCGGACGTGGAGCCACCCCGAATCATCCTGTTTGTGGACTGGCACGCCTACCCCGAAGGATCCATGCAGGAACCGCTGCGTTTCCACGCCCAATTTCGACGCGAGAACCCCTGCCAGGCGTTTGGCCGCAACTACCTTCTCCTGGACACGGTTGGCTGCGGCTACTTCATCGGCTTCAACTACGGCGTGGCCGTTCGCGACGGTCGGGCCCGCTGGTCGCACGCCGGAGCCGAGAACATCTACATCACCAACGAGACCGGCGCGCCCGAGGGCACCTTCGCCTATCTGCGCGGCGGCGGCGGCGAGGACAGCTTCGGCGCGTCATACGGCGGCGTGCTGCACCAGCCCTCGTCGCACCTGGACCAGGGCGTGCCCTATTACGCTCAGGAAGACCTTGGCCCCGCCTTTGCCCGGCACACCCTGGCCGCCTACCGCTTCTTCGCGGCCGACGCCATTCCCTTCAATCGCTCCATCCACGTTCGCTTCGGCTCGATGGCCAACGACATCTGCAGCACCGCCTACTGGTACCAGGAGCCGCCATACCAACCGTTCTTCAAGATGCCCACATGGGATCAACTGCTACGGGGCGCTGAACTGCCCTACGCAGCCACCGGCGCCCCTCGGCCAGAGCCTCGCTGGCGAGTGCTCGGTCCATTCCACCCCGACGCCTCGGCAGTCCTGGATGCGGCTGCGGACCACAGCGACCTGAACTCGGTCACTCAGAACACAGGTTACGCAGCCGATTCACCCTGGCGTCACGAAGACCGGCATGTCGCTCGCTGGGTTCCCGCCGAGGATATTCACGGCTTTGTTGATTTCGGACTCGCCTTCCGCCCGTCTGATCCCGGCAATTCCGTCACCTGGCCCGCCGTGGGCCTGGCGCAGTCCTGGCTGCACGTGGATGCCGAAACCACCGCGACCCTGCACCTGGGATGGGCGCACGAACTGCGGCTGCGGGTTGGCGAGGAGCCCTGGCAGTCAGCGGGGAGGCGCGCCTACTTTCAAAACGGAACCCATCAGGTGCGTCTGCGCGCCGGCTGGAATCGACTACAAGTCACGCTCGACAGCCCGGAGACGGGCATCGAAGGAACGACCTGGGGCGCCTGGACCTTTGGATTGCGCGCTATTGACGCCGATGGGCGTGAACTTGAGCCGAAACTCGAACCCGTGGCCTAGCGTGCGCCCTCCCGCCTCTTAGACGTTCGGAGCAAGTCCGTGCCCGTTCGAGACCTATCCCAACTCTTCGGCCTTCCAGTCTCGGTCGGGGAGGCGAGATTTGAACTCGCGACCTCGGCGTCCCAAACGCCGCGCGCTGCCAGGCTGCGCCACTCCCCGTAGACGCCCATCGTATCGCCACCGAGTGTCGAGCGAGTGCGCCAGGGCTCCACCCCAGGTCGCTGAACCGAGAGCACGTAGCCCGGGCTATACGAGGGCGGCCCCGCCGTCGCAAGTCCTACCCTGCCGGCGCGTCGGGATCCGACGGAACGCCCGGCACCTTGGTCGCGCCCCACCGCGCCGCCTCTTCCTGGTTCTCGTCCACCCACTTGTTGAACGACACGGGAAACCTCTCCCGCGCTTCGTCAATACCAACGACATACCGGTTAGGCCAAGCCTCATAGGTCGAGAGGAAAGTACCGGTCCGAGTCTCACCATCCGCCAGGACGACGGTGCGGGTGATCGAGGCCTTTACGCCCTGCTTGGCGTATTCCAACTGCTCTTCAAAGTCCGGCTCTTCCTCGCTGTTCACAATGCCCTCGTCCGGCGGTGGGTCTTCCCAATCCCAGAGGCGCGGCTTGTTCAGGGTGACTTTCCGGCCGTCGTCGGTACCCCAAATCTCGAAATCCAGGGTCGCAAGTCGCCGGTCGATCAGCACGCGCAACATGATCGGGTTTCCGAAGTCGTTCTTGAACTTGAGGTCGATTCCAGGGGAGAAGATCGTCGAGTCGTAGCCAATGGGCGATCCGCCCATCTCGTAGTAGCGCACCCGATAGAGGTGCGGCCACCGCTCTTCGATTGGCAACCCGGATGCCAGGGCAGCGCGAAACAGCGTCGTGGATACTTGGCAAATGCCACCGCCGATCCCCTGCTCCGTCCGGTCCTCCACGATCACGCTGCCCTCAACCCAACCTTCAGCTTTTGTGAAGGCGCCGATACGCTCGTTGAACGAAAACGTCTCGCCCGGACGCACGATCATGCCGTCCAGCTTGGCCGCGCCAACGGCGATGTTGTGATCGCGGTAGTCCGGCGAGCCTTTGTAGATTGACGAGCCGACGCCCAGCAGATCCTTGATACCCAGGGGGTTCGCAAACGTATCGAACTCCTTGTTCAGCAGAGTCACGGGAACCTCAACGCGCCGCTCGCCCGGCTGCCGCACCGCCTCCAGGATGGAACGCTCCAACGCCGGCCGATCGAGCCGCTGACCCGGATGCCCCGGCTGAAAGTCCATTACCCGATCCTGCTCCTCGTCGAAGTCAAACGCGCCATGTCGAGGCTCAGCGCTCAGCGTGTCCTCGATCTCCTGGAAGACATCGTTAAATCGCGTGATCTCGATACGCGGCGTAAGTCCGGCAGCATCGCGATCGAGGACCAGTGCATCGCGCAGCTGCGCCGGTTCGATCATCCAGCCCCCGGCCCCGTGCGTGAGCCAGATGGGCTGCCCGATCATCTGACGCACCGTTGCCAACGCAGCCTCCGCGTCGGAGGTAGAGACAGTCGGCTCCTCTTGGCGATAGCCGAGATTGACCACATGGCTCACCGTGCGCCGCGCCAAGCCTGCCTCCAGGTCGGCCAGGGCCTGCTCCACGTTCACCACCCGCCCCAGTTGACCTGGCGTCAGGCTCACCCGTCCGTCGTCGCGTAACTGCAACGTGGCGGCCACCGACGGCTGATCGAAGCCGGTGGCAAGCGACTGCAGATAGCGCCGAGCAACGTTTCGGTCATACGAAACGACGGGCGTTGTTGGACTCGTTGCCGCGGGGAGCCCCGCCATCCGGTCAAGGACGCCGCCGGTTTCTCGGGATGCCACGAGTTCGCGGAGGGGAGCTTGAAAGTCAGCCCACAGCCCAATGTCGGATCCCGACGGCCGCCACACCCGGCCGTCCAGCCGAAAGACGACCGGGCTGTCCAGAAACGGTCGCCAGGCCGCCTCCACCCGCTGCAGGGCTTCCTCGGGACTCAATCCCCCAACCTCAACCCCGCCAACATTGGCGCCAGCGGGCAAATCTCTCGAGCGGCTGGTCAGCAGGGTGGCAACGAAAGCGGCCGGAGCGGCGGCGACCGCGCTCCCTAGCCCGACGAAGAGCAGCGTGCGACGGTTCATTTGGTGAGACTCATGGGCCGTTGAAGTTCCAGCGGCTGACCATCACAGGCATAGATTTCAGTGTAGCGACTTACCACGTCACCGGTGCGACTAAAGCGCGCTCCGCCCCTCATGCAGTCGTGATGCGTGCGGGAGGGGTCTGTGGCCCCGTTCAGGGAACCGTGGGACCGCTACGGGCGCCAAATTGCGCCGTGTCCTTCTGACCCGCGCCCACAGCCGGAAACGCGAACGGCGTCACCTCGGCCGGTGGAGGCTTGTCGGCGCAGGCCGCTAAGGCGACTGCGAGCAGCGCGCCCGGCGCCACGAGCAGCATGTTTCTTCGACCGACGCCGTGCCCGGCCACGCTGGCACGCCAAAAGGTCGCTTGCCGCTCCCGCACTGATCCGGCCGCCTGCCCAGCGACGCCTCGCTTCTGGCTTCGAGACTCCATGTTGCCTGTCCTTCGTTGGCCGACAGATCGTCTGGCGCCGTCCGCCCCTTGCGCCGATCTTCTTACCTGGTGATCCGCCACACTGGGCCCAGAATAATCGTCACGATGTTCACCCGGATTCCGCCGAGCGATCTGCGCCGCGGCTAGACAGCACGCACGCAATTCCAATCAAGATATGCCACTTGACGGGTAGTTCCAAATAGAACAAGCTACATGCGCGAAGCACGGTGCATTGAGGCAAACGTCTACCGGCGGCGCGTGCTCCGGCTGGTGTCGGAGCGTCGTCCGGTGTTGGCGGCAGTCGGTTGTCAAGGGCTGACGCGCCTTGCCTCCAGAGAGGAAAACGCATGAGCAATCGCCCATCGAGGCGCACCATCCTGCGCGCTGCGGGCGTCGGCGCCATTGGCGTCAGTGGCATGGCCATCCTGGCGGCCTGCGGTGAGTCGGAACCCGAACCTGAACCTGCACCCCCCGTTGCGGCGACCGCCGCCCCGGTCATGACCGAGGCGCCAGCCCCTGCAGCCACGGCTGCTCCGCCCCAGCCCGAGACGGTCACGCTGAGCTACGTCGGCGACCACACCTCCGGTCCGCGTGGCGCGGCCATGCAGTGGGGCCTCAAGCAGTACGCGTCTTTGCGACCGAACATCTTCGTCAAGTTCATTCCGCAGCCGGCCGACTACGCCACCAGCGTATTTCCGTTGCAGATGGCCGCCGGCACCCAGGCGGAAGTGGCCATGCTGGACGGCGGCATGCTCGGCGCTTTCGTCAACGATGGCGGCTTTACCCAGATCAACGACGGTCTGGCGAAGCGCGACGACTACATTGCCGAGGACTACTACTTCATTCCCGACCTGTACACCGTCAATCACGACCACGCCCACGACGAGGGATCAAACCCCTCCAACGTGATCGAGGGCGCGCAGTTCGGCATGCCGTTCCAGGGCGCCCTCGGCGGCATCGTGATGAACACCACGATGGGCGAGGAAGCCGGGGTGGAGTTCCCCAGCGAGGGCTGGACCTACGAGAACGAGTTCCTTGAGTCCTGCAAGCAGGTCACCGATCCCGACATCGACCAGTGGGGCACCTGGGCCCACAACGGCTACGAGTTCCACTGGAGCCCGATGGCGTTCATGTCGGGCGCCACAGCCATGCGCAATGCGGACGAGACCGAGTTGGCCGTCTTTGACAACGGCGGCGACTTCGGTCTGAATTTCTCGGTGGGTCTGATCCACAACGAGAACGTGTCCTTCCCGCTCGCCGACAACAAGCGGTTGGCGGGCGAGTTCGGCAACCCGTTCGCCGCGGGCAAGGTGTGGTCCTGGTTGAGTTCCGTCGTCTACACCACCGGCTACCACGTGCCGCGCATCAAGGACCGCTTCAAGTGGTCGCTCGGCCCCATGCCGCTGGCGTCGCTGGGCGAGGAAATCCACGAGTGGAATGACCAGCCCCACTTGGTTACGAACGGCGCGCAGCGCTACGGGACCATCGAAGAGGCGATCGACCTGATCCTCTTCCTCGGCGGTCCGACGTATCAGGGTCGTGTCGCCATCGACCGTGGCCACCTGCCCATGCACCGGGGCGTCTTCGACTCGGACGAGGCCAAGGCACCGCCGCCCGAGGGCATGGAGTGGCTCAAGGCCTACGCCGACGTTGGCAACGTCAACCGCCACCTCATGATGGCGCTCCCCGCTTGGTGGGAGATGTATGAGTGGCGCAAGACGCCGGACGCCGCCTATCTGGGCGACAAGCCGGTCGACCAGGTGATCGACGAGGCGAAGCACTTGGTGCGTACGTCACTCGCCGGTCAGCGCGATCTGCTCAACGAGGGTCGTCAGAAGTTCGGCTTCCCGCCCCTCTAGTCCTGGCCAGCGTCCTTCCATCGGACGCCACAGAGTCAAGGCCCGGCGCCGAAGCGCCGGGCCTTGATCTTTGGTCACTCACGCGCAGCCGCTACTGCCGCCTTGAGATCAGGTCAGTCAAAAGCCGCACACAAGTAACGTCAACGTGCGGAACTGAGACTCGCGACGCGACAGAAGCCGCGCGGCTACATGCGCGTGCGCAGCCGGGCGGTTCGCTCTTCGCTATACGGGAATGGGTTGTCGCGGGTTCCGGCGCCTTCGTCTTCCGGGGCACAGGCCGCCACCCAAACCGTGGCTGCAGCAGCGGCGCCCAACGTCAGCAGCCGGCGTCGCTGGATTCGCGTGCCAGCCCAGGACGCAGTCTGGAATCGTCGATCCGTGTCGTTGGCCATGAGAACCTCGCGAGTGCGGATGCAGCCTCAACTATGACCTTGAAGTATATCCGCACCACGTCAACTCAACGCGGCCTGGGTAGTCCGGCGCACCCTGAAGCACCTCGCACCAGGCCTTCAACTCAAGCCTTGGTTACACCGACGGCGGCGCAGCTTCCGTCCTGCGACTACGAACCGCCGCTCGGCTGGTACTCCTGCCGCAGCCGTTCACGCTCCTGCGGGTCGTACTCATAGGTACCCCGTGGTCGCGTGCGGGCGAACTTGTAGTGCCCGTCCTCATCGCGTGACGAGTCGCCCAGGCAGGCACTCAGCACACCGCCGCTCACCGCGACGAATGCCGAAACCGACACGGCGCGCAACAGCCGCCGCCGTGCTATCCGCTCAGGTGTTGTGGTGCAACCAGCCATCAATACGATTTCGACTCCGCCTCGGGCACGCCCAATCCTACGCGAACGGCCGCTCGGCTGTCCGGGAGTATCGCAGTTGCGTCCGCCTCCCATCGTCAAGAGAGCCAAAAGACCACACGGACATAGACAGCTACAACTCGTAGCAGACGCCTACCTTGACCTTGTTCGCGAAGGCACGCTCGGGCGTCTCCTGACCAGGCCTGCTCGCCGTCTACGCGGCCGGCGGGCGATGTCGCCGGCCACCAGGTCCTTGACGCCGGTTGTGGCAAGGGCCGCCTGGCCCGCCTGTTCGGCCGGCACGGCGCTGAAGTCGTCCGCTATGGATACACCGGCTCACGCACAAACGGCTTCAGATGCTCATATCTCGACAGGTGCTCAACGCCCCACGCCTGGCATAGCTCCAGCGCCTCCGCCGGCGACTGCTCGCCCGTCCAGCCTTTGTGCCCCAGTGTCCGGTTGCGCTGCCACCACTCCCACCATGTGCCGAAGTAAAACCTACTGCGGTTGGCTGGGCGGTCTGCGTACGCCTTCAGCCACTGCATCCCGTCCGGCGGAGGTGCCACCGACGTGGGTGAGCCGATAGCGGCCTTGTGCACCGGCATATGCCCGCGCTCGATCCCGACACGGCCCTGAAAATCCTCACCTGCCAGGAACACGGCCAGCACGGTCGCCGGTTCTTCCAGCCCATCGCGCGTGGCGCTGCTGCTGACCAGGTTTGGTGTGTCAGTTACGAGATGCGCGGGCGGACCGCCGCGCATGGGCACAGCTTCCGGCAGCAGTGTCCAGCGGAAACGTTCCTTGATCTTTGCAAGACCGTAGCCGGTTGAGAACGCCCGTCCCCCGGGCCAAATCCCAATCTTGCCCGCGGCAAAAGGATTGGACTGGTCGCCGGAAACTGCAGGCGTCTCGTGATATGCCGGCGAGGTGCGGTGCACCGTGATTTTGTCAATCAAGTACTCCCAGGCTTCCAGCGCTTCCGGCTGATCGAACATCGTCTTCGTCAGGCCGTCATCGAATGGCTTCCTAAGCCCATTGGAGTACATCAGCGGCATGTACTGGTGGTGATAGTCCTGACGTGCCCACGTTCCAAAGGTGCCAGCGTCAGGATCTGTCATCTGGGCATCCCACTCGGACCAGTCGGCCCATGTCCATGAGTTCTCGCTGTCCGGCAGGCTCACGCCTGCGACGTCGGCCAGCGTGGCGTTGGCGACAAACCCGCTGATTTCGATCTGGAATGGCATGCCGAACTGCAGCCCCTGCATGAGTCTTGGAGACGGGGACGAGTGGTCGAGGTCATTCCACGTATAAGTGTCCGGGGCAAAATAATAGTCCTCTTTCACCACGTTCATCTGACTTAACAAGCCGGATATCTCCACAAATGCGTCTTCGCCCAAAAGGGATAAAACATCCCCCTGTTGCATCTGGGCTACGTGCGGCGCTGTGCCCGCCACAAGGCGAGTCACGATGCCATCTTCCGGCTCCACCCTTACCCTAATGTCTGGTCGCTCATCGCCAAAGCGCTGTAATCCCCACTTCATTGCTGCGCCGCGCGGTCCGGCTCTGCTGGCGGTCGCGAAGGTAACGTCCACCGAGCCGCGCTGAGCCGGCAGTTCGCTTGCGGCCGGCGTGTCGGCCTTTGCGTCCAAGTCCCCTTGCGGGACCGACGCTTGCGTATGGGCTGGCGTCGCTTCGGTCCCTTCGCCCGTTGGCGTCGCGACCTCGTCGACACCGCCAGACGAGCCGCAGGCCACCAGTGCAAGTGTTCCGCCAACTCCCAACCCCAATCGCCCCAGCAGACTCGCCGCCTGCCGCCGCGAAACCCGCGATCGCAAACCCGTCGGTGGTCTTGCTGCCGCCATCAGTCGCCCGCTCGCCACGTTCCGCAACTCCACCTACGGATACACCGGCTCTCGTACAAACGGCTTCGGACCCTCGTATCCCGAAAAGTGCTCAACACCCCACGCCTGACACGCCTCCAGCGCCGCCGCCGGCGACCGCTCGCCCGTCCAGCCTGTTAGAGCCAGCTCCCGGTGCCGCACCCACCACTCCCTCCATGTGCTGGACGGAAAGAGGCTGCGGTTGTCGGGACTATCGGCATACGCCTTGAGCCACTTCATGCCTTCGGGAGGGGGCGCAACGGAATCCGGCGCACCAATGGAGGCCCTATGTACCGGCATATGCCCGCGCTCAATGCCAACCTGGCCCTGGTACTCCTCGCCCGCCAGGAAGACCGCCAGGGCCGTCGACTGCTCTTCCAGGCCATCGGTCTCAGCGCTTATCGTCACCAGGTTTGGCTGCTCCGACCACCCGTGCGCCGGCGGGCCACCGCGACCAGCGACGACTGCGGGAAGGAGAGTCCATTTGAAGCGTTCGTTGATGATCGGCAAGGAGAATCCCGTTGCGTACACACGGCCCGACGGCCAGATACCGATCTTGCCGGCGGCGAACGGCTCGTAGTAGTCGGCGCCCGATATCGCTTCAATCTGGTCGGCCGCCGGCGATGTTCCGTGCACATAGATCTTGTCGATCAGGTACTCCCAGGCCTCCAGCGCCTCGGGCAGATCGAACATGGTCTTCGTCAGATCGTCATCGAATGGTTTCTTCAGTCCGTTGGAATACATCTGGGGCATGTATTGGAACTCATAGTCGTTGCGGGCCCACGTCCCGTAGGTGCCAGTGTCAGGGTCAGTGAACCTGGCATCCCATTCCGTCCAGTCGTCCCACGTCCACGAACCTTCGCTGTCGGGCAGCGTGACCCCCACGCTCTCAGCCAGTGAAATGTTGGCCACGAAGCCACTGATTGCAATCTGAAACGGCATCCCAAACTGAGGACCTGTCATAAGCGCGGGCTGTGGCAGCGAGTGGTCGATGCCATTCAGGGTGTAGCTGTCGGGAATGAAGTAATAGTCCTCTTTGATCACGTCGAACTTGGGCAGCAACCTGTTGATCTCCGTAAACGCGCCGAAATCGTGGAAGTAAAGAAAGTCAGACTGATGGAGCATTTGCACGTGCGGAGCCGAGCCCTCAATCAGATGATTCGCGAACGTCTCAATCAGGCTGTCGGTCGGTTCCAGATTTACGAAGATATCCGGTCGCAATTCGACCAAGCGGTTCAGCCCCCATTGCATTACGGCGCCGCGAGGTCCCGAGGTGTGGTCCGTGACGAACCGGAGTTCCACAGGTTCCCGTGCCGGGGTTGGCTCGGCAGCTGTTACGGGGACTTCCTTCACAACCGTTTTTTCGACAATCTTCTCGACCGGAACCTCAACAATTTTCTCTACTTCAACGGTGACTATCTTCTCTACGATTCGCTCGACTTCCACCGTCACAATCTTCTCGACCGGAACTGTGACAATCTTCTCTACGGGAACCGTGACTGTCTTTTCGACGACCCGCTCAACCTCAACCGTGACGATCTTCTCAACGGGAACAGTAACCGTCTTTTCGATCGTTTGCGTCACGATCTTTTCGACGATCTGGGGTTCGCCGCAGGCCGCCAGTGCGGCCACGCCCACGGTTCCAAGGCCAACCACGCCGACGAGGCTAAGCGCCCGCCGCCTGGTTACGGGTCGTTTCGATTGCACTGCCAGCCTCTTCCTGTCGCGATCTTGGAAACCTTACTTCAAATCCTAGACGTCGCGGCGCGCAGAACCGACCGTGGCTTCCTTGGGCGCCATCCTCCGAAGCTGAGCAATGCCGCCTTCAGTACAGGCGGCGCCGGGCCGCCCGCCGATTAGCTGTTGAAGGCAGCGCGTAGCCGCCTCGCCACCGAGACAGATATCCTGCCGCCATGGCCACCCGACGCCGGTCCACCCGCGCCAGGAAAAGTGCGTTCACCATCCGCCGCTGGCGCGAGTCCAAGGCCGTTCGCCGCGCCCGCGCCGCCGAAATCGTCCGCCGCCTGCGCGAACTCTATCCGGAAGCCGCCGCCGAACTGGACTACCGCAACCCGTTCCAATTCCTCATCGCCGTCATCCTCTCCGCCCAGACCACCGATGTCACCGTCAACCGCGTCACCCCCGAACTCTTCCGCCGCTACCCCACGCCCCACGCCCTGGCTGCCGCCCCCCAGCTTGAGGTCGAAGAGGTCATCCGCCAGACCGGCTTCTTCCGCAGCAAGGCCCGCGCCATTCGCGAAACCGCCGCCCAGCTTATTCACGACTTCGACGGCGAAGTCCCCCGCACCATGCCGGAGCTTCTGCGCCTCCGCGGCGTCGCCCGCAAAACCGCCAACGTCGTCCTCGGCGAAGCCTTCGGCATTCCCAGCGGCGTCGTCGTCGACACCCACGTCAAACGCCTCTCCCAGCGCCTCGGCCTCAGCCGCGCCACCGACCCCGTCAAGATCGAACGCGACCTCACCGACACGCTGGATCAGGACGACTGGATCTTCGCCGGCATTGCCGTCATCTGGCATGGCCGCCGCGTATGCGACGCCCGCAAGCCCGACTGCGAAGGCTGCGTCCTTAACGACATCTGCCCCTCGTCCACCGCACCGGTCCGACCGGCCAAGTCACCCTTCCAGGCGGCCCGCGCATGAAGATCACGGGAATCGACGTCGTCATCAAGTTCGTCCGCTGGCGCGAGTGGCTCTTCGTCCGCGTCACCACCGACGAAGGCTTGGTCGGCTGGGGCGAAGGCTCCACCTCCGACCGTGGCCCCGCCGTCGCCGCGGTTATTCAGCAGTTCACGCCGCGCCTGCTCGGCCGCGACTCCTCCGCCATCGAACTCATCTGGCGCGACCTCTACACCGGCTGGCGCGGCGGCCCCATCGTCAACAGCGCCATCTCCGCCATCGATGGCGCCCTCTGGGACCTGCAAGGCAAGCGCTACGGCGTCCCCGTCTGGAAACTCCTGGGCGGACCCGTCCGCCACAAGGTCCGCGTCTACGCCGGCGGCGTTTCGCGCTGGATGGACTCCGTGGCCGACCACGTGGAAGGCGCCATCCGCGCCCAGAACGAGGGTTACCGCGGCGTCAAGGTCACCCCCTTCGGATCACCCGGACAACGCGCCGATGTCGCCGCCATCCGCTTCGCCGCGGAACTCGTCGAAGGCATTCGCGAGGCCACTGGTCCCGACTTCGAGATCCACATCGAATGCGCCGAACGCCTCACCCCCCGTCTCGCCATCGAAGCATCCCAGGCCCTCGCGCCCTCCCGCCCCGTCTGGCTGGAAGAGCCCATCCCGGCCGAAAACACCAAGGCCATGTG
>DAOUJT010000119.1:0-8242 GCA_034422315.1 Chloroflexota bacterium | reverse complement strand
TGACGCACCTGGACACTGTGCGTACGGGCAACAACGCCAGCGCCGAGGTGAAAGAGCGAGCGGGCGTCATCTACTACGAGGCCCAATTGGCCTACCAGGAAGCGCTGGCGCCGGCTACGCCCGAAGAGCTTGCCGAAGCCGAAGCGAATCTTGCAGCCGCCGAAGCCAATCTGGCCGTGGCACTGACCGCCCGAGACGAACTGGTCGGGGGGCCCGACCTTGTGGAACTCAACGAGGCGATCACGACCGCTGAGCGAAGCGAGGCAACCGCCGCCGCCGAGCTGGAGGACCTGCTAGACGGTCCGAGTTGGACGGAACTGGCGACACGCCGTGCGAACGTCGCCTCGGCTGAAAGCGCCCTGGCCGTCGCACGCGCCAGGCTGGCCGACCTCACCGCGGACGTTGACGCCAGTGACGTGCGTATGGCTGAGGAAGACGTGCGTATAGCTGAAGAAGAAGCAAACGTTGCCGAAGAAGACGTGCTGGTTGCCGAACAGAACGTGACCTCGGCGTTGGCCGGTCTGGCGGACGCCGAGGCTCGGCTGGTCGATCTGCTGGCCGGGGCTGACGCGTCGGAATTGCGGCAGGCGCAACTAGCCATTGCTCGGTCCGAGATTGATCTGGCCGACTTGCGCGAGGACGCCGAGCCGGAGACCGATCCGCTTGGAGTCGAGCGTCTGGAACTTGCCGTGTCGGATGCGGCACGCGCTCTTGAGACCGCCCGTACGGCGCTGGCTGATGCAACGCTGATTTCGCCAACGACCGGGGTTGTGCTGGCGCTTGACGCGGACGTCGGCGAGCGGGTGTCGGCCGCCTTCCTCACGGTTGGTGTATCCGACAGCCTTCGCGTTCGCATTAACGTAGACGAGAACGACATCGGGATGCTGGAGGTCGGTCAGCCGGCCGACCTCACGTTTGCGGCCCTGGACGATCGCGAATACCAAGGCAAGGTCGCGTGGATCGCGGTTCAAGGCGAAGTCGATCAGGGGCTCGTCACCTTCCCGGTGGACATCTCCCTGGATGCGCCCGACGAGCACCTCCGAGCAGGCCTGACCGCGGATGTCGAGATCCTGGTCGCCGAGGCTCGTGACGTGGTCGTCGTTCCCAAGGCTGCCGTGCAGACGACACCGCGGGGCGGCGTGGTCTTTGTTGCCGCCGCGGACGGATCGTCGAGCCGACGCGTCGTACAGACGGGCCTGAGCAGCCGGCTGCAAATCGAAATCGTCTCGGGACTGGAAGCCGGCGAACTTGTGATGCCCAACGCCGCGCAGGCGCTGGCGGAGGCACGAGCCGCTGCGCAGGCAGCCGCCGGCGAAGGCGGCACCCAGGCCGGGCCGGCAGGGCAGTTCGTCAGGCCAGGCGGTCAGGGCGGCGCCGGTCCCGCCACGGGCGGCGCACAGCAGGCGCCTGGCGGTGGGCAACCAGCTTCGGGCGCGGAGTCACCAGCGTCGGGAGCCGCACAACCGGCTGAGGCAGGCGTCCAGCCAGCGGCCAACCAGGCAGCGCCAAACTTACAGGGAAGCCAGGGCGGCGCAGGCGGCGGTCAATCCGGGCAGGGCGGGCCGCCTGCGGGCTTCCAAGGCCGCACGCCGCCACCCGGGGTCCAGCCCGGGCAGTTCCAGGGTCAGCGCGGACAGGGCGGCCAGCGAGGCCAAGGGGGCCAGGGCGGCCAACGGGCCGGCGCTGGAGGCGGTGGCGGCTAGCCATGACCGCATCCCCCGATCGTCCACCACCCACCATTGACGTCGTGGGCCTGACCAAGACCTACCAAATGGGTGACGTCAAGGTCGAGGCCTTACGCGGCGTCACGTTCACCATCGAGCCGGGCGAGATGGTGGCCATCATGGGTCCGTCGGGATCGGGCAAGTCGACAGCCATGAATCTGCTGGGGTGCCTGGATTCGCCGACCGAGGGCAGTTACCGACTGGACGGCGAGGACGTCGAAGGACTCAGCGAGGACGCGCTGGCCGACATCCGCCTGCGCAAGATCGGCTTCGTCTTCCAGTCATTTAATCTGCTGCCGCGCATGACCGCGCGCGAGCAGGTGGAACTGCCACTGATGTACGCCGGGGCGCGCAAACGCCGCGAGCGCGCGCTGGAAGCCCTGGCCACGGTTGGGCTGGCGGACCGGGTCGACCACGCCCCCGTCGAACTCTCCGGCGGTCAGCAGCAGCGCGTGGCCATCGCCCGCGCGCTGGTCACCCGCCCGCAGCTCCTCCTGGCCGACGAACCGACCGGCAACCTGGACACCGCCTCCGCGGACGAGATCATGGACGCGATCGAGCAGTTGAACGTTGAGCACGGCATCACGACCATCCTGGTGACGCACGAGATGGAAGTCGGTTTACGCGCGCGCCGCATTATTCGGTTCCGCGACGGTCTGGTCGAGAAAGATGAGGTGATGACATGACCGCAGCCGATGGTTTGCGCGTGGCGTTCCGCGCGTTGGCGGCCAACAAGCTGCGCACGGCCCTCACCCTGCTCGGCATGGTCATAGGTGTGGCCGCCGTCATTACCCTCATGTCGATCGGCGCCGGCGTACAGACCTCGATTGAAGAGAGGATCCGACAGGCCGGAACAAACCTGCTGTCCGTGAGCCCCGGCGCCAGTAGCAACCGGTTCGGAGGGTTTCGTACCCGTGGCGGCGGCGGAGGCGGAGTTCAGACGTTGACCGCTCAGGATGCCGATGCGATCGCCGAAGCCGAAATCCCCGGTATCACCTCGATCTATGCGTCACGCTCATTCAACGGGTCCTTCGTCTCGGCGGATGGCGCCGTGCAGGCGTCCGTGCAGGGCGTCAACGAGGTCTACCCGGCCGTGCGTAATGTCGAGATCGGCACAGGCTCTTTCTTTTCGGCGGACGACGTCGAACGGGCGTCGCGCGTGGTTGTCATTGGAGACACTCTGGCCACCGACCTCTTTCCCAACGGCGACGCCGTGGGCGAGACGGTCCGGCTCAATACCCAGCCATTCACAATCGTCGGAGTCCTGGCCTCGGACGGCGGCAGTTCGTTTCAGAGCAACGACGAGTCGGCCTTTGTTCCCCTACCCACCCTGACGAGCCGCCTGAACCCTTCCAAGACCTCAGCGGGCGATGACGTGGTTTCCTCGATTGTGGTGCAGCTGGTCGATGAGAGCGACGCCACCGTGGCCGGCGTCACGCAGGCGATCGAGAATCTCCTGCTCAGCCGTCATGACTCCGAAGAGCAGGACTTTACGGTCGGCAGCCAGGCCGATCAGATCGAGACGATCTCGGAAGTCACCGACACTATGACGCTGTTCCTGGGCGCGGTGGCCGGAATCTCCCTGTTGGTGGGCGGCATCGGCATCATGAACATCATGCTGGTGTCCGTGACCGAGCGGACCCGTGAAATTGGCATCCGCAAGGCCATCGGCGCCAAGCGAAGAGACATCATGTCGCAGTTCATGATCGAGGCCGTGGCCGTCAGCATGGGCGGCGGGTTGGCCGGCGTGCTGATCGGCGTTGGGATCTCGCTTGGACTGAATGAACTGGGCGCCGGGGCCGAGCAGCCAACGGGCGGCGGCGGTGCTCGAGGCAACCCATTCGCCGGCGGTCTGGTCACCACTATCACCGCGGAGCCCATCATCCTGGCACTTGTGGTGTCCGTGGTGATCGGTCTGGTGTTCGGCATCTACCCGGCTTCACGGGCTTCGCGGCTGGCGCCAATCGAGGCGCTCAGGTACGAGTAGGCCCGCGCCTCGGTCGCTAGCGCCTCCGCCGCGGCGAGGACAGCGACAGCAGGGCAATCCCGAAGCCAAAGCCTGCGATTTCACCCAGCACCAGGCCCGGCCAGGGCGAGAGGCCGGTGATGGCCCAATACAGCACCGCCACGACCACGGCCAGCACGGTCATGGCCAGCGTGGCCGCCAGCATTTCTTCCAGCAGCGGATCGATCCGGCGGCCCCACAGCGGCCGCCAGGGTTGGCGACCAGCTTGGACTGAAGGAGATCGTGACTGCGGCATACCCGAGTCTAGCCCGCCAGTCAGTTAGTGCCCGAAACAGCGCTTTGATAGCATGAACGGGCGTCAGGATTGTCACGTGTCGGAAGGACGAGCAGATGGCCAAGATGATCCCGCTCATTGGTTCCAGCGAAGCCGGTCCGCTGGGGGCCATGCACCTGCCGAGGCTCTGGCTCAAGGTGACCCTCTCGGCCGCCGGCGCGCTGAATGAGGAATACGACGCCTGCGGCGCCGGGTTTGACCAAATGGTGCTGGACGGCCTTGGCGTTGACCGCGACGCCGCCGTGGCCTACCTGACGAACGAAAAGCCGACCTATCCGCAGTTCGAGCAGTGGGTGGTCGACCAGAACGGCGGCAGCATCGATCAGTCCGTGATCGACGCTTCCAACGCGGCTATCGCCGGCTACAACCATGGCGACGACATCGTCGAGGCCATATCCTCGGCCGCGAACACGAACGCCGACGGCGCCATTACGGACGCCGTGACGCTCAACGCGCTTGAGGATTGGAACGAGATTCACGGAGAAGTGACCGGCTAATACCCGGACACAACGGAGTTACGGGGTGCGGACGGCCGAATCAGGCCCTCCGCGCCCCGCACCGCTTAAGGAGGAACGACTGATGGCGGCTACCACGCAACGCATCGGGTTCGTCGGCGTCGGACGCATGGGCGCCAACATGGCTCGGCACTTGAATGACGAGGGTTTCACGGTTTCGGCTGTGTACGACGTGCAGCGAGACATTGCCGAATCACTGGCGAGTGAACTGGACTGCCAGGCCCCGGATTCGCTGGCGGCCGTCACCGCGGCTTCCGATGTCGTGATCACGGTCGTCACCGATGACTCGTCCATGCGGGACGTGTTCAGCGAGAGCGGCGACAGCCTCCTGAACGGCGCGGCCGGTACAACATTCGTCAACTGCGCCACCATCACGCCCCAGGTCCATGTGGACGTGGAGGCCCTGGCCGACGCCGCCGGCGCGAACAGCCTGGAAGGCTGCATGGCCAGCAGCATCACCCAGGCGCGCGACGGCACCCTGTATCTGATGTGCGGTGGCCGCGAGGACGTCTACAAGGCCGTGGAGCCGATCCTGGAAAGCCTCAGCATCTCGCGCATGTACATAGGACCCGCCGGCACAGCCGCGCAGGTCAAGGCCCTGGTCAACATGGTGATGAACATCAACACCGCCGGCCTGGCCGAAGGGCTTGGATTGGGCGCTGCGCTGGGCCTCGACCTGGAGATGCTGCAGACGGTGTTCTCGCAGACCGGCGCCAACTCACGGGTCCTCGAAACCGATGGCGAGGACATGGTGATCCGCGACCACGAGTGCTACTTCTCCTCGGCCCATGCCTCCAAGGACTCCGGCATCGCCCTCTCGCTGGCCGACAACGCCGGACTTGACCTGCCGCTGGCCAGGGCCACCAAGGCGCAGTACGACCGGATGATCGAAGCCGGGAAGGGCGAACTGGACAAGTCCGGCGTCGCCGAGTTGACTTTCCCCGGTCGGAATTGATCACAAGTCCCCAGGGCGCAACCCTGCGCCCTGGGGCGAGAGCAGCGAGTGCAGGGATTGGCGTAGGCCCGCCGGGTGAGGGAACCAGCTGCGGCGCTCTGGCTCGCCGCCGTGTGCGACTAGAGTAAGCGCTCGGGGGCTGCGGGCTCGATGAGTTCAGGCCTGTTGTTGGCAACTGAGTTGACGGCGGGGCTGACCGGGTAGCTGGTGAGCAGGTGGTCGGCGGCGGGGCGCAGCAAGGCGGTGGGCCAAGCGGGGTCCTCGTTGTCGGCGGCCAGCCAGTCGTCCCAGTCGTGTGGCTCCAGAATCGCCGGCATGCGATGGTGGAAGGCCGCCATGTAGGCGTTGGGTGCGGTGGTGATGATGGTGAACGTCGGTCCGAAGTCCGCGTGCGATTCCCACAGGCCGGCCAGCGCCAGCGGGCAGCCGTCGGCGCGGTGGATGTTGAGCGGCTGGCGATTTCCGCGAGATCCGGTCCATTCGTAGAAACCGTCCGCCGGGACGAGGCAGCGGCGCGCGCGAAAGGCGGCGCGGAAGGCAGGTTTATCGGCCAGCGTCTCAGCGCGCGCGTTGATGGTGCGGCGGCCGATCCGCGGGTCTTTGGCCCAGAATGGGACAAGACCCCAGCGCATGACCTTGAAGCGTCGCGGTCCTCCTACGATCACCGGCGCCTGCTGCGTTGGCGCGACGTTGAAGTTGGGCAGCGGGAGCGTGCCGAGAGTCTCTGTCGGCGTCGTCTCAAAGAACTCGGCCAGATCCTGCTGATCCGAGTGCAGGTTGTAACGCGCGCACACTGTGACTGGTTGTCCTACGAAGGCCCTGAGGCTGTCATCGTGCTACCGGAGGTGCTACGAGTGTTCGCTTTTTGTCTGGTATCATGATGTCCCGTCATCCCAAGGATTGACCGCTGCTTCTACCCAACACTGAGCATCCGCCGGCCATGCAACGCACCGGCAGACGCGGGAGCGATGTGCCGAGTCGGGCGTGCAAGCCAGGGCCGTCTGCATGTTCGGCCGCCAATGCGACCGGGAATCACGGAGGGCGTTTGCGAGGTGAGCCTTCACAGGTCTGGGATGGGACGATGGAGCGGAAGACGGGATTCGAACCCGTGACCCTCTCCTTGGCAAGGAGATGCTCTACCACTGAGCCACTTCCGCCGAACTGCCCTAAGACAGCGTTCCCCATTTTAGCGATTCGCATCACTGTCGGCTAACGGCGAATGTTCCTCTTCAGTTTCAATCTCGACCAACAGCTGCGCCAGCAGGTCAGCCAGAGGCTGTCGGTAGGGCGGGGGAATGCCGCGTTCGGCCAGCGCTTCGGCGAGCGCCGGGCTGGCGGTGTTGAATTGCCAGCCTCGAGCCATACGATCAAGGTTGGGCGGCGCAGCGATCGCGCCGATTCCAAGACTGGGTGCACTCGCGCCCAGCAGCCAAGACACGCCCTCGCCGGATGCGGCCATGCCGGCCTTTTCGACCAACTGCCCCAGCGCCTGTGCCGCCACGATATTCGGAACCGACTGCCCGCGCGTCCAGCGGTTGACCGTGCTGACGCTGGCGCTCACGCCGGCCGCGTGCAGGCTCCGGGCCACGTCGTCCAACGTGCGGTCGGCGTAGCCCATGTAAGCCCGCAGCCGGCGAGCAAACTCGTCGCGTTCGGTGTGCTTACGCCTCGTCATGGGTGGTTTGCGGCTCGCACTCGCGCATTAGAGTATGCCATATGCCGCTATTGAGTAGCAATATTGATATTTTTTCTCATTTATGGGATTATAGCTCCGTTACCGGCGGTTGCATGTCCCGCCTATGTCGTCTAAGGACACCAGCCCTTGCTCATTACCACGGCACTTCACGCAACCTCCGATCTGATGTATGACTCCACTCAGCGATCCGCGGCGCGCGCCCTGATGCTGGAACCTCGACGCGCCGTCCTGCAGGCTCTGCGCGCATGGGCCACGGAACAGGAGTTTGACGCCGGCGACTTGGCCGCGCTGGATCGAGTGCTGGCCGGGCTGGCGGCGGCTGAAGATGGGCCTGATCTGGATCTGGTGATGCGGACCGCCCGCCGGCGGGTGATCGTTCAGGCTCGACGCCGACCCAGCCATTCGGCCTCCGGCTGACGGACACCCTGGTAACGACGTTGCAGGTCAGTCAGGCGATCAACCAGATGTTCGCGTTGACCGCGCCGCGCCGGCCGGCTATTTCCTGGCAGACTTGACCCCGCGTTAACGCACGATCACGAGTCTGGCGCGGTTCGAACTGCGAGCCGGGCCGCGAGGCGCAGCGCGTACTCGATCCCACCCGGGTCGGCGATGCCCTGTCCGGCGATATCGAAGGCTGTGCCGTGCGCCGGCGTTGTGAACGTGACGGGCAGGCCAACCAGTACTGTGACGCCCTTGCCGAATCCGAGCAGCTTGGTCGCGATCTGCCCCTGGTCGTGGTACATCATCACCACGCCGTCGAATTCGCCCCGCTGCGCTCGCAGGAAGATTGTGTCCGAAGGGATGGGGCCGGCCACTTGAATGCCCTGGGCCTGGAGTCGCTCGATCGTGGGACGGATGATTCGGATTTCCTCGTCGCCGAACAGGCCCTTTTCTCCGGCGTGTGGATTCAGCGCGGCGACCCCGATTCGCGGAGGCCGCTGCCGCATGCTTCGCAGCGTTCGGTCGGCCAGGCGCACCACGGCCGTCACGCGGTCCGGCGTGATCAGGTCGACCGCGTCGCGCAGCGCGACGTGTGAAGTGACCCTGAACGT
>DAOUJT010000118.1:0-3972 GCA_034422315.1 Chloroflexota bacterium | reverse complement strand
GGTCAAGCATCGGACGCAGCTTGGGTTGACGGCTTCGACGAGGGTTCGTGCATCGACACGCGTTCCTACCGTCCGGTCACCCATTTTGGCAGGTCAGGATTGACCGCGGCCGTAAACTTCACAAGACTTGTCCTCTCGATAGGCTTGGGGCTGGCTGAATCTGCCGAATGCAAGAGACCCGCGCTGGAGTTGGGGCTTGCAGCAGGCAATCGCTCTGGCCGAGTGCTCCTGCTCGCCTCAGTACGGCCGCCGTCCCCACGGTTGCGGGTTCGGCCGACCAAACCTGGTCGTCGCCTCTTCGTAGTCACTGCCGCGCAGATCGTCGCCGTGAAGTGCCGCGTGACCGTCATGCGATCGGACGATTTGCACTAGGTCCGCCCGCATCCGCCCAAGCTCATCGTCATAGGCCGGGTCGCCGGCCAGGTTGGTCAGCTCGGTTGGGTCGGACTGGCGGTCGAAGAGTTGCTCGAAGCGTCCGTTCGCCCACCAGATGTACTTGTAGCGCTCCTCGATCAGCGCCAACTGGCGATTTTCCTGGTTGCCGAAGACGCCGTGAACGGGCGCGCCCGGGTGGCGACCGGCGATCACGTCGGCCAGAGGCGGCGCCGTGCCGACATCCGACGGAATCTCGGCGCCGGCCGCGCTGAGCATGAACGGCATCAACTGCTCCTGGCTGGTGAGGGAGTTGATGTGGCGGGAAGGCCCCAGGTCCAACTCCTGCCGCACTGACTCAGGCGCCCACACGATGAGTGGGACGCGCGTGGACTCCTCGTAGAAATTGCTTTTGAAGAAGAGGTTGTGGTCGCCCATCAGGTCGCCGTGATCGGAGTTGAAGACGATGACCGTGTCGTCCCGCAGACCGAGTCCGTCCAGCACGCCCAGCAGGCGCCCGATGCAGTGATCCAGGTGGGTGATGTTGCCGTAGTAAAACGCGCGCGCCAGCGCAATCTGCTCGGACCCCAGCGAGTGCCATGTGTACTGAAAGTTTGCGCGGCGAAGTTGCGGCGGGCTCTCCGACATGTCCTTGCCGTTCCGCCAGGGATCCGGCACCTCGTTGGGGCTGTATAGCTGGTCGTAGGGCCGCGGCGGGTCGTAGGCCGAGTGCGGCTTCGTGAAGCTGCAGTGCAGGTAGAAGGGCCGGTCCGACTCTGTAGCGTGATGCTGGTGCAGGAAGCGGATCGCCTCGTTGGCGGTCCAGGTGGAAACGTAATGCGACTCCGGAACCGGTGACGGTGCCGCGAAGATGTCGTTGTTGCCCACGCCGTGTGCCCGTTCCAGGCCTGCCCAGGGCGTCGATTGCAGCCAGTGGTGGTAGTCGTCGCCCTCCGGCATCCGCCCTTCTTCGCAGATCACCGTGCTCTCGAAGCCGTTCAACGCGCGTTGGTCCGGCGTGAAGTGAAACTTGCCGGCGCCGTGGGTGCGATAGCCGTTCCGCGTCAGCACGCCGGGCAGCGTGTTCTCCGGGTTCATCGGGTTCCGCGAGTTGCCAAATACCCCGTGCGCCCACGGGTGCTGGCCCGTCATCCACGTCGTCCGTGCCGCCACGCACACCGGCGTCTCGCTGTAGCAGCGCGTCAGGTAATACCCATCCCGAGCCAGCGCGTCCAACGTCGGCGTCTGCAACCACCCCTGCCCGGCCACGCCCAAGGCGTCGCCCCGCTGCTGATCGGTCGTAATAAACAGAATGTTCGGTCGCTGCGCGGGCATGTGAGGGATCCCATAGAGTTGGCGCCGACGGCATTCTGATTGATAGGCCCGACCCTGGCGAACATTGAAGGCCGTCGCGCTACGCTGGATTCGCCGCAGGCCACGAACTCTTACATCGCCTTTCCGGTCATTTCGCCATGCCTGAACGAGTCTTCCTCACCGCGGAGTGGCGCGATCTGGCCCTCGTCAACTACGAGATCGAGCCGGACGTGCTGCGGTCGCATGTGCCCGCGGGAACCGAGCTTGATCTATGGCAGGGCCGCTGCTTCGTCAGCGTGGTTGGGTTCCGGTTTCTGAAGACGCGGCTGATGGGGGCGCCGGTTCCGTTTCACTCCAACTTCCTGGAAGTGAATCTGCGGTTCTATGTGCGGCGCGAGGTTGAGAGCGAGGTGCGGCGCGGGGTGGTGTTTATCAAGGAGATCGTTCCGCGGCGCGCCATCGCCTGGGTGGCGCGGGTGGTCTACAACGAGAACTACGTCGCGCTGCCGATGCGCCATCAGGTGGACGGCGTCTCGGCGCGGTACGAGTGGCGGTTCGAGGGCATGTGGAACCGCCTGGCGCTCTCGGGACTGGGTGACTGGCGGACTCAAGACCCGGCAACCGAGGCCGCGTTCATCACGGAGCACTACTGGGGCTACGCGGTTCAGCGGGATGGCTCGACGCTCGAATACCACGTCGAGCACCCGCGCTGGCGGGTAGCGCCGGCGGCCGAGGTCGAGTTGGTGTGCGACGTCGGGCGACTGTATGGCGACGAATTTGCCGAAGCGCTGAGCCGCGAGCCGGCATCGGCCTTCCTGGCGGATGGATCGGAGATCGTCGTGCGGCGCGGTCGGCAATTGACCAATCGCGACGCCTAACGAGCCGCTCGGCAGTCACCCAAGGGTCCGCGCTACGCTGAGCCGTCCTCACATCCACCAGGGCACGGCCCATGCCGCCGAACTTCCTGTTCCTGATTGCCGACGATCACCGGCACGACGCCATCGGGTCGCTGGGCAATCCGGCGGTGCAGACGCCGACGCTGGACGCCCTGGCCGCCGCCGGTACCGCGCTGACCAGCACCTACATCATGGGGTCGACATCGAACGCGGTCTGCATGCCCAGCCGAGCCATGCTGATGACGGGAAGGTCGCTGTTTCGGGTATTTGCGCCGAACCCAGAGGATGTCTCGCCTTATCCAATGGATCCCGCCATCCCCACCTTCCCGCAACTGCTTCGCGGCGCCGGGTACCGAACCTACGGCGTGGGCAAGTGGCACAACGAGCCGGAACTGTTCGCCCGCAGTTTCGACTGTGGCGGCAGCATCTTCTTCGGCGGAATGTCCGACCACGATGCCGTGCCGTTGCACGAGTTTGACCCGGACGGCGGGTATCCGCCGGAGGCCATGGCTGTTGGTGACGGCTTCTCGACCGAGATGTTCGTCGACGGTGCCATTCAGCTGCTCCGGGATCATCCCGCCGACCAGCCGTTCTGCATCTACACGGCGTTCACCGCGCCCCACGACCCGCGTACGCCGCCACCCGAGTTCGCTGAGATGTACCCGCCCGGGGAAATCGAACTCCCGCCCAACTTTGCCCGCAGGCATCCCTTCGATAACGGACACCTGCACGGACGCGACGAATCCCTGGCCGCCCATCCCCGCGATCCGGACGAGATCCGGCGACACATTGCCGACTACTACGGGATGATCAGCCACCTGGATGCGCAGGTGGGCCGGTTGCTGGAGGCGCTGGCCGGCTCATGCCATGCCGAAAACACGATCGTGGTCTACACCGCGGACCACGGACTGGCCGTCGGTCAGCACGGCCTGCTGGGCAAGCAGAACGTGTACGACCACAGCCTGCGCGTCCCGCTGATCTTGCGTGGGCCCGGCATCCCAGCCGGGCAGCGTCGCGAGGGGCTCTGTTACCTGCACGACGTCTTCCCGACCATCCTCGACCTGGCCGGCGTCCCGGCGCCGGACGGATGCGAAGGGGTCAGCCTGGTTCCGGCCGTGACCGAACGGGATGGCGGCCTGCGTGACTGCGTCTTCTCGGCTTTCCAGCGCAGCCAGGATCTCGATCCCGACGATTCCACCCAGCGCATGGTTCGCCAGGGCAGCCTGAAGCTGATCGAGACGCGCATGGCCGGCCAAACGCATCGCCAGCTATTCGACCTGGTGGACGACCCCTGGGAAATGCGCAATCTGGCAGACGATCCGGCGTACGCAGACCCGCTGGTCGACTTACAGCGTCTGCTCGCGCAGGAGCGCATGCGAGTTGGCGATCC
>DAOUJT010000117.1:0-6225 GCA_034422315.1 Chloroflexota bacterium | reverse complement strand
GTCGCCGCGCCCTTGCGCAGGTTGTCGGAGACGACCCAGAAGACCAGGCCGTTGGGGTGCGACATGTCCTGCCGCAGGCGGCCGACCCAGGTGGTGTCGTTGCCTTCGGCGGTCATGGGCATGGGATAGACCTCGGCGGCCAGGTCGTCCACGATCTCCACGCCCGGGACGTCTTCCAGCAACGAGCGGGCCAGACCGGCGTCGATGGGATCGCTGAACTCCGCGTGGACCGCGGCCGAGTGCGCCCGGAACACCGGCACGCGCACGCAGGTGGCGGACACGGCCAAGTCGGGAATGTGCATGATCTTGCGGGTCTCGGCCGAGACCTTCCATTCCTCCTTCGAGTAGCCGTCGTCGCGCGGATCGTCGATGGAAGGAATCAGGTTGGACGCGATCTGGTGGGGAAACACCTCAGGCGTCGACTCGGCGCCGTTGGACATGGCGGCGCTCTGCTCGGCCAGCTCCTCCATCGCCATGCCGCCGGCACCTGAGACCGACTGGTAGGTGTCGGCAATCACGCGCCGCACGGGGCTGTGCTCATGCAGCGGCGCCAGCACCTGGACGATCGGCGTGGTGGAACAGTTCGGAATCGCCACGATGCCCTTGTGCTCCTTGAGATCCGCCGCGTTCACTTCAGGGACTACGAGCGGCACGTCGTCGTCGTATCGGAAAGCGGAACTGTCGTCGATGGCGATGACGCCAGCGGCGGCGACCCGCGGCGCCACGGCGCGGCTGATGGAGCCGGATGCCGAGATCAGCACAAAGTCCAGGCCCGAGAAGTCGCTGTCGTCGTCCAGCACCATGACGGTGTGGGATTCACCGTTGAATTCGATCTGCTTGCCGCGACTACGGGCGGAGGCCCAGAGGCGCAACTCGCCAACCGGGAAGTTGCGCTCTTCCATCACGCTCAGGAACTCGCGGCCCACGGCGCCCGTGGCGCCAACAACCCCGATGCCAAAACTGCGGCTCATGCGTCGTCACTTTCCTCAAAGAGCAGGTGCTCAAGGCCTATGACCAGGCCGGGCAAGTCTCGCACCCGGCGGGCTGCCATCAGCACGCCGGGCATGAACGAATCACGACTCGTCGAATCATGTCGGATCGTAAGGGTCTGCCCCAGCGCGCCGAAGATGACTTCCTGGTGCGCCACGAATCCCGGCAGTCGCACGCTGTGCACGCGCACGCCGTGGTTCACGCCGCCGCGTACGCCGGGCAGCGTGAAGCGCTCGGTCGCCGCGTCAATGGCGTCCCGACCGTCGCGCGCCTGGGCGATCAACTCGGCCGTGTGAGCGGCCGTGCCCGAGGGCGCGTCGATCTTCTGATCGTGGTGAAGCTCGATCACCTCAACGTGGTCCAGGTGGGGCGCCGCCAGTTGCGCCATGGCCATCATCAGGACAGCGCCAATGGCGAAGTTGGGGGCGATGAAGGCGCCTACGTCTTCGCTTTCGGCGGCTGCGCGAATCGCCTCGATCTGGTCCGGGGACATCCCCGTCGTACCGATAACCGGCGATACGCCGGCCGCGATGGCCATCAGCGCGTTCTCCGCCGCCGCATCGGCGATGGTGAAGTCGATGGCGACGTGTGGCCGGGATTCTCGGATGGCCGTCGCCACATCGGTGAACCAGGGGAAGTCCGTGTCCCGATGCATCCGGTTGACGCCCGCCGCGAGATCCATGTCGGGAGCGCCCTTGACGGCATCCACCACGGTCTGCCCCACGCGGCCCGAGGCCCCGAATACGGCGACTCGCAACGGCGTTCCCATCACAACGCTCCTTTAGTCCCGGTAGCGGCCTCGCCGCGGTCCGCGCCCGCCGCCGCCACGTCCGCCACGGCCGTCGCGGTCAAAGCGACCGCGCCCACCGCGCCCGCCGCGGCCATCGCGACCGCCGCCATCTCGGCGCGGGCCGCCGCGCCCGCCGCCGCGTGGAGCCGGAGCGGCGGAAGCCAGCGTTTCCTCGGGCGAGAGACCCATCAGCACGGCCCGCCGCGACAGGTTCACCCGGCCCTGGTCGTCGGTCTCGATCACCATGACCATGATGTCGTCGCCGACGTTGACAACGTCTTCGATCATCCCGGGCGGCTCCTCGGCCAGCTCGTGGCGCGGGACCAGGCCTTCGCGGCCGGGCAGGAACTCGACCATCGCGCCGAATCCGAAGATGCGGGTGACCTTGCCCAGCATCGTGCGGCCGGCGTCGATCTCACCGGTCATGTCGCGAATCATCTGGACGGCTTGCTCGGCGCCTTCGCGCGACGGCGAGCCGACCATGATCGTGCCGTCTTCCTGGATGTCGATGGACGCTCCGGTGTCGGCCTCGAGCTGGCGAATCATGCGGCCGCCGGGGCCGATGACCGTGCCGATGTTCTCGGGGTTGATCTGGGTTCGCATGATCTTGGGCGCGAACTCGCCGACATCCGAGCGCGGAGCAGCCAGCGCGCCGTTCATGACTTCCAGGATCTTCATCCGGGCGTCGCGCCCGCGCCGGACCGCCAGTTCCACGATTTCCGGCGTCAGGTGCTTGACCTTGATGTCGAGCTGAATGGCGGTGATGCCCTTCTCGGTGCCGGCTACCTTGAAGTCCATGTCGCCGAAGTGGTCTTCGGCGCCCTGGATGTCGGTCAGGACCTTGAATGCCCCGTTGTCCGAGGTCACCAGGCCCATCGAGATTCCCGCCACCGAGGCGCTGATCGGCACGCCGGCGTCCAGCAGCGCCAGCGTGCTGCCGCAGGTGGAGGCCATGGAGGTCGAACCGTTGGAAGACAGGACCTCGGAGACAACGCGCACGGAGTAGGGGAAGTCCTCGTAGCTGGGAACCACTGGCAGCAGCGCACGCTCGGCCAGCGCGCCGTGCCCGATCTCGCGTCTACGTGGGGAGCCAAGCCGCCCGGCCTCGCCGGATGCGAACGGCGGCATGTTGTAGTGGTGCATGTAGCGCTTGGGCTGGGCCAGTTCCTCAAGATCGCGGAGGCCGATCTTCTGCTCGTCGCGCTGGGTGCCCAGCGTCACGATCGAGAGCACCTGGGTCTCACCGCGCTCGAACAGGCCGGTGCCGTGGGTTCGCGGCAGGATTCCCACGTCGGCGGAAAGGTCTCGCAGGGCGTCGTCCGGGCGTCCATCCGGCCGGATGTCCTCGTTCACGATGGCGCGGCGCGTGTAGGCGCTCTCCAGGTCGTGGAAGGCCTCGCCGATGTCGCCGCCGTCGTGCTCGCCGTCGAAGGCTTCCTTGGCCTCGCCCTCGATCGCGGCCAGCTTCTCGACACGGGCCGAGCGGTCGGTGATGCGCGCCGCCTCGGCGATAGCCTCGCCAAAGCGGGAGTCCACAGCCTCCAGCACGGTGTCGTCCAGCTTCTCGATCTTCACCTCACGCGGTTCGGGGTTAACGAGGTCACGAAGCTCCAGCTGCAAGTCAATGGCCGCCTGCAACTGCTCCTGGCCCCAGGCGATGGCCCGAATCATCGTGTCGTCGTCGACCTCGCGGGCGCCGGCTTCCAGCATGACCACGCCGTCGCGGGTCCCGGACACGACCAGGTCCAGGTCGCCGCTGGCGTTCTCCTCGATCGTCGGGTTGAGCGTGAACTCGCCGTCGTCAAGCCCCACGCGCACCGCGCCCACCGGGCCCTCAAACGGGATGCCGGAAATCATCAGCGCGGCCGATGCGGCAATGGTGCCGATCACGTCGGTCTCGGCCGTGCCGTCGTGCGAGAGCACGGTCAGGATGATCTGCACCTCGTTGCGCATACCCTTCGGGAAGAGCGGGCGCAGCGGGCGGTCGGTGAGCCGGGAGGCCAGGATGCCGGTCAGCGGCGGCCGACCCTCACGCCGGAACACGCTGCCCGGGATCTTGCCGATGGAATAGCTGCGCTCTTCGTAGTCCACGGAGAGCGGGAAATAGTCGATCCCCTCACGCAGGCGGTCGGACATCACCACGGTGCCCAGAATCACGGCGTCGCCATAGGTCACGACAACGGCGCCATCCGCCTGCTGGGCCAGGCGGCCGGTCTCAAACGCGAGCCGCCGCCCGCCAAATTGAGTCTCAACGGTATGCATACAGGTCACTCCTCGCCGGCGGTCTGGACGAAGAGCGAAGAAGCGAGCCCGCAACCTGCGTTGCGCCCTCGGTTCTTGGCTCTTCCGTCAGGTCCCGTCGACGTTCTAATCCGAAGCCGTCTAGAACAAAGAAAAGCGGTCCGGCTTCGGAGTGGACCGCTCATCAATCCGTGCAGGCTCGCCGCGCCTGAGGCGGCGGGCCGCGTATCGCCAGGTATTCACGCGCGTTAGCGCCGCGCTCGAATCTGGAGCTTGTCGATCACCTGCCGGTAGCGCTCGGGGTCGCGGTCCTGCAAATACTTGAGGAGCCGACGCCGGCGGCCGACCATCTTCAGCAGACCATAGCGGGAATGCTTGTCCTTCTTGTGCTGCTTGAGATGCTCGGTGAGCTCTTCAATTCGGGCGCTGAGCAGCGCGATCTGCACCGGCGCGGAGCCGGTGTCGTCGGAGTTGAGGCGAAGCTCGTCTACGAGTTCGCGCTTGGGTGAGCTAATGGCCATCAGTGGTTTTCATTCTCGCCAGCCCTGCGCGGGCCGTCGCGTCGCGGAAGGGAGAAGTCCAACGCGACGCCTGGATTTCGTAAGTGTAACGCACGACCGCAGCCCGCGAACCGCCATTTCCACGTTCGCCGCACGGCACGCTTGCGCGGCAATTATTGGCTCAATAAACTAGTTTGCATAGCAAACAACGCAGCGCCGCACGGCCGCGGCGCGACGAAGGGGAATGACATGCCGAGCGCAAAACACGACGCCTCGACGCTTCAACCCGAGGAGAGTTGGAACGCTATCCACTCCACGATGGACCGGGCGCGGAGTTCCATGTATGTCGCGGGGATGGAGCCGATCCTGCTGCTGTGGGGCGCGATCGTTGCGCTGGCTCTTCTGACACAGTACGCCGTCATCACGCTGGCGCCTGCGTTCGTAGCGGACAATCCGTGGTTTCCCGCGCCGGTGTGGGGCGTCTTGACGGTGGCCGGGATGGTTGGCAGTTCCGTTCTGGGGCATCGGGCCAGCAAAGCCAACGCCTCTGGTCCCGCAGCTCGCAGCGCGGGGATCCGGGTTTTTCTCTACTGGCTGGCTGTGGTGAGCGCGGCGTTTTTGGTTCCAGCAGGGGCCGGCCTATGGACGGCGGGTATCGCCGCGGTCGCGATTGCGCGGGTCGCCGTTGGCATCGTGGCCCTGGGCTACATCCTGTTCGGCATCATGCACCGCCCGGTGCTCGTGGCCGTGGGCCTGGGCTTTGCGACGCCGTTCTACCTGTCCAGCCACTTCGCGGGCGATGCCGCCATGGTGATCTCGGCAGTCGCAACGCTGGTCGTGGTGGCGCTGGCCTGGGTGTGGATCCGCCGGAGTGGCGCCTCTTGACCGACGAACCCATCGTCCTCAACGAAACCATCCACCAGTCCACGCGCCTGCGGATCATGACGATGCTGGTCGCCCAACCCGAGACGGATCGGCTCGCCTACGGATTCATTCAGCAGACGCTGGACCTCACGGGCGGCAACCTGACGACGCATTTGCGCAAGCTGGAGGAGGTCGGCTATCTGCTCATCACCAAGGAGTTCGTGGGCGTCAAGCCGCGCACCTGGGTGCGGGCCACGTCCACGGGCCGCCGCGCCTTTGCCGAATACCTGGCCAGCCTGGAGCGGGCGCTGAACTGGCAGCCTTCACCGTAGTTCCGACCGATCCCTGCGGTGCGTCCAGGCTGGGCCTCGCGGCCGCCGTACTCGCCTGAACCGTGCTAGCTGCGCGAAACCCTGTATATCTTTCTCCCCACGTGGTCGCTGACGAGCACCGCGCCGTCGGGTGCGATTACGACGTCGGTGGGGCGGTCGAGGCCGGTTAAGAAGGGGTGAACTTCGCCGACGTAGGTATCGCCCCGCGGCTCCAGGCGCACGCGCAGGACGTTGTGCGTGTAGGAACTGCGGCCCAGTCCCGGGCCCCAGGTTGCGATGAGGGCGTCACCCTCGAACTCGCCGGCCTGCGTCCCCGTAAAGAACGTAATACCGGCAGCCGCGGCGTGCGCCGGCAGCGCCGCCACGGGACCCTCAATGGATGAATCCTCCGGCAGCTCCTCCCAGTACATCGGATGCCCGTAGTTGCGGCCTTCAATCACGTGGTTCAGTTCGTCGGGCGCGTCGTCGGCCGTGCGCACCGGAGTGTCGGGGGCGTTATCGGTGCAGA
>DAOUJT010000116.1:0-10463 GCA_034422315.1 Chloroflexota bacterium | reverse complement strand
CCGAAATCGCCCGCAGGTCCGTCGCCTCGATCTCGTCCAGCGACGGGTAATGCACCAGGCTCGCCAAATTCCCCGCCCCCACAAACCCAACCCTCACCGGATCACTCATGCGTAACCCCCCGGTTTCGTGTCGCCGTTTATCCCACTCATCAGCAACTCGTGCAATAAGCCGAGCCTACGTGTCTGCCGGCCGCAATTCCGCCGGTCCTCGGACCTGCGCGACCTTCGATAGACTTCGATGGGGTCACTTCGGGACTCAGGCGACCCCACAAGGGCGGACCGGGAGAATGGCAGAAGCGGCCTCGAGTTCAGGTCAGACGAGCGATTTGCAGGCCTATGCGGGACAGGGGTTTAACAGGGCTCTTGGGCGGCTTGGCGACGGTCGCCTGGAGAAGCAGACGCTCTCCTTAATCCAGAACCTCTGCCGGGGAGTCATCACCCCCGGAATGAACGACAGACACCTCTCCTGGGTCGATGGTGTCGGCGGTCTGGAGTCACGCTACGCGCGTGTTACCCAGGGCCAGGGAGCACCCCGGCTGATCTTCACCCGGGACGATTCCCGAATCGTGGTGCTTTGGGTCGATTATCACGACGACGCTACTGCCTGGGAGAGGCGCAACCGCGCCCGGATACCTGATCACGTCGATGGTGCGGCACCTCTGAGCATCGGGGGAACACCCCCGCCGGTACCACGCACGACACCCGACGAGGAGATTCAACTACCAGCCCCTGACCTGCTGAGGGACCTGCGGTCAGCCAGCTTCGAGGAGTATTTCGCGGCGCTCGATGAGGATCAGCGCTCCCTTGTCTACTACGACATGAGCAACCGCAAGGGCCTGTCCTTTGTCACTGCGGGCGCGGGAACCGGCAAGACCTCAATCGCTATTCGGCGTGCACTGCACTTGGCCGGCCGGCCCGAACTTGAAGGCGGGCGCGTGCTGTATCTCTGCTACAACAGAGTGCTCAGGGCGACCGTCGAAAGCGCAATTAAAGAGCTCGGCCCCCCAGAGACGGCCGGGCAGATTGACGTACGCACGTTTCACCAGTGGGCGGGTTGGTACTTGCGGAAGCGCGGGCAACCCATAGAGGTCGACGACAAAGCTGGCTGGCTGCGCTGGGCAATAGACGCGGAACTCAAGAACTTGCCGGAAGAGATGCAGAGGACGCTTCAGCCGCTGTTGGGCGGAGATTCTCGCAGCGATACCCGGCAACCGAACGAGGTACTTGCTACGGAGATCTTGCACGTCATTAGCCCCAACCAGTTCAAGGAGTTTGAGCCCTACGGGCAAGTGAAGCGGCCCGTGGGGCAGGGACTGAGACCCCTGAAACTAAGTCAACGTCGGGCGATCTGGGCGCTGCACCGGCGCATCCGCCAGCGCGGCGACCTGCGATACACGTGGGACGATCTGGTTGAGCAGGCGCGCAGCACCCGTATGAGCGACCCAAGCCCACCACGCTATCGGAGTGTGATAGTGGACGAGGGCCAGGACTGCTCGCGGGCGATGGTCAGGCTTGCTAAGGCGCTAGTGGCGGGAGAGGAACGGCGGCTGCTAGTTCTGGCAGATCCCGTACAAGATATGTATCCCGGCCGCTTCGTCTGGGCAAAGAGCGAATTCGGTCCTCGCGGTCGGCAGGCCAAGTACTTGCTGCGACCGTATCGCTCAACTCGCCAGATTCACGCTCTGGCCGCTTCGCTCTACGCCAAGATTAGAGAGTCACGGCGCGAGCTAGAGGATATGAGCGAGTCGCGACGCGAAGGTCCGCCGCCGAGGCTGGCCAAGTTCGCCACGGAGAGAGAGGGCCTTGAGTTCGTGATCACATCGGTCCGAGAAGAAGTGGCTCGGGGGCGCCCAGCCGGGCAGATCGCCGTGCTGACTGGAAGCAATTCACCAAAGAAACCGCGCCGCGACGAGACGGTTGCTGCTCTCGGTGACGCGGGAATCCCGGCGCTAGCATTGGAGCGCGATTGCGCGCCGGACAGCTCGTCGGTCTCGGTATCGACGGTGAATGCAGCCAAGGGACTGGACTTCACTTCCGTCTATCTGTTGGATCCTGGCCTGAGCTTTGGATCGCCTGACAGTCGGCGTGCGAGGTTCTATGTGGCGATAACCCGCGCCAGCCGCTCCGTGTGCATCGTCTGCTGCACCGACGCCGGCTCGCCATTGCTGGAAGAGCTGGACCCCAAGTGCTACAGAACGGTGCTTGCGGCCAACGACCGACTTTAGGGCGTCAACTAGTAGAAGCCTACCTAATGGTCGTGGCTGGGCTCGGACCGTAGGCAGACCCAGAGTGCCAACAGGGGACGCCCCGGACGGGCTAGCCGACCGTGGGTCAGGGCGCGGTGGCTTGGATGAGGGCGCGGAGGTAGCCGACGCACCAGGCGCGGGCGCGTTCGCGGGCTTCGTTGTCGCCCAGCAGGCCGGGGTAGTGGTCGGGCATCACGAAGCCGTCGAACCCGACTTCGTGCAGGGTGCGCATCTGGTCGGCGGCGTTGTAGTCGCCCTCGTCCTGGAAGACCTCTTCGAATCGCGGAATGATGCCGCGAACATTGCGGAAGTGGATGTTGAAGAGCTTGCCGCGCTCGCCGAAGCGGCGCAGCGCCGCCGGCATGTCTTCGCCGGTCTCCTGCATGGTGCCCAGGCAGAACAGCAGGCCGACGTTGGGGCTGTCGTAGCGCTCCAGCAGGCGTCCCAGGCCGTCGGGATCGATGAACGGCTGCTCGACGCCGCGGTAGAGCGGCAGGGGCGGGTCGTTGGGGTGGAAGGCCAGGCGCACGCCGGCGGACTCGACGGCGGGCAGGACGCGTTCCATGAAGCCGTCCATGCGGCGCCAGACCTCGGCCTGGGGCACGCGCACGGCCGGGTCGCCGGTGTCGATGCCCCAGGTGACCAAGTCGGACTCCTCGACCCAGGCGGCGTCGAAGGTGCGCAGCTCGGTGCCGGCGCGGCCGCCGGGCAGGTCCTTGTAGCCGCGCCAGCCCTGGATGTGCTCGTCGGCGTGGGCCACGGCAAAGCCGCAGGTCACCAGCGGGGCGCCTTCGCCGCCCAGGACGCGGATCGTCTCGCACAGGTCGTCGATTTCCTGCGCTCCCTCGGGGTCGCCGCGCAGCACCCCCGCAATTCGAGCGCGGCGCAATTCCATGCCTGCCAGTTCGAGGTCCAGGGCATCAAGGCGCTGCAGCAGGTCGCGCAATCCAGCGGCGTCGACCTGGCCGGTTTCGGCCACGCCCGGCAAGTCGTCGGTACGCAGGGTGCCGCCGTCCACGCCGATCTGGGCCGCGTATTGCAGGTGGTCGGTCGAGAGGTCGACGAAGCGCAGGCCAATCCTGATCATGCGCGCAGGGTACCCGCGGGGACCGTTGGTGGGCTACCAGACCGGGTCGAATGTTTCACGTGAAACATTCGGATTTCCTGTCGGTTGAGCGTGGCCGCGTAGCATGGCCCCGCAGATTCCCAGGGAGGCACGCGTGACGGCTTTCATTAACGGGCTGCCGGACTTCACGATCGGGGTCGAAGAGGAATACCTGATCGTCGATCCCGACACGCGGGACCTGGTGGCCAACCCGCCGCGGGCGCTGCTGCACGAGTGCGAGGCGGCCATCTCACCGGAGGTGGGCAGCGTCAGCCCGGAGCTGCTGCGCTCGCAGATCGAGGTCGGCACCAGCGTGTGTGGGTCGATCGCCGAGGTCCGCGACCGGCTGGCGACGCTGCGGCGCACCCTTGCTCACACCCTGGCGGCGCACGAGTTGCGGATCGTGTCGGCCTCTACCCATCCGTTCGCGCTCTGGTCGCGCCAACTGCCCACGGACCGGGAGCGCTACAAGGCGCTGACCGAGGACATGCAGACGCTGGCACAGCGGATGGTGATCGGCGGGATGCACGTGCACGTGGGCATCCCGGATCCGCAGGACCGGATCGACGTGCTGAACCAGGTCACCTACTTCCTGCCGCACCTGCTGGCGCTCAGCACCTCGTCGCCATTCTGGCAGGGCCGAAACACCGGCCTGCGCAGCTACCGCCTGACGATCCTGCACGAGCTGCCGCGCACCGGGTTGCCGGAGCGGTTCGAGAGCGACGGCGAGTACCAGCGCATGATCCAGAGCCTGCTGGACGCCGGGCTGATCGACGATCCGACCAAGGTTTGGTGGGACGCGCGGCCGCACGCGCGGTTGCCGACTCTGGAGATGCGGATCACCGACGCCTGCACCAGCCTGGACGACGCGGTCTGCATCGCCGCGCTGTACGTGTGCGTGGTGTCCCTGCTGGCGCGGATGCGCCGGGCCAACCAGCGCTGGCGCCTGTACCCGCTGGCGCTGCTGGCCGAGAACTCGTGGCGCGCGCAGCGCTACGGGATCGACAACGGGCTGGTGGACTTCGGCCAGAACCGGATCAAGCCGCTGGACGTGCTGATGGAGGAGTTGCTGGACCTGATCCGCGAGGACGCCGAACGCCTGGACTGCGTGGCCGCGGTGGAACACGTCCGCACCATCCTGTCCCGCGGCACCAGCGCCCACCGCCAACTCGCCATCTACGAATCCCACCGCCGCACCGGCGCTTCCGAACAAGAGGCGTTGGACGCGGTGGTCGACTGGCTGATCGAGGAGACGACGGCGGGGACCGGTTAGGGGCGGTTTTTGCGGCGGGGGTGGGGGAGCCAGCGGGCGGTTGTGGCGACGTAGGCGGCGTATTCGTCGCCGAATTGGCGGGCGAGGTGGGGTTCTTCGTGGCGCTGGACGAAGAATGAGTAGAGGGCGAATAGCAGGACGCCGTAGGCGACCAGCACCAGGGCCTCGAAGAGGCTGGCCCAGCCGGCGATGGCGATCAGCACGGCGACGTAGATGGGGTTGCGGGAATAGCGGTAGACGCCGTTGGTTACCAGGCGCTTGGGAGCGTCGATTGGCGCCGGGGTTCCGCCGCCGGACACCGCGAAGTCCCAGACGCAGCGCAGATAGAGCAGCGTTCCGAGGGCGAGGAGGAAGACGCCAAGCCAAAGGGTTGCGCCGCCGGCGACTGGTCGATCCCATTTGATGAGCAGCGGAACGAGCACGGCTACCGTGCCCGGCACGACCAGTGTGAAGAGCGCGACCTTGAGGAAGAGCTTCACGGGTTAGTTGAAGAGGGTTGGGAGTTCGTCGAGGGTGGTGACGGTGGCGGTGGGTGACGGTAGCGACGAGGGATAGGTGTCGCCGTCGCGGTTGAGCCAGATGGCGGACCAGCCGGCCTGGATGGCGCCGGCGGCGTCGTGGGCGGCGGAGTTGCCGATGAAGACGGCGGCCTCGGGCGGGATTCCAAGGCCTTCCAGGGCGGCTTCGAAGATCCGCGGGTCGGGCTTGAAGGCGTCGATGTCGCCGGCGACGATCACGCGGTCCACCCGGTTTTCCAGCCCGACGGCGTAGACCTCGCCCCACTGCACGTCGCTGGGACCGTTGGTGATGATGCCGGTGACTTGGAAGCGCTCGGCCGCCCAGCGGATGGAGGCGTCGGCGTCGGGGTACAGCTCCAGGTTCTGGCGGGTCAGCAGGTCGTGGTCGTCCACCAGTTGCCCGGGGTCGGCCAGGTCGGGGGCGCCGATGAAGTCGAGCACCTCGGTCCATACCTGGATGCGAGTGCCCCGCAGGTCGCCGTCCTGGGGCATGCCGAGCCCGCGCCGCGTTCGGTCCTCGACGATGCGTGACTGGAGTTTCCGAAGCTGATCCGGGGACTGGTCCGGCATGCGGGCGGCCAGTTGGCCGGCGAGGGCGATGAGGCCCTTGCGGCGGGCCTTGCCGAAGTCGACCAGGGTGTCGTCGAGGTCAAAGAAGAAGGCCTGAGCGTCCAGCATTGGTTTCTCCAGAAAGCCCGCTTCGTCTAGCCGGCCCGGTGGCGCCAGAGGACGCCGCCGGCGTCGCGGACGATGAGGCGGTCGTCGGTGATGGCGTTGGGAGGCGTGGCGGCGATTTCGGCGGCGACGGCGTCGGGGTCTTCGTAGCCGATGTTCATGCGGGCGCAGGCGTCGGGCGGGATGGCGGTGGCGATGCGGACGTCGATGCGGGGGACTTCACGGTCGCCATCCATGCGGCCCTCGCCTTTCACCAGGGCGCTGCCGTTGAGGGCCAGCGGGGTCGCGCCGGCGCGCTGCCAGGACTCGGGCCGCGACAGGAAGTAGGCGTAGGTGTGGTAGCCGATGGCGCTGATCAGCTCGCCGTGGGCGTCGGAGATGGAATCGATGTTGGGCGCCCAGACCACCAGTTCGCCGCCGTCGGCCACGGCGTCCTCGGTTTTGAGCACACCCTTGGCGCCGGTCCAGAAGTCGGGGTAGAGCCAGCTGCCGTCCTTGCGCTGGGGCAGGGCCGCGACCACGCGGCGGACCCGGCGGGGGACGTAGCGGATGTTGACGGCGGCGCTGAGGTCGGCCGCTTGCTCCACGCACTCGCGCCAGCCGTCCGGCTGCACGAACGCGCCGTTGATCGCGTCGCTGTCGTCGTCGATGACCAGCCCGATGGTGGTGATGGGCACGGGGAGGTTGAGGGCCATGTCGTCGATCAGGTCGCGCACGGGATTGGGCATGACGCCGTGGATCCCGCGATTGGTGCGCAGGCTGCCGATGGCGTGCAAGAGGCTGATCATCTCCGGGCCTGAGACGCCGGGGAAGATCTGCTTGGCCCCGCCGGCGAAACCGGCGACCTCGTGCGGCTGCACGCGGGTGAGCAGCACCAGGCGGTCGTACTCCAGCAGCCTGGCGTTGACGCGGATGCGCATGTCGTCGTCGAAGCCCAGCAGCGAGGCGTACTGGCGGTTCTCGCCGAAGCGGTCCAACTGGTCGTCCAGCGGGACCACGCCCAGCGGGGTGAGTGCGTTGGGATCGTCCCAGTCGTGGTCGAAGACGGTGCTGCGGGGATAGCTGTGGCCGCCGAAAACCCAGGCGGATTTCTCCGCTTCGGACATAGGCCCGTGGGTGCCCTGGGCGATCATGGCGTCCACGCGGTCGGCGCGTCCGTCAAGGGCGTCGTGGATGGCGCGGAAGACATCGGCCACCGGGGCCTTGCGAGTCGAGTCCGGGACCAGCACCAGGAAACGGCGCTCGCCGGCGAGGGAGCCGCGCATGGCCTCGCCGACTACGGCGCAGGCATCGTCCATGCTGATGGTGGGGGCGCCGACGGCTTGGAGGACGCCGTTAGAGGAAGTCACATCGCCTCCTTCGCCAAGTCGTGGGTGATGCAGCGAAGACCCACACTCCAACCCTCTCTCCCAAGAGAGGCCTTTGCATAGCCCAGGGGTGGTTGCCCGGAAGACCCTCACCCCAACCCTCTCCCACGGGGAGAGGGAGCAAGAGCGGCCCCACCCCGTTGGGCGTCGTCATGTGGCGGCCTCCTCGGCCATGGCCTCGGCTTCGGTCACGAGGTCGCTCAGGACTTGGACGCCGCCGTCCCAGAATTTCGGGTCGGCCAGGTCGATGCCGAAGGGCTCGAGCAACGCAATCGGGCTGACGGAGCCGCCCTTGGAGAGCATTTCGATGTAGCGGGGCTCGAACTCGTCGCCCTGTTCCTGGTAGCGCTGCAGCAGGCCAAGCACCAGCAGGTCGCCGAAGGCGTAGGCGTGGACGTAGAAGGGCGAGCCGATGAAGTGGGGGATGTAGCTCCACCAGATGCGGTAGTCGTCGCGCAGGGTGACCGAGCCGTCGAACATCTCGCCGTTGGCCTGGAACCAGAGCTCGCTGAGGCGGTCGGACGAGAGTTCGCCCTCGTCGCGTCGGGCCTGGTGGGCGCGGAACTCGAAGTTGTGCATGGCGATCTGGCGGAAAACGGTGGCGAAGTGGTCCTCGATCTTGCTGGCCAGCAGGCCCAGGCGGGCGGCGGCCGAGGGCTGGGCGTCGAGCAGGCGGCGGAAGACGATCATTTCGCCGAACACCGAGGCGGTCTCGGCCGTGGTCAGCGGCGTGTGGGCCTGCAGGTAGCCGACGCCGTAGGACAGGTACTGGTGGACGGTGTGACCGAGCTCGTGGGCCAGCGTCATTACGTCGCGGACGGTGTCGGTGTAGCTGGCCAGGATGTAGGGGTGAGTGCTGGGGGTGCCGCCCATGCTGAAGGCGCCGCCGCGCTTGGCGGGGCGTAGCTCGGCGTCGATCCAGCGCTCGTCGAAGGCGCGCTGGGCGATGCCGCCGAGGGTCTGGGAAAAGGCGTGGTAGCTCTCCAGCACGACCTCTTTGCCGGTGGCCCAGTCGTAGGACGGCAGGTCGGAGCTGAGCGGGGCGTAGCGGTCGTAGTCGAACAACTCGTCCAGGCCCAGCAGGCGGCGCTTGAGGCGGTAGTAGCGGCCGACGATCGGGAAGCCGCGCACGCAGGCGGCGACCAGGGCGTCCACCGACTCCTGGGTGATCTGGTTGGCCAGGTTTCGGGAGGCCATGGCGGT
Source organism: Chloroflexota bacterium (assembly GCA_034422315.1). Lineage (GTDB taxonomy): Bacteria > Chloroflexota > UBA11872 > UBA11872 > UBA11872 > UBA11872. The sequence goes on along the minus strand of DAOUJT010000116.1, from coordinate 2,076 downwards.
GGGGTAGCTGCGCAGGCGGTCGTCGGTGGCGTGGTCCTGCAACCGCACGTTGAAGACGTAGGTGAGGGGGTGGAGGCTGTCGCGGAGGGCTTGCGTCATGCCGTCAGCGGCGGACCTCCGGGTGTCTCGGTCGGGGTGGTAGCTGAGGGCCAGGGTTTCGGCCTCGGTGAGGGTGCGGGTCTCGCCCTCGATGGTGACGTCGCAGGTCAGGCGGCTGGTGAGTTCCCCGAACAGACGGCTCCAGGCGCGGCTGCCGGTGTTGGCCTTCTCGTCCATCAGCTGCTCTTCGCCCTCGGACAAGCGGTGGGGCTTGTAGCGGCGTTCGAGGCGGAGGAGGTAGGCGAAGTCCTCCAGGACCGGGTCGGCCAGGAGTTCCTCGGCGCGCTCGTCGTCCACTTCGATCCACTCCAGGTCGAAGAAGATCAGGTGGCGGTTGATGGCGGTGCCGCGTTCCTGGGTGAGGGCCACCAGGCGGCCGTGGGTTGGTTCGTCGGTCTTGCCGGCGTGCAGCAGGTGGGCGTAGATGGCCGGGTGGTCCATGGCCTCGTGGATGTCCTGCAGCTCGGTGACGGCGTCGCGCAGGCCGGCGGCGTCCAGGCCGGCGACCTGCCCGCGGTAGCGCTTTTCGAACGCCTCGGCGCGCTCCGTCACCGCGTCCAGGTCCGCCACGATCTTGGGGTCGTCGGGGTTGTCGTAGAGGACGCTGAGGTCCCAGGTCACCCCGTCCGCGCTACTGCTGGGCGCCGTGGCGGTGGTAGTCATTCGTGCTCCCTGGTGGGCGTGTGGTCAGTGTCTGCCTGCATTATCGGCGGTTTGGGACGGGCGCGGGGTCGCGATTTGGTCGGGGGTGAAGGGGGGAACTGTCTCTGGCCAGCCCGACCCCATAGGGGTCGGGCTGGCCAGAGACAGTTTGGACCGGATTTTGGGGTGGACGGCGAAGAGATTCTGCGCCGTGAGTGGACGCGCCGCGCAAGTACACCGGGGGGGCGCGTGGGTCGGTTGCGGCCAGGCGGGCGAGGTACGGCGGCGACGCGGTTGGGGCCGGGGCGACGATGGCGGTTCCAGGTTGGCGGGCTGGGGGCGAGCGTGGCGAGGGGACGCAGGCGGGGGAGGCACGCGGGCATGAGGACTTCCGGGCAGGGGCCAGGAGGCGGGCGCGCCTATTGTACACCGAATGGTTACGACAGGCAAGAGGGAGGCAGGGGGTAGTGGTCGTGGTGAGTTCCCCCCTTCGACAAGCTCAGGGCAGGCTCTTCGACAGGCTCAGGACAGGCTTTCGGTGGACGCAGGCCGGCACTTCGACAAGCTGAGGGCGAGCGGAGGCGGCGCCAACCCGGGCGTTTTGAGACGGGTTTGCCGGGATTCCCCTATGGGCGGCCAGGCCGAGGTGAGGGTGGACAGGTGTCCTGTGTTTGCGGCCGATGTGTCCTGTTTCGGCGTCAATGTGTCCAGTTTTCGCCCGAATGTGTCCACTTTTCGGACAAATGTGTCCAGTCTGCGTCCGAATGTGTCCAGTCGGGGTTGACGACGCCTTTGCTCCGTCGGCCCCAGCGCGGAGGTTCCGGGGCGGTATTGGCGTGGAGGTCAGGCGGGTTTCCGTGCGGAGGTGGTCGACGAAGGCTCTGGCGTCGGGGGACGACGTGAGAGTACGGGGTGTTCACGGTGTTGGCGGCGAGGTGTTCAGTTTTTGCCCGGAAGTGTTCAGTTTTCGGGCGAATGTGTTCAGTTTTTGCCGCTTTCCGCCCCCGATGTGTTCAATTTCCAGGCCGATGTGTTCAGTCGGGGTTGACGACTCCTCCGCGCGGGCGGCCCCAGCGCGGAGGTTCGTGGGCGGTTTCGGCGTGAAGATCAGGCGGGTCTCCGCGCGGAGGCGGTCGGCGACGGATTCGGCGTGGGGCAACACTGAGTCTCTCCAGACGGAGGTCATCCGCAGCCCGCCCCGAGACTATGCATCGCCGTCACACCCCCAACGCCATCACCGACGACCGCCTCATCATCCCCGACGCCGGCGGCATCCCCTGGCGCCACCGGCAATCCTGATTCGCCCCGAGCGACTGCTCCCGCCTACAAGGTGGA
>DAOUJT010000115.1:0-7283 GCA_034422315.1 Chloroflexota bacterium | reverse complement strand
CACATCCCCGTCCCCATCGCCCGCCGCTCCGGCAATGGCGCCAACCTCACCCTCGAAGGCGTCCGCGCCAACAACCTCAAGTCCCTGTTCGTCCGATTTCCCCTAGGCTGCTTTATCTGCGTCACCGGCGTTTCCGGCTCCGGCAAGAGCACCCTTGTCGAGGACGTGCTCTACCGCGCCCTTGCCCAGCGCATCTGGGGCAGCCGCAACGTCCCCGGCGAGCATTCCCGCATCCGCGGCCTCGAACACATCGACAAAGCCATCGAGATCGACCAGTCCCCCATCGGCCGCACCCCCCGCTCCAACCCCGCCACCTACACCAGCGCCTTCACCCCCATCCGCGACCTGTTCGCCGCCGTCCCCGAATCCCGCGCCCGCGGCTACAAGCCCGGCCGCTTCTCGTTCAACGTCAAGGGCGGCCGCTGCGAAGCCTGCGAAGGCCAGGGCCTCAACCGCATCGAAATGCAGTTCCTGCCCGACGTCTACGTCAGCTGCGAGGTCTGCGAAGGCGCCCGCTACAACCGTGAAGCCCTCGACATCACCTACAAGGGCAAAACCATCGCCGACGTCCTCGCCATGACCGTCGAAGACGCCCACACCTTCTTCCAGAACATCCCGTCCATCGAGCGCAAGCTCGGCACCCTCGTCGATGTCGGCCTCGGCTACATCCGCCTCGGCCAGCCCGCCACCACCCTTTCCGGCGGCGAAGCCCAGCGCATCAAGCTCGCCTCCGAACTCTCCAAGCGCGCCACCGGCAAAACCGTCTACATCCTCGACGAACCCACCACCGGCCTCCACTTCGCCGACACCCGCAAACTCATCCAGGTCCTCCAGCGCCTGGCCGACGCCGGCAACACCGTCATCGTCATCGAACACAACCTCGACGTCATCAAGTCCGCCGACTGGATCATTGACTTGGGACCCGAAGGCGGCGACGCCGGGGGCGAACTCATCGCCGAAGGCACCCCCGAAGACGTCGCCGCCAAACCCGATAGCTACACCGGCCAATACCTCCAACGCGTCCTTGCCCCCGGCGCCCCTCGCCGCAGCCAATCGCGCAACGGCCAAGCCGCCGTCCGGGCATCACAGGGCTCCGGGACCGAATCGGCTGCGGCGAAATCCACGGAGGCCAAGGCCGTCGCGCCAGCCTGAGGCGCCTCCACATGTCTGAATAGAAAGGAGTCGGCTACGTGGAAGGTATCGGCGGCTTCTTCACGGTTATCGCGATAATTGTTCTATATTTTCTTCCAACAATCATAGTTTCCACCAAGATTCATCGTGAAAAGACAATGGTGGTTGCACTTAACTTCTTCCTGGGTTGGACGCTGATCTGTTGGTTTATTGCCCTCTATATGTCGCTCTCTCGAGAAGGCATCGAACAACTGCAAGCCAATCAAGCCTTGACCGTCGAGGCGCTGAAGGGCAGTCACGAGACTGAGTTGAAAGAGGTGCGCCGGAAGCATCGTGCGCAACTCGAACTGGTCAGGTCGCGTGCGTCTCCGCGAGACGACGGACTTGCCCAACGTCAAGCTGAAGTGGATCGCCTCAAGACCGAATACGAGGAGAGATTGGCGGCAATGACCGAACAACGGCAGAACCTCCAAGAACAAGAGCGTCAACTCTCTGTTGCTCAGGACCCCGAACCCGAGACCGAGACTGCCCCGGTGCCCGAGGTCCAGCCCGCCCAGCCCGCCCAGCCCGCCCAGCCCATCCAGACCGAATACCAGGGCGAGGCCCTCTACGTCGTTGTCCCCAGCCAGTTCGAACGCGTAGTCGCCGAAACGCTCGAACGTCGCCTCGATAACGAAGACGTGCAGATCGCGGACGACGCTTCCAGCCGCGGAATCGACATCAGGACTTTCCAATCCGGCGGCGATCAGTCGCGACCGTCGGCAATCGTGCAGTGCCAGCTGCAGTCGCATGACCAGGCCGTTGAGTACCGGGCCGTCAGCGACCTCCTCGGATCCATGTCCCTCCACGGCGCCGACCGCGCCTACCTCATCACCACCGGCAGCTTCTCGGACGATGCTCAGCGGATGATCGAAAGCGGAACCATGAAAGACCGCCTCTTCCTCATCGACGGCATGACCTTCAACCAATGGCGCACCCAATCCGGCCTCGCCCCCGTCCACTACCTCAGCCTGGCTAGCTAACTCGTCGGCCCGGCAACTACCTGGCTCGTAGCGAAGGACAGCGAACCATGACAGCAACAACCCCTCGATTCCAGGGCCTCGGCGCCGTCGTCACCGGCGGCGCCACCGGCATCGGCGGCGCCATCGCCGAACGCCTCGCCGCCGAAGGCGCATCCGTCCTCATTGCCGACATCAACGCTGAAGGCGCCCAGGAGCGCGCCGACCGAATCCAGGACGCCGGCGGCGTTGCGGCCGCTCGCGCCACCAACGTCGGTGAAATCGACCAGATCCGGGCCATGATCCAGGCCGCCGTCGACCGCTGGGGCCGCCTCGACATCATCGTCAACAACGCCTACCCCGCCATGGAAGCCATGACCGGCGGTGCCGAAGACGTCCCGCCCGACGTCTACGACCGTGCCATGGCAGTCCTCGTCAAGGCCAGCTACCTGTCCGCCAAGTTCGGCGTGCCCCACCTGCGCCGGGCCGGTGGTGGCAGCATCGTCAACATCTCCAGCATCCACGGCCTGCTCGTCGCCCCCGGCGCCCTCGTCTACGAAACCGGCAAAGCCGCCCTCATCGCCGCCACCCGCCAGATGGCTGTTGAGTACGGCCGCGACGGCATCCGCGTCAACGCCATCGCCCCCGGCCACATCGTCACCGAAAACATCCAGGCCGGCATCTGGGACGACAACCCCTCCGGCTACGAATTCTTCGAAGCCCAGTACCCCGTCGGCCGCTGCGGCCGCCCTGAGGACATCGCCGCCGCCGTCGCCTTCCTCTGTTCTGAAGACGCATCCTTCATCACCGGCCACACCCTCGTCGTCGACGGCGGCCACTCCCTCCAAATCCAGGAAAACTTCGGCGTCGCCCAGGCCCACCACATCCAACAAAACCCCAACACCCAACTCCCCTACTGATCCGTCCCTTCCATTCGTGGTGAGCCGGGCCGCCGTCCGCAGCGACCCGTGTCGAACCACCGCGTCCCGTCTTTCGTAGGGGTGGGTCTGTGACCCACCCGTCTTCCGAGCAACCAACATCACAGCCGCCAAACCGTTCGTGGTGAGCCGGTTCGGAGTCCGTCGGAGACCCCTGTCGAACCACACAGGCCGCAGCAACCCAGCGTCCCAACCAGTCTTCCTCGTCGCCCGCGATACCCTGCCCCGCATCCCACCCCGTGCCTTCCGCGCTGCCTGGCTGCAGAGCACTCCGGTATCGGCCCGGGCCCTCGCCCACGAACGGCCGCCGCCAATCCATTGAGCAGACACAGGGCCCAGGCATCCAGTTGCAAAGCTGGCGCTCACTGCGGGCTGGTCGGACCCGCGGGATACAATGTGCAAGGTGGCGAACCGGAACGGTCCTTCAAAGGGAGACGCAATGACCGAAGATGACGGCCGGTTCGACGTAACCCAAGCGGTCTGGCACGGCCTGATCGGGTGCGAATACCACCAGCGATACCTTCGCCGAGTAGCCGAACGATCGAGGCTGGCACACCAATTCCTCATGATCGTCATTGCTCTTGGCGCGGCAATCGTCGTCAGCGATCTCGTCGTCAACTACGCGCCGAACGGCATCGTTCTTGCCGCATCGGCCGTGATTGCCGTCGCCACGATCGCCGAGTTGACGTTTCGCCCGGCCGTCACCGCTGCGGAAGCGGCCGCTGCCAGTCGCCAGTACGGGCTTATGGCTCACGATTGGGACGACTTGTGGTGGAACCAGGCATCGCCGGATGCCCGAGAGTCAGTCCGTCTGCTGACAAAGCAAATGTATGCCGTGCATTTCCCTGAGAGCTTCTGGGCCGCGTCGACACTGCGAAAGAGCTATCAGGAGGCGTTGGACAGCGTTCACGCCGCATATGCCTCATCCTGAGCCGGACGACACCGAGACAAGAGGGACTGGTCCCGGTGGCCCCACGCCATTCTCTGCCCCACCGCCCCCGCCACCACGTCCCCCGCCCCCGCGCCGCTAAGTCCGCTCTGGTAGGAGCCGCGACTCCGGCCGGCCGCTTCCAGTCGTGGCCATCCGTAATGCCGTTCGCACTGAGCCTTCCTCACCCCGTTCGTGGTGAGCCGGGCCGGAGTCCCCGAAGGACCGTGTCGAACCACACCCCCGGCTACAGCAACCAACCTCCGCCATCCCGGCGTCCGCGGCCGGGACCCAGCAGCAGCCACCTACCGAACCCCACCCAAGCCACCCCTGGCAACCCAGCCTGACCAACGACGCCCACCCTCCGCCAACCGTTCGTGGTGAGCCCGCCCAGAACTTGTTTAAGGAAGACCCGCGTCAATCCACCACCCGCAGCCTCTAAGGCCCTCCTGCTAAAATCCCCTGTCCCTGCAAGACCGGTGGCACGCAAGTGGCCGGGCCAATCCCCCAAACGGGGATTGCGCAGAGAGCGTGGGATGGGCGGTTCGACGCTGCGCGCAATTACCTGTACGACGCGGCATTGGCTCAACACCGTCAGCCGCCACATCAGCCGAAGGTCTGACCCTCATCGACATCATCCTCGTCCAGCTCGCCATCATCTTCCTGCCCGGCCTGATCTGGGCCCAGATCGACGCGCGCTACGCAGCGAAAGAAAAGCCTGGGCAGGCGGAATTTGTGATTAGAGCTTTTCTGTTTGGTATGTCGACATATGCAATAGCGTATGTAGGCTACAGGGTATTCGGGCGAAATTTCTCGGACTTCGGCATTGATGGCCCAGGATCCACCCGGTTGTTGCGGGGTGAATTCGTAGACGAGATCATCGTTTCTGCTGTGCTGTCGTTCGTGCTGGCAATCGTCTGGATATATGTAGCAAACTACAAGTTGCTAAACAAACTTCTTCTTCTGATGAAGGCAACCAGTAAATACGGTCACGAAGATGTCTGGGACTTCACATTTGCATCATCCGGGGAGGAAGTCGAATACGTGCATGTAAGGGATTTTAACCGTGGAATCATATACGCTGGTTGGGTGCATATCTTCTCTGAGACGGGAAAAATGCGGGAGTTGTTGCTGAAAGACGTCATAATGTATGATAGTGAGGGACACCAGACAGGGACTGTTCCGCTGCTTTACTTCGCTAAAGATGGATCGGATGTCCACATCGAGTTTCCGCACCGAGGGCCGGGACACGGCCAGGAAGTGAAACAGTCTGATGGCTGATAGCGACAGCAAAGGCTCGGCGTGGTTCAAGGGTTATGTCTTTAGAGATGGGTTGGCGAAACATGGCCGTAATCCGGATGTCTCCCGAGTCAAACAGCGTCCTCCACCCCCTGAGCCGATCGTCACCCTGGAGATGATTGCGGCCGGTGTGCGGAATGGCCGGCGGAATGGCGAGCAGGCGCCCTCGGAAGACCATGACACTTCGCGCTAGGCTCCGGCAGCGCTTACGGCGTCTCGGTCGACCTGCGCACAAAAGCAGCGATTTGGAAGCCAACACAGACGTCAGACGCGCCACGTCCGCTGGCGGTTATGCCTTCAAAGGCGGCATGGTGTGGAAAGGCGGAGTTAACTCGTCCCCGTCCCGCATCACCGAGCGCCCGCCGCCACCCGAACCCCTCGGCACAACCGGCGGCGTCAAGCCTGACGAAGCGTCTAGGCGGCAGTCTGAACGCTTAGCCTCGACGGGCGACGGCAACACTTCGGACTAGACGCCGGGAGTTCCGGGGCACACCCTAGAATGGACAACCCGCCGTCCCACGCACCTGAATTGAACGCCCACGCCCAATCGAAGCCCCGGAAGCGGAAGCTCACACAGCCAACCCTCAAGACACTGCTGCTGTCGATTCACCCGCGCGCCGAAACGCTGACCCCACCGCGTCGCCCGCTCACCCGGCGTCCACCGCTCCACCTGGCGTAACCCATGGACGGCAAGCGCTTCCTCCGCTCCATCCGCCTCCAGAACATCCTCTCCTTCGGCCCCGACACCCCCGAACTCCCGCTCCAACCCCTCAACGTCCTCATCGGCCCCAACGCCTCCGGCAAGTCCAACCTCATCGAAGCCCTGTCCCTGCTCGCCGCCGCTCCCCGCGACCTGCAAGCGCCGATTCGTGAAGGCGGAGGCGTCCACGAATGGCTCTGGAAAGGAGCCGACCGACTTGGCGAGGCGATGTTGGATACGACCATCGAATATCCAAAACAAATACAGCACTCATGGCAAGTCAGCGAGACGTGCGCCGTCGGTCTGGATGTGAAGCTATTTGGGTACAGGCTGTCCTTCAAGGAAACGACGCAGCGCTTCGATCTCCAGGACGAATCTGTTGAGGACAAGAATCTACCTGCAATCAACGCCAACGCTGGCTTCTATTATCGATATCAGGGAGGTGCACCGATAATCAATGCGCTGACCAGCGACTTTAAGTCTAGGTCAGAGCGTCCTATCAAGCGGGAAGAACTAATGCCTGATCAGTCGATCCTGTCGCAGCGTCGCGACCCCGATTCCTACCCGGAAGTAACGTGGGTTGCGGATCAATTCGGTCGTATGAGATTCTATCGTGAATGGAACTTCGGACGCCTCACACCGACCCGCCGGCCGCAGAGTACAGATCTGCCCAAGGACTTCCTGTTGGAAGATGCCTCCAATCTCGGAGTAGTGCTCAGCGACTTGCTGAATCGGCCTGACATAAGGAACAGAATACTCAGCGGTCTACAGACCTTCTATCAGGAAGTCGAAGATGTTCGTATCGATGTCACCGGCAACCAGGTACGGATATTCTTTCATGAACATAGCTTGCGCCACGCGGTGCCTGCTGAACGCCTCTCCGACGGTACCCTCCGCTACCTCTGCCTGCTTTCAATCCTCTGCCACCCCGACCCCCGCCGGTCATCTGCCTCGAAGAACCGGAATTAGGCCTCCACCCCGACATCATCCCGGAAGTCGCCAAACTCCTCGTCGAAGCCTCCGCCCGCACCCAGCTCTTCGTCACCACCCACTCCGACGTCCTGGTCGACGCCCTCTCGGACACGCCCGAGGCCATCATCATCTGCGAAAAATCTGACGGCGCCACCCAACTCCACCGGCTCAACGCCGAAGAACTCAATCCTTGGCTTGACAAATATCGGCTCGGCGAACTCTGGACGAGCGGCCACATCGCCGGCAATCGCTGGTGAGCTTGAAGTTCATCGTTGAGGGCGGCGGCAATTCTATTGGTTCATTTTCGGAAGTGGTCT
>DAOUJT010000114.1:0-42357 GCA_034422315.1 Chloroflexota bacterium | reverse complement strand
AAGACGGCCGGCAGGTTCATGGTGGCGGCGACGTTGACGCCCTCGTGGAAGGCGCCCGTGGGGCCGGCGCCGTCGCCGAAGAAGGCGACGGTGACCTTGCCGTCCTTGCGCAGCTTGGAGCCCAGGGCCGCGCCGGTGGCGATGGGGATGCCGGCCCCGACGATGCCGTTGGCGCCCAGATTGCCGAGTTCGATGTCGGCGATGTGCATGGAACCGCCCTTGCCGCCGCAGTAGCCGGTGGTGCGGCCGAAGAGTTCGGCCATCATCTTGTCCATGCGCGCGCCCTTGGCAATGCAATGGCCGTGGCCGCGGTGGGTGCTGGTGATGAAGTCGCCATCGTCCAGGGCGGCGCAGACGCCGGTGGCGGTGGCTTCCTCGCCGATGTAGAAGTGCAGGGCTCCGCGCATCTTGGCGGCGCGGAAGGCTTCCTCGGCGGTTTCTTCGAAGCGGCGGATGCGCCGCATGATGAGGTAGATCCAGCGGAGCTGGTCGTCGGTGAGCTGCTCCAGCACGCCGTTGGAAGCGTCGTCGCCTCCAGCGCGGCCGTTGGTGGAGACAGGTTGTTGCTCTGCCAAGGCGCGCCTCCGTTTGCGAGCGGGCGGAACGGTACCGCAGCCGCCGGGCCGTGCCGGTTCAGGTGACCGGCACCCGAGTATATCCGGGCGAGACAGCGGCGGTTTTGTGGGGTACTCGCGCCCGCCGGGCCGGGAACCCCTTCGGGGGGTTCCCGGCCCGGCGGGCGCGAGATTTAGCGCGTTTTTGGGGGTGGGCCGCGTGAGTTGGGGTTGCGGTGAGCCTGGGAATATCGTACACTAATTGAGTAAGACATGCAAGGGGCGGGGGGAGTGAGTTGAGAGAAGTGAGAAGCGAGATTGGATGGGGAACAGAGCAGGCACACGGGGGTCGCGGAATGCCAGCTAGGATCAGGGGCGGGTGGCGGTCCAGAGTTGTTTGAGGGTGGTTCCGGGAACGGTGGGGAAGGGGTTGAAGTGGGTCAGGTCGGTGAGGGTGAGGTTGGCGTGGATCAGGGCGGTGCGGATGTGCGTTTCGGGGAACGCGCGGGCGGTGAGGGTGTCGTGGACTGATGGGCGGCCTGGGCGGTCGATCTGAAGGTGCATGGTGGTTTGGGGGCCGTCCGTCTCGAAGCGGCGGTGGAGGGTGAAGTCGGGGCCGTGTTCGGTGACGGGGTTGCGCCAGAGGGTTTGGAAGGCGTGTTCTGAGTTGAGGTCGAAGATGAAGACGCCTCCGGGGCGGAGGTGGGCGGCGACGCGGGTGAAGGTGCGGGTGAGGTCTTCAGGATGGGACAGGTGGTTGAGGCTGGCGTAGAGGCAGGTGACGGCGTCCACGGGCTTGACGGTGTCGAAGGTGCGCATGTCGGCTTGGAGGAAGGTGATGGGGCGGCCGGCGGCGCGGCGGCGGGCTTGATGGAGCATGGCTTCCGACAGGTCGATGCCGATGGCGCGGGTGCCGCCGTGGGCCTGGAGGACGGTGTGGGTGCCGGTGCCGCAGGCGAGGTCGATGAGGATCCTGGGGCGGCCGACGTGGTGGGCAAGACGCTGGTTGACGCGGGGGGCAACGAGGATGGCGTATTCCAGGCCGTACAGACGTTGCCAGGCGTCGTATATCTCGGCGAAGGCGCTGTAGGCCGGCGCCGTTTCGGCCGATTCCGTTGTGTTTGCGATCAGCCGCTCTGCAGCCAGTCCGGAACGTCGCCGGCGGCAACGCCGTCTGTCCACGACTTCGAAGCGTCGGCGAGGTCGTCGCCTTCCAGGGACTCGGTGACGAGCAGCGGGGACCGAACGCCGCCGTTGCTGACGACAATGGAGCGGGCGATCACCGCGTTGGCGCCCCGCACGTTGAGGTTGGCCTCCACTCGGCCGGCTTCGATGCGGTCGGCGCGCACGGTCTTACCACGGACTCCGACGGCCTGCAGCAGGCCCGCGACTTCAATCTCCTTGTCGGAGGAAACGACGGCGCCCTGGGCTTCGAGGGTCTCACCGTAGATGGCGGCGTCGACGATGGTGTCGCCGGAGACATGGAGTTCATCGCCTTCCACGATGATGCGGAATCCGGGAAAGATGATGGGGGTGTCCACGCGGGTCGTGGCGGCCGGAATGCGGAGCACACTTTCGCCGTTGACTTCCTCGGTTGTGGCGCCCTCGGGGACGATCGAGCCGCGGGGCGAGCCAACGGATTTGATTTCCTGATAGAAGACGTCGCCGGTCATGCCTAGGCTCCGGGCGGGTTTCCTTGGTAAGGATAGCGAGTGACGGCATCGGAGCGAGGGGAGCGATGGCAGGACTGAGAGAAGCGGGGAGCACGGGGCCGTTTGGGGGTTAGTTGATGCGCCAGTGGGGCGGGTGGTTGTGGAGGATGCGGTGGATTTCGGCGGCGCAGTGGGCGGCGGTGCGGACGTTGGTTTGGAGGGTGATGCCGGCGACGTGGGGGGAGAAGAGGCAGTTGGGAGCATCGAGCAGTGGGCTGCCGGTGGGGGGTTCCTGTTCGAATACGTCGATGGCGGCGCCGGCGATGGTTCCCCGGTGCAGGGCGGCGGCGAGGGCTTGTTCGTGGACGACGGGGCCGCGGCAGGTGTTGACGAGGATGGCGTTGGAGCGCATCTGGGCCAGGCGTTCGGCGTTGATGAGGTGGCGGGTGTCGGGCGTTAGGGGGGTGTGGAGGGTGACGATGTCGGCGCGCTGGAGGAGTTCTTCGAGTGAATCGATGGGTTGGCCGCCGTGGTCGCGAACGACCTGGGCGGGGACGAAGGGGTCGTAGACGAGGCCCTGCATATCCAGCCCCATTGTGAAGGCGCGGAGGACGCGGAGGCCGACGCGACCGCTGCCGATGATGCCGACGGTGCGTCCGGCGATTTCGTGGGCGGGCAGGTCGCCGCTGTCGCGCCAGCCGCCGGCTCGGACGAGACGGTCACGATCGGGGATTCGCTTGAGGAGGGCGAGGGCGGCGGCGACGGTGAATTCGGCGACGGAGGCAGCGTTGGCCTCGGGGGTGTAGCAGACGGGGATGCCGCGGCTGGTGGCGTGGTCGACATCAATGCTGTCGACGCCGACGCCGTGTTTCTGGATGCAGCGCAGGTTGGGGGCGGCATCGATGACGGCAGCGGTGATGGGGGCGACGCGGACGATGATGGCATTGGCGTCGGGTGCGGCGGTGAGGATGGCGGGTTCATCGGGGCGGTCGGGTCGGATGACGGTGGCGAATTCCTCAAGAGCGTCGATGCCGCCCTGGTGGATAGGTTCGGTGAGGAGGACGGTGGGGCGCTGGGTTGCGTTCATGCGGGTAGCGGGGCACTGGGTGGTCGGTCCGGCCGATCAGCCATGTCTCACAACTCGGTGGTCAGTATCGCTAGTCGTCAGGCCAGCCGTCGGCGCGTTCGCCAGCGGCCAGCGCCTCGCGGATAGCGGTCCTTGCCTCCGCGGTTACCCACTGGCCCCAGATGTCCTCGTTGTTGGTGAGCCACCAGATGGCGGTATCGCCGTAGCCGGCCTGGTTGTCGATTCGCCAGACCGACAAGGACCGGTACTGGTTGGCGTTCAATTCCCACTTCCGCAACATGACGGCCACATCGGCGGCGCGCAGCAGCAGTTGCGGAGGCACTGCGATCACAAGGGTCGTGTCGTCATAGGCGCACGCTTTGGTCGTTGCCCAGCATTGGTGGCTGTACGGCGGCTCTTGCAGTTGCACCATATCCAGCTTGAGCGACGGGGCCATGCTGCTGTCCAGATAGCCCAGCCAGGGTTCCTTTTTCTCGTATCGGGCGAACAAGTCGCCATGCAAGGCCGCCTCGGACTCAGGGGTGACGAGTTGGACATGATCGACAAGTCCATGGCTCGCAACCTGAATGGCGTTCACGGTATTACAGGCCCAGCCTTGCGGGCAGGACACCAGTCGGGCCTTGCCGCCGCTTTCAGGGGTGGCGAATAGACGTTGGAACCGCTCCTCTTTCAAGTCGTCCACACTGTCGAGGTCGGGATGCGCTTGCTGGACATAGGCGGGAATCATGAAGGCCGACTGCGAGAGCTTGCTCAGGCTTTCGCCCAGAGAAACCAGCTCTCCGGCGATCGTTGCCGCTTCCCATGCTTCGCTGGCATTGGGCAGCCAGAGTTCCATCATGACGTCGCTGTCGCCGCGCCGCAGGGCTGGAATCGCTACCTCGGTGCCTCCCGCGAGCACGTCGGTGTCGTATCCATAGCCCTTTTCCACGATGTATTGGGCGATGCGGTTCTGCAATTGCGCACTGTCCCAGCCCAAGTCATTGAACACGATGGGAGCTGCGTCCGCGGGCGCCGGGAGGCCAGGACGCGCCCAGGTCGAGACGCGGCGGACATCGTTCCGATGGTCGTTCCGGCAGGCTTGCTCGGCCTGGTCGCCGAACACGCGCTCGTAGATGCCGATGTTTCCGTGATTACCCAGGCGATACTCAACAAGATCGTTGAGTTCCACGCAGGTGGTTGGCCAACTCGCGTGCGCCGGCAGCGCCGTCAGCAGCACGGCCGCGAGCCCAAGCACCGCGGTGCGTACCAGCTTCCTCATCTGGCGGCTCCACACGCTCAGGGTCACGAATCACAACTTGAACTGGCGGGATTGTAGGGTACGGAGCCAGCAGCCCCAACCGATCATCCGGCCGGGTAGTGGCCTACGTTGAATCGGACCCTGCCCCCGGAGTGCAGCGGCGTCTGGTCTCCGCTCCCTCTGAAGACCTTTGCATCAAGTTCCCTCTCCCCGAGGAGAGCAACGGTGGGAGGCGTCAAAAACCCTGCGGCCACCGCCTCTTCCCTCTCTGTCTGGAACGGACACATGGTCTACAGGTGTTCGGGGACATGGTTTACACATTCGGGCATGAAGTGGAGGACCGGGATGGGCCGTTTGCGGAGCGACGGGTGAGCGACTTGCGAGCCGAATGTGGGGGCTTGGCCACGCAGCCGGGGGCCGACTGGCGCGAGCTGTGCCAGCGCTTTGGGATCTCCGCGCCAACGGGTTACACGTGGCTGCGGCGCTACGTGGCCGAGGGTGTCGCGGGGTTGCTGGAGCGTTCACCACGCCTTGTTTCCGGATGAGGCGCAGGTTGGGAAGGCGTCGATAACGGCGGCCAGGCTGGCGGCTTCGCCGGGCCGTTGGGGTCGAATAACGGTGGCGAATTCCTCAAGGGCGCGGACGCCGTCCTAGTGGATGGGTTCGGTAACGAGGACGGCGGGGCGCTGGGCGGTGTTCAGGCGGGCAAGGGGTCGATGGGCAGCCGGGCAGGGCGGTCGACGAGGTGGGTGTATTTGAGGGCGTTGCCGGTGTTGAGGAGGACGATGCGTTCGTCGGGGCCGATGTCGCCGCGTTCGAGCAGGGTGGTGAGGGCGGGGACGAGGGCGGCGCCTTCGGGGGCGGCGAGGACACCTTCCAGGTCGGCGAGCTGGCGCATGGCATGGACGAGTTGGTCGTCATCAACGGCGACGGCGGTGCCACCGGTTTCACGGAGGATGCGGAGGATGAGGCGGTGGGCGAAGGGGAGGGGGACGAGGAGGCCGTTGGCGACAGTGCGGGGGTCATCGGGTCGTTCGGCATCCAGCAAGCCGGAGTCGAAGGCTTCGACGATTGGCGCGCAGTCCTTGGCCTGGACGGCGATGAGCCGGGGCGGGGTTGCCTTGAGCCAGCCGAGGTCGGCGAGTTCGCGCATGGCTTTCCAGACGCCGATGAGGCCGACGCCGCCGCCGGTGGGGTAGAGGACGACATCGGGCGGATCCCAGTCGAAGGCTTCGGCGATTTCGAGGCCCATGGTTTTTTTGCCTTCGACGCGGTAGGGCTCTTTCATGGTTGAGGCGTCGAACCAGCCAGCTTCGGCGGCGCGTTCGGAGGCGATGCGGCCGGCGTCGCTGATAACGCCGCGGACTTCGGTGACGTCGGCGCCGTAGGCGACGCATTCGGCCTTGATGGGGTCAGGGGTGTTGACGGGCATGACGACGCGGAGGGTGATGCCCCAGGCGGCGCAGTAGGCGGCCCAGGCGCTGCCGGCGTTGCCGGCGGTTGGAATGGCGATGTCGCGGACGCCGAGCTCGTAAGCGCGGGCCACGCCGACGGCGGCGCCGCGGGCCTTGAAGGTGCCGGTGGGGTTGGCGCCCTCGTCCTTGAGCCAGAGGTTGGTGAGGCCGAAGCGCCGGCCCAGGTGGTTCAGGCGGAGGAGAGGGGTTGCACCGGCGCCGAGGTCGGGGGCCTGGAGGGGATTGTCGAGGGGCAGGAGTTCGCGGAAGCGCCAGAGGTCGTGGGGGCGCTGGTGGATGTGGTCAGGTGTGACGGCGGCGCGGACGGCGTCAAGATCGTATTCGGGGAGGAGGGTTGCGCCGGCGCCGTGGCTGACGGATTGAAGGACGGTGGGGTCGTGGGCTGCACCGGTTTCGGCGCAGCGGAGGGTCGTGAGGAAGGAGGTGTAGGGCACGGAGAGAGCCGGGGAGTCAGGGGTGGACGGATGGGGAGTCTAGCTGAGGAAGGGAAGCGTGGAGAGGGAAGAGACGTGAGATTGGAGAAGAAGAGGAGACGTGCGGGGCGAGGGGATGGCCGGGGTGGTGCGGAGACGCCGTGGGGGGCGTCTCCGCACCGGGCTGGGGGAAGGTCTAGCGGGCCTGTGGTCGGGCACCGGCGAGCTGCTGGAGTCTAGGAAGACTGAGGATGGAGATGAGGCGCTTCCGACCGCCGGATGGGGCCAGAGCGCCGGCGCGGCGCAGCTTGTTGACGGCGAGGCTGACGCTCTCACGAACGGTGCCGAGACGCTGGGCCAGTTGCTCGTGGGTGACGCGCAGATCGGTGGCGTGCTCCTGTTCGGCCATCTGGAGGATGGCCAGGGCGACGGAGCCAGCGACGGTGTTGAGCGCGGTTTGCGCGGCGCGCCGCTGGACGGCGACGAGCCGGGACGACTGGCGCCGGAGCAGATCCTGCAGGATCACGGGGCGTCGCTGGACTAAGTGGCGAAAGCCCGGGACGTCAAACCAGGCAATCGTGACGGGACGGTCGGCTTCGATGCTGGTGCGTTGCTGGCCGCCGGTGGGAAAGACGTTTTCGAACCAGTCACCCTCGCGGAGCGAGGCGGTGGCGAGCTGGCGGCCTTTGGGGCTGATGCGCCAGACGGTGACGCTGCCGCTGCACACAATGCCGACGCGCCCGGGGGCTAACGCGGGCTCCAGGACGATCTGCCCGGTTCGGTAGGTTGCTACCCGCGCGCCTTCAGTTCGAAGACGATCGACCAGCCGGTGTCCAGAGGATCTGATTGGTGGGGACATGTCCGCCCTCCTTGGTTAGAAGCACCACCCCAAGCGCTTCTCCAGTTGTGTACGAGGTTAGGACGGCTAGATGAGAGAACGCTAAGAGGGCAGGGATTTGGAGCGGTAGGCGGACCGGCTCAGGGTTGGCGGCTGGACAGGCTGACTATGAAGGCGTGGGTAGCTCACCATGCGCGGGCGGGTGGCCGGCCGGGAGGCGGATTTCAAGTTCGGCACCGCCGAGGTCGGCGTGGCGGGCCTGGACGCTGCCGCCGTGGGTTTCGGCAACGCTGCGCACGATCGTGAGGCCCAGACCGGTGCCGCCACCGGCGCGCGAGCGGGCGGGGTCCACCCGATAGAACCGGTCGAAGACATGCGGGAGATGCGCGGCGGGGATGCCCGGGCCGTTGTCGCTGACGGTGAGGGCGACGGTACGGTCGCGAACGGTGAGCCTGACCTGGATGACGCCATCGTCCGGAGTGGCGGTGATGGCGTTCTGGACGAGGTTGCGGAGGGCGCGTTCCAGCTTGTCGGCGTCAGCGAAGACCCAGGCAGCGTCGGCGCCGGCGAGGACGAGGGAGCGGCCGGCGGCTACAGGGCCCAAGTCGGTCAGGACGCGCACGACCAGGGTGCGGAGGTTGACGGGTTCGAACTTGAGTTCACCGGGCGCATCGAGCTCGGCGACGGCGAGCAGGTCGTTGACGATGCGCTGCATGCGGTCGGCCTCGCGTGTGATGGCGGCGGTGGCGGTGTCGTCGATTCCGGAGGGGTCGCGGCCGAGGAGTTCGGCGTTGCCGCGGATGACGGTGAGGGGCGTTTTGAGTTCGTGGGAGGCGTCGCCGACGAAGCGGCGTTGGGCTTCCACGCTGTCCTCAATATGGTCGAGCATACGGTTGAAGGTTCGGCCGAGGGCACTGAGGTCGTCCTTGCCGGCACCGATGTTGATACGACGACTCAGGTCGCCCTGGCGATAGATAGCTTCGGCGGTACGGGTGATTTCAGCCACGGGATTGACGGCGGTGCGGGTGAGATAGAGGGCGCTGAGGGACGCGACGACGAATACGACGGCCGCCCCGCCGATGAGGAGGTTGCGGGAGCGTTGGGTGGTGCTATCAGCCAGTTGCAGCGACTGGGCGCTCTGCAGCACGCCGACGAGCTCGTTGCCACGGAGAATCGGGACACTGAGGACGCGCAGGCGGAAGCGGCCGGCGACGTTGATGGTTTCGACGGATTCCCGCTGTGTCTCGATGACGCGCATGGCGCCGTCGGTCACGGGCAGGGACTGGCCCCGCAGGTTGACGGAAGCGACGACAGGACGACCCTGCGGATCGAGCACCTGAAGGTAGACCTCGCGTTCGCGGAGCTGGTCGACAGGAAGCTCGATGAGCATGCCGACCTCAGGTCGAACGCCGGTGAGGCCGCCGCTGACTTGCGCCACGCGGACGACTTCGCGGGCGCGACTGCGGAGGGTTTCGTCGACTTCCGTATCGACGTGGGCCATGAGGAGGAGTTGGAGCCCGATGCCGAAGACGGTAACGGTGAGGGCGATGCAGGCGAGGTACAGGAGGCGGAGCTTGAGGCGGATGCTCATGCGCCGTCCTCGCGCAGTACATAGCCGGCGCCGCGGACCGTCCAGATGAGGCGGGGGCGACCGTCGGTTTCCAGCTTGCGGCGCAGGTAGCCAACGTAGACGTCCACGACGTTGGAAATGGTGTCAGGCGCGAACCCCCAGGCAGCCTCCAGCAGGCGCTCGCGGGAGAGGACGCGCCTGGGTTGGCGCATGAAGACGCGCAACAGGTCGAACTCGGTCGCGGTCAGCGGGACGACGGTTCCCGCACGGGTGGCCTGGCGAGCGGTTTCATCCAGCTGGAGGTCGGCAAAGACGAGGCGATCGGACTCCGGCGTACCGGGGCGGCGGAGGAGGGCGCGAAGACGGGCGACCAGTTCGCCGAAGGCGAAGGGCTTGGGCAGGTAGTCGTCGCCGCCGGCGTCAAGACCAGCGATGCGGTCGCGGACACGCTCACGAGCGCTGAGGAAGAGGACGGGGACATCGCTGGTTTCGCGAATGCGCTGGATGACGGCGAGTCCGTCGAGGCCGGGCATCATGACGTCCAGCACGACGACGTCGGTGGGATGCTCAGCGAGCGCCTGGAGGGCAGCCTGACCATCGGATGCGATGCGGACGTCGAAGCCCTCAATCTTGAGGCCTCGATCCAGGAGGTCCAGGATCTCGGGATCGTCGTCGACGGCGAGCAAGCGCGGCTTCACGACGGGCTGGTCAAGCGCCATGACGGGAGCCTACATGCGGCAGGGGCTGGTTTTCGCGGTAGATTGAACATTGGAGATGTTTTCAGGACGCCACCTTCCAACCCTGACGCGGCTGCGCGCACTGGCGTGGGCGGCCTGTGTTGCGCTGGTGCTGGCACTGGCGGCCTGCGGGCCGGACGATCCGGCGTCCGACGAGCCGTTTGTGCTTGACGTGGCCGACAAGGCCCGGGTGACGATCGAGGCCGAATTCGGCACGACCAAGGTTGAGATGGCGGGACTGCAGGAACTTTGGATTACACGGTCGTCGGGGTGGGATCCGTGCCCCGAGATGCTGGGGACGGAGTTCCAACCCGAGACGTGCTGGATCCGCGCATACGTGGACGAGACGCTGGTTGCGACGCTGCTACCGGAGCCCAACGGGACGCTGGGGCCGTATGCGATCCCGCTTCACTTTGACGTGTTCGACTTCGCTCCAGGCCAGCACTTTCTGCGACTGGTTCAGGTAGGCCGGCTGGAGTTGCGTTATACGGATGCGTCGCCGCTGGAGCTTGTGCTATCGGCGGAGGAGACGCCGTCGCCCGCTGCCCAGGGTTCGCCGGGGAGCGGGGGTTAATCCAAGGCGGTCCAGGCCGTCGGTGCGGCGGACGCTGCGCTGAGGCCCGCGGCTGACAGCGAAGCCGCTGACGGCCTCGCCGGGGGGCCGGTAGCTCGCTTACGGGTTCCGGTCCGGCTGCAGGCGTCGATACGTCCGTCAGCCTCGTGGGATCTCCGATGTCAGGACAGCGGAGGCGAGCGCCAGGTCATCCAGCAACGCAGCTGTCGAGTCCTCGTCCACGCGCGCGATTTGCAAGATCAGCACAAGAATGTCCGCCTGCTCGGCAATGAGCAGCCGGGACTCAAAGGCATCGGTGCCGCTGACGACGCGAGTGCGGGCCGCAGCGGCGCGGTCACCAACGGGCGGCGTCGCTTGCACGACGAGTGCAGCCAGTTCGGCTGGACGGTCGGAGGTCTGGAAGCCCTGGACAAGACCGCTGGCCACGGTTTCCAGGAACGGCCCAGGGTCATTGAGCCACTCGTCAGCGACCAACCGCTCCACGCTGGAGGCGCTTTGTCCGACGAATAGGAGGGCAAACAGAAACGGCTCGGTCCGACGGATCAGGAGCGGGTCAAGGAATTGGTCCTGCAGGCCGAAGTTTCGGGCGGTGATGTCTTCGTCGGCGCCGCGCACCACCGCGAGTCCGAGACGCTCGGAGAGGACAGCAGGGTCCGGCAGGCGCGCCTGGAGCTCTTCCAGGGTGTAGCGGGCAAGTTCTTCGGGTGAGGCGGTCGGCGGAGGCGGGGTTGGGCTGGCTTCGGATTCGCTGACCGGCGTGGGCGGCGCCGTTGCCACGGGGGGCGCCGTGGCAATCACGGTTGGCGCCTCTGTAGGGGTCGGCGTGGGGCGGGGCGTGGCCGTGGCGAATGGAATGGGCGTCCACGTGGGCAACGGTGATGGCGTGGGCGTGGCGGCAGGCGCCGCCGCGCGCGGCGGTCCGCAGGTCGCGGCGGCCAGCACCAGCGCGATCACGGAAGCCGAGGCCATGCGCGCCAGCCGCGCCCCGAACCCGCTCACACTGCCAGTCGCCCGTCCTCGATCAACGAAAGGTCGCCGGCCAGGATCGTGGGCCGGTTGATCACACCGTCACTGTGGAACGGCACGTCGGTCGCGCCGCCGATGTGGAGGCTGTTGCCGAGGGCGACGTGGGCCGTGCCAACAACCTTCTCGCACTCAAGGACGTTGCCGCTGATGCGGGTGGCGGGGTTGGTGCCAATCCCGAGTTCGGCGATGTTGCGGGCGTCGTCGCCCAGGCGGTCGAAGACGGCTTGCAGGTCCCGGGCGCCGGGGCCGGTGACGGATTGGGCCAGGCCGTCGCGCACGTCGACGACCATGGAGGCCACGGACACGGCGTCGTGCGGATCATCGACTGGCAGGGCGGCGTCAAACACGAGGGTGCCGTGGGCGCGGCCCTCCAGGGGCGCGATGAAGGCCTCGCCGGCGGGCAGGTTGCCGAAGGCTCCGGGCGCGGTGAAGACGCCGGTGTCGGCGAAGCCCTGGCGTCCGTGAAGGTCGAGGTACAGGTCGGTGCCTCCGGGCGCGGTCAGGCGCACGGAGTCGGCGGCGGTCAGCAAAGCCGCCAGCGCCTCGGACGTGCGCGCGATGTCGCCGTAATCCACCCGCAGCGTGCGCATGGCCATCTCATAGGTGATGGAAGGCATGCTGGCAACGCGGGCGCCGGCGGCGCTGGCGTTCCGGCGGGCGTGGGTGTGGCTGAGGGACTTGCTGGTGGGCAGGAAGCACACATCGGCATGGGCCATCGCCTCCGCGACCCGCGCGGGGGGTTCGCTACCGTGGTCGGGCGCCTCGGGCATGAGCAGGAGTTGCACGTCCGGGGTGGCGCGGAGGGCGCCGCAGGCAAAGAGTTCGCCCAAGGGGCGCTTTGGGGGATCGGTGACCACAAGCACACGTTCGCCGGATCGCACACCCAGCGATTGCCGCATGACGGCGTCCAGCATTTGCGCCTGGTCGGCCTCGAGCGCGCGCGGCTCAATGGCGTCGGGTCCGAACTCCAGCACGGTCATACGAGAGATTCCTTACGTTGAGAGTTGACGCAGTGTGACATCGTGTAGGCCACGTTCTCTGCCGCACGCCGCACGCGCACCACGTAAGCGTTTCAGTTCATGGGTTCTGTCTACCAGGATATGCATCGGCCCCGGCGGCCGGGGCGGCTGGCGTATGTGCCGCGACCGCGCATCAATATAGGTCGACTACTCCTGCGGGTGGGCGTTGGCGTGGTGGCGCTGGGCGCGCTGGCCTTTGTGGTGCTGTCGGGCCTGACCGCCTGGTTTCTGACGCACCCGCCGCAAGCGGACGACATGACCACGCGGCTGGACTATGACGTCGGCTGGGTGCGGCTCAACGTTCCCACGCGCGACGGCGCCAGCCTGGCAGGCTGGTACGGCCCGGTGATCGATCCGGCGGGCACGGTGATCGTGACGCACGGGATCGCGAGCACGCACCGGGACATGGTGGGCAAGGGCAACATGCTGCGGCGGTTGGGATTCAACACGTTCGTCTTCGACTTCAGGGGCCACGGCCTGAGCGATCCTGGCGTGGTCACCCTGGGTGCGCGCGAAGTCGATGATCTGATCGACGCCGTAGACGTCGTGGTGGGCCTGCCGGGGGTGGATCCGCAGCGGGTGGCGGTGATTGGCGATTCGATGGGCGGAGCGGCGGCGATCATGGCGGCGGCCCGCGACCCGCGAATCGCCGCGGTGGTGGCCGAGTCGTCCTACGCGCGGCTGCTGGATACCACAGACCATTCGTTCCAGGCTTTTCTGGGTGTTCCGGCGTTTCCATTCGCCGGCCCGGTGCAGTTGATGGCGCGGATCTTCAGCGGGGTGGACCCAGGCCAAGTGAACCCGGCGGACGATATCGGGCGGATCAGTCCGCGACCGGTATTCATCATCCACGGGCAGGCCGACCGCTACGTGCCGACGGAGGTAGGGCAAGAGCTCTACGAGGCGGCTGGCGAGCCGCGGATGATCTGGCAGCCGCCGAGCGTGGGACACGTGGGGGCCTTTCCGCGGCGGCTGGGCGAGTACGCGGTGCGGGTGAACGCGTTCCTGCGGCAAGCGCTGGGCCGACCGAATCCGAGCGACATTGCAGTGGCGGAGGCCTGAGTCGGTGCTAACATCGCGCGGCTTCCGCCCGGTGCGGAACGCACAGGGGCGTACACGTGGAACGTAGCGGCTCGGCGGTCACCGACACCACCATAGTCATCCTGGTCTTGCTGCTCGGCGGCATGTTCTGGTTGTTCACGTGGCTTCCTTCGCTGGGTCTGCGGCAGGAAACCGAAGAATGGTTGGTGCCGGGGCAGTTCGAAGTCCAGAAGAATCCGCTGGAGCTTTCGGAAGCGGTTTTGGTGCGGGCCCACCACCAATACCGGTTCACCTGCGCCAAGTGCCATGGGCACCTGGCGGATGGCAACGGACCGCAGGTGCAGTTGCTGGTACCGCGACCGCGCAATTTCTCGCATCCGGAGGTTCAGAACCAGACGGACGGGGCGATTTTCTACAAGATCTGGGCTGGTCGCGGCGACATGCCGGAATACGGCTCGCGGACGTCCGAGGAAGAGATCTGGGAGTTGGTGTGGTACGTGCGGGCGACGCCGCACATGCCGGGCTTCTACAACGAAACCAATCCTGACGACCTGGTGTTGAACCCGGGCATCGTTCCGACGGTGCCGGCGGATACGACGCTGACGCCTATTCCGCTCATCGCTCCGGACCGGTAGGCGGCCGAGCGAGGGGGACGCAGGTGGACCTCGGCGAACTACCCAGCGCTTCGGCAGGGGAGATTGCCGCGTCTGTCGGCGAAGGTCGAATTAGCGCCCGCGAGGTGACGGCGGCGTCGCTGGACCGGATTGCCGCCACCGACGACCACCTGCACGCCTTTCGCCACGTTGACGCCGACGGGGCGCTTGCGACGGCGGCGGCGCTGGATGAGGCGCACGCTAACGGAGAAACACCAGGCCCGTTGGCGGGTGTGCCGGTCGCGGTGAAGGAGCAGGTGGCAGTGGGCGGTCTGCCCCGCGAGGTTGGGTCACTCTTGATGAAGGGCAACCGGGAACCGCGCGATGCGCCAACGGCGGCGCGGCTGCGGGCGGCGGGCGCGGTGATCGTGGGCATGACCGCCATGCCGGAGTACGGGCACCTGGCCTTTGGCCATAGTCCACTGGGTCCGGCGACGCGCAATCCGTGGTCGGCCGGACATACGCCCGGGGGATCGAGCAGCGGTTCGGCGGCGGCGCTGGCCGCGGGACAGGTTGCGCTGGCGCTTGGCACGGATGGGGGCGGCTCGATTCGCATTCCGGCCGCGTGCTGCGGGGTAGTGGGCCACAAGCCGACCCTGGGACGGGTACCGCACGCGCCGCTGCGGCACGGGTTTGCGCCGATGTCGCACCTGGGGCCGATGGCGCGCTCGGTGGCCGACACGGCGCTGCTTCTGGACGTGATTGCCGCCCAGGATCACGCGGATCCGGCGTCGCTGCCGACGGAGGGCGTGAGTTACGCGGCGATAGCGAGCCGTCCACCGACGTCCGGACGTATTGCCTGGGCGCCGCAGTTTGGTCAGGCGGAGGCCGATCCGGAGGTGCTGGGTCCATGCCGGGCAGCCGTGGCGGCGCTGGCGGACGACGGGTTCGAGGTGACGGAAGTCGATCCATTCCTGGACGACTGGATCGAGTCGTGGGCGACGCTGTTCGACGCATCGCTGGCGCTCAACGTGGGCGACCGGCTGGATGAGATGCGGCGCGTCTCGGACGCGACGCTGGTGGCGCGGGTGGAACACGGGCATGGGATCAGCGCGACCGAGTACCTGGCGGCCGAGGCGGACCGTCGCGACGTGTGGGCGACGTTTGAGCGGCTGTACCAGGACTTTGACGTGGTGATGACGCCGGCGCTGTTGCAGCCGCCGCTGCCGGTGGACCCGGTGACTGGCGTGACGGACGCGCCGGACTCGTGGGTGGAGCGGTGGTTCCAGCACATGTACCCGTTCAACATGACGGGGCAGCCGGCG
Organism: Chloroflexota bacterium; assembly: GCA_034422315.1. GTDB lineage: Bacteria > Chloroflexota > UBA11872 > UBA11872 > UBA11872 > UBA11872. The sequence continues at coordinate 27,216 of DAOUJT010000114.1, read as the reverse complement.
GTGAGTATTCCCGCCGGGGTGACGGCGGACGGTTTACCGATTGGCCTGCAAGTGGTTGGACCGCGGCTGGCCGATGGGGTGACGCTGGGGTTCGCCGCGGCGGCGGAGCAGCGCACCGGCTGGGACGCGGCGCTCCCGTCGATTCAGTCGGCCTGAGGGCAGTCGTCGGTTCATCGCCTACAATGGGTGTCGGCGCGGTTGCGCGCCATTGCGCCCTCCGCGCCGCAGGCCGCCCGGCGCCGCCGGTTGTTTGGCCTGCCCGAAATTGCGTTGAACTGGCGAGTACCGAGGAGGGACGTTGATGGCAGCGAAAGAGAGCGGCCTGCGAGGGGTCATAGCCGGCCGATCGGCGCTGAGTTCTGTAGACGGCGAAGTCGGTCGGTTGACCTACCGCGGAATCGATATTGCCGACCTGGTAGGGGCGGAGACCTCGTTCGAGGAAGTCGCCTACCTGTTGTGGCATGACGAGTTGCCATCGCGTAGCCAGCTCGATGCGCTGTCTAATCAACTGAACGAGTCTCGCGATCTGCCGGGGCCGGTAATGGACATGCTGGCGTCGCTGCCCGGCGATTCGACCCCGATGGTGGCCCTACGGACGGCGGTGTCCATGCTGGGCAGCTTCGATCCCGACCAGGGCGACGACTCGCTGGAGGCCGCCGAGCGCAAGGCGGTGCGGTTGCTGGCGCAGACGCCGAACATCGTGGCGCAGGCGGGCCGCCTGCTGGAGGGACGCGACCCGCTCGATCCGCCGGACGGCTCGATTGCGGAGTCGTTCCTTGCCACGTACTTCGGCGAAGCGCCCAAGCCGGAGGCGACGCGGACGATCGACGTGATGCTGGTGCTGCAGGCCGACCACGAGTTCAACGCCAGTACGTTCGCTGCGCGCGTGATCGCCGCCACCTTGACCGACATGCACTCGGCGATCGCCGGGGCCGTGGGCGCCTTGCGCGGGCCGCTGCACGGCGGGGCCAACCAGGCCGTGCTGGAAATGCTGCTGCAGGTGAAGTCGGAAGAAGAAGCCGAAGCCTGGGTGATGGACAAGCTGGCGAATCGCGAACTGGTGATGGGCTTCGGTCACGCGGTGTACCGCACGGCCGACCCGCGGGCCACGATCTTGCGCGAAATCGCGCGGGAGCTGGCGCCGGCCTCAGGTCACGCCGAGTGGTTTGACATTTCGCAAGTGATGGAAGCCGTGATGCTGCGGGAGAAGAACCTGAACTCCAACGTGGACTTCTACGCGGCGACGGTGTATGCCTCGCTGGGGATTCCGCCGGACCTGTTTACGCCGATCTTCGCGATCAGCCGGATGAGCGGCTGGACGGCGCACGTGCTGGAGCAGCAGGGCAACAACCGGATCATCCGGCCACGGGCCGAATACGTGGGGCACATGGATCGCCCGGTGACGCCGATGGCGGAGCGCGGCTGAGGCAGCGTTTGCGCTAGGCGAGCGGGATTTCGGTTCGCTCGGCGGCGGATTGGTAGATGGCGTCGACGATGCGGGTGACCGTGACGCCCTGGGCGGCGGTGACGGTGGGCTCGGCGCCTTCGCGAACGGCGCGGATGAAGTCGGCGACGGAGATTACGTGCTCTTTGCGGGTCTCGCCGCTGGTGTCGTAGGTCTCGGTGCTGTGGAAGCCGTCACGGTCGTGGAAGACGCGGAGCGGGCTGATTTCGAGGCCGCCGTCGGCGGCGGAGACGGTGAGACGCTCGACGCTCTGGCCGATGCGCAGGATCCAGGAGCATTCAAGCAGCAGGATCAGGTCGCCCTCGAAGCGGATCCCGGCGAAGGCGTAGTCGTCGACGTCGTAGTTGGAGGTGTCCCAGGGGCCCCAGCGGTTGGTGACGCCGCTGCGGTTGCCGAACGGTCGGCCAATGGCGCCCCACACGCTGAGGGGCGTGGGGTGGCCCAGGACGTAGAGGGCGCGGTCAAGGGCGTGGACGCCGATGTCGATGAGCGCGCCGCCGCCGTTGGCGGCCTTGGAGGTGAAGGTGCCCCAGGTGGGGACGCCGGCCTGGCGGAGCATGGTGGCGCGGGCAAAGTTGGGCGCGCCGAGACGGCCGCCAGCAACGAGTTGGTGGGCACGTTGGGCATCACGGCTGAAGCGGGTCTGGAAGTCGATGGCGAGGACGCGGCCGGCGCGCTGGGCCGCATCGGCCATGGCCTGGGCTTCGGCGGCGTTCATGGCCATTGGTTTTTCGCAAAAGACGTGCTTGCCGGCCTCCAGGGCCGCGATGGTGGCCTCGGCGTGGGCGAAGGGTGGGGTGCCCACTGAGACCATGTCCACGTCGTCGCGGGCCAGCAGGTCGCGGAAGTCAGCGTAGGCGTGGGGGATATCGAAGTCGTGGGCGAATTGGGCAGCGCGACCCGGCATGGGGTCGGCCGCGGCCACGATTTCGACGTCCGGCTGGGCGGCGAAGCCGGGTTGATGGGCGCCGCGGGCAATGCCGCCGGCACCGATGATCCCCACGCCGAGGGTCTCGGAACGTCGCTTCATTGATTGCTACCGATCGGTCGTGCCCACGCGGGCGTACTGGACGGCGAAGAGTTCTCGCCGAACCGTTGCGTCGTGCAGTAGCGGGGCAAGCGAGGACCAAAGAGCTTCACTGTGCGGATCAGCGGCCATGCGGTCCCACGCGGCTTCAAAGTCGCCGGCGCGCTTGAAGGCAAACTCCACGATCAGCGATGGATGTCCGCCGCCGCGTCCAACCATGACTCGCCCGGCGGGCCAGTCAAGCGAGGCGGCTGCGAACTTGAGGAACTCGTAGACCGTGCGGCGAGCCTGGCGCCAGGACTTGGGACGCGGGACGGCGGACCAGCGGTAGACGAGCGTTGGGGTTTTGGCCATGTCCGCTGCCGAGGCGGTGAACGTGGGACGCTAGCACACTCGCCGAGGATGGCTGTGCGTGCGAACAGCATCGCGCTGGTTCTTGTTCGGGCGCGCCGAGCGCGGGCTGGCCGGTGATACACTCAAGTCCTGCGGCGTCCGAGGAAGCCGCGACCAGCTATGAAACGCACCTACCAACCCAAGGTTCGACGACGTAAGCGCCGGCACGGTTTCCGTGCCCGCATGGCCACGCGCAGCGGTCGGGCGATCCTCCGCCGCCGCCGGCGGAAGGGCCGCAAGCGCCTGACCGTCTGACCCGCGTCGCCGCACGACGCGGTCTTCAACCAATGAACCGCCGCAACCGCCTGCGCCGGGCTCGCGATATTGCGCGGGTGCGGTCACGGGGCGCCAAGGTCGTGACTCAGCCGCTCGTGTTCTTTGTGGCGCCGGGCGGGTCCGATGCGCCGCGCGTGGCGGTGCCGGTGTCACGGCGACACGGTTCAGCGGTGCGCCGCAATCGGGTGCGCCGTCGGGTGCGGGAAGCTTTGCGTTGTCAGCTTTCGGACCTGCCGCGGGCGCTGGACATTGTGGCGCTGCCGCGACAGCGGGCCGCGTTCGCGCCGTCGGAGGAGCTGGCAGCGGCCGTCGCGCGCGGGTTCCGTCAGTCGCAGACTCGGCTGGGCGAATGACATTAGCCGCGCTCTGGATGATCCGAGCCTACCAGCGGTGGGTGTCTCCGGCGTTTGGCTCGACATGCCGCTACGAACCGTCCTGCTCCGAGTATGCGCACGAGGCAGTCGAGCGCTACGGGGTGATCCGGGGAGGCGGGATGGCGATGCGGCGAGTGGCGCGCTGCCACCCGTGGCACGCCGGGGGCTACGACCCGGTCCCGTAGGGACGCGGCGAATCCATGGAAGCAATCCCCAACACCTGGCAGACATGGGCCGTTGACCCGCTGAGCGACGCTCTGACGCTGATCCACGACGCGGTGGGCAGCTACGCCATCGCGATCGTGTTGTTCACGGTGTTGATCCGGCTGCTCATGATTCCGCTGACGCTGAAGCAGATCACCTCGCAACGAAAAATGCAGTTGATTCAGCCGGAACTGGAGAACATCCGCAAGCGCTTCAAGGGCGACCGGCAGGCGGTCTCGGAAGCGACGATGAAGTTGTACAAGGAACGCGGCGTCAACCCGATGGCGGGGTGCCTGCCGATCTTCATCCAGTTGCCGGTGCTGCTGGCGTTGTACGGCGGCATCCTGACGCTCAGCAGCCGCGGGCTGCTGAACGAGCAGTTCCTGTGGTTCAACCTGGCGCGCGAGGACTCGACGATCCAGGTTATCGGCGACGCCGCGCCCACGGAGCCGGTGGACGTGGTGATCGCCACTACGGATCTGCCGACGCCGCTGGAGTCGTCGTTGGCGGTGTCGTTCACCCAGTTCGCGGCCAATTACCAGTTCCGAACGGACGTGGTGGACGCCGAGGCCGCGATCGCTCTGCTGAGCGATGGGACGGCGGCGGCGATCTTTCTCGACAACGAGGCGGATCTGAGCCAGATGCCCGCGGGAACTGACGAAACGCGCCTGGTGCAGGCGGCGGCGTTCCTGGTGGAACGGGACCGGGCAGCCACGCGTCTGACGGTCGATCAGGTTGAAGGAATTCTGCGTGGCCGGATTGTGAATTGGGCGGATCTGGACGCGGGGGTGGGTCCGATCGTGCTGCATGGGTTGAAGGACGACCTCAGCGCCCCAACGTTGCTGGAACAGATCGTGTTGAACGGCGATCCGATCCAAGTTCCCATCCGCGAGCACAACAGCGTGGACGACTACTTCAATGCGCTCCGGGCGGAACCAGGGTCGCTGGGCGTCTCGCCGCCGATGCGGACGGATGACATCCGGATGCTGAACATTGAGGCGCGAGGGGCCGACCGCGCCTATCCGGCGCTGGCGGACGTCCTGGAGGACGGACGCTACGCGCTGGCCCGTGATGTGTACGCCTACTGGGGTCCGGCCACCGATTCGACAAAGACCTACCTGCGGGACTGGTGGAACAGCGGCCAGGGCCAGGAAGCGGCGCAGGTGGCGGGCTTTACGCGGCTACCCGCGAACTTCGACCTCTTTGCCTCCGGCGGCTTCTACATCTCGGTTTTGGCGCTGCTGGCTGGCGCGTTCCAGCTCATGCAGGCGCGGATGATGGCGTCGAGCACGGCGACGGGGCAAGCGGCGACGATGAACCGGGTGATGCAATTCATGCCGATCATCGTGGTGGTGTTCGCCTGGACCTTCCAGGCAGGCTTGGTGGTGTACTGGGTGATTTCGAGCATCATCGCCATCGTTCAGCAATACTTCACGACGGGAACGGGCAAACTGATTCCCGCCCACTGGCCGCTGGCGCGCGACGTGATGGGGGAGCATCAAGCGAAGGTGGAGGCAGCCAAGGCCAAGGCCGAGGTGACAGAGACCGAGTCGAAGCCCGAAACAACGACCCGCCCACGACGCAGGCGGCGACGACGGAGGAGACGTGGTGGCTAAGGATTCAGGTGCCGGCGACGGCGTGATCGTAACCGGCAGTTCGGTGGAAGACGCGGTGAAACGCGCGCTGCTGCAATTGAACGTGACGCTGGATGAGATTGACGTGGACGTGATCAATTCCGGCTCGCGCGGCGTGCTGGGTATGGGCCGGGAGGACGCGCGCGTGCGAGTGAGGCTGCGCAGCCAACCCTATTCGGAAGAGGAAGACGCCGAGACTGACGCCGAGGAACCTGAAGCTGAAGCCGACGCGCCGACGGCGGCGGAGCAGCGCGAAGTCGAGGTCGCGCCTGAGGAAGCGCCGCCCGAGGAAGCGCCGGTGACGGTCGCCGAGGAGACTCGCGAAGCGGAGCCGAGCGAACCCTCGCCGCCGCCGACCCGTCGTCCGCGTGGAGAGTTGCTGGAGTCAGGCGAGGAACTGGAGAACGAAGCCGAGGAATTGCTCGAGAGCCTGCTGGACCGAATGGGGTTCATGTCGGACTTTGACCTAGTCTCCGAGGATCCGCTCGCCTACAACATCGTGGGCGACGAGGATTTCGGGCGCCTGATCGGTCGGCAGGGCGAGACGCTGCGGGCGTTCGGGTACCTGGTGAACCTGATGCTGGGGCGGCGGCTGGGCCGGCCGTGCCGGGTGATTGTGGACGTGAACGGGTATCGGCAGCATCGTGCCGATCAGCTGGCGGAACTGGCCGAAACGCTGGCGGACGAGGTTCGCGCCACGCAGGAGCCGATCACGCTGGATGCGATGCCGGCCAACGAGCGGCGGCTGGTGCATGTGGCGCTGGCGGACGATGAGGATGTGCGGACCTACAGCATCGGCGAGGGCGACGAGCGTCGCGTCGTCATCAGCCCCAGGGCCTGATTCCCAGGGGCGCATGACCGCCGAGGCCGGGCGGCCGGTGTACCTGCTGCTCGGCAACGTCACGACGGATTTGACGCCGGACGGTTCGACCTTCGGCGGGACGGCGTACTACAGCGGACGGGCGGCGGCGGCGCTGGGCTACCGGGTGGTGGTGGCGACGCGTCTGCCGCGCGCAGATGCGAGGCGGCTGGCGGCCGAGGCGCCGGAGATTGATTGGCGCGTGCGGCCGGCGCGTACGGCCGCCACGTTTTCGAACATCTACGTGCCCCAGGGGCGAATTCAACTGGTGCATGCGCGGGCGCCGCGGCTGCGGGCGGCGGAGGTTCGGGGGCTGGCGCCGGAAGCGGACATCGTGCACCTGGGGCCCATTCTGCGGGAGACGGGCCCGGCGGTGGTGAAGGCCGTGGCGGGACGGGACTTTGTGGCGCTGACGGGGCAGGGGTTGCTGCGACGCGTGGACGAGCATGGGCACGTGCGGGTGGATCTTCCAAGGTCGGCGGCGCGGGCGTTTGCGGCGGCCGACATGAGTGTTCTCAGCACCGAAGATCTGGCAGGGGATCTGGATACTGCGCGAGCGCTGCTGTCGCGGTCGCGGGTGGGGGTGCTGACGGACGGGCCTGGGGCAATTGAGGCGCATGAGGACGGGCGCTGGCTGAGGTATCCGGTTGTCGAGCGGCCGATGCGGAATCCGACGGGGACGGGGGACGTGTTCGCGGTGGTGTTGTTCAGCAGCTACCGGGCGACGAGCAACCTGCGAGAGGCCTTGGGGGTGGCGATGGAAGCGGCGGCGCGGTGGATCAGCGAGCCCAAGCCCGAACCGTTCCACCTCCTGCCCGAGCCAGGAGGCGCGGGTGAACTTTGACGCGCTGACGCTGGCAGCCGTGCGGTCGGAGATCGAGGAGCGGGCGTTGGGCGGGCGCGTGCAGCGGGTGGCGTCGCCGAAGCCTGGGGCGCTGGCGCTGGAGATCTACGGGCAGCAGGCACGCCACTCCCTGCTGGTGGACGTGGATCCGGATAAGCCGCGGGTGCGGTTTGCGCGGCAGTGGCCGCGGGCGGGGATGCAGGCGGCGAGCCCCTTGCTGCTGCTGGCACGTAAGTGGGTGCGGGGGGCGCGGCTGGTTGAGATCGCGCAGCCACCGGCGGAGCGGATCCTGGATTTGACCTTCGAGTTGCACGGGCCCGAGATGCCCGACGCGTCGCGGACGCGGCTAATCGTCGAGTTCATTGGACGACAGACGAATCTGCTGCTGGTGGACGAGCATGGAAGGATTCGGGACGCGCTGCGGCGTGTGCGGGGCGGGGATGGACGGCGACGGATTCAGCCGGGGGCGCAGTACCAGCTGCCTGCGGCGCTGGATTTGCCGGAGGTGGCGGCGGCGAACCCGGAAAAACTTCGCCGGAGCGGTGAACAGGGTGGACAGGCATGGCAAGTATTGGTGCGTGGGGTGCGGGCGGTGAGTCCCATGCTGGCGCGGGAAGCGCTGGCCCGCACGGGCTATACGGCGAAGATGTCCGCTGGCGAGGTGAGCGATTGGGCGCCCGTGCTGCAGGGGCTTGGGGCGATCCTGTCGAATGCGGAGCGGGGCGAGTGGCGACCGACGTTGGTTCCAGGTGAAGGAGGCTGGCGGGCGTTTGCGCCGTATGCGTTGACGCAGTTTGAGGAGCCATGCGTGGCGATGGCGTCGATGAGCGAGGCGCTGGAGGCGTTTGACGCGGCGACCGTAGCGCCAGAGCCGGCACGGGACATGCGGGAGGAACGGTTGGAGCGGCTGATCGCGTCGGCGATGGAGCGGGCGACGCGGCGTCTGGCGGCGTTGCGGAATGAGCTTGAGGGAAGCGCGGCGGCTGACGAGTTGCAGGCGGCGGGAGAGGCCTTGCTGGCGTTTGGGCATGGGTTGCCGGCGGGGAGGCGGGAGTTTGAGCACGATGGGCGAACGATCACGCTGGACCCGCGACGGTCGGTCGTGGACAACGCGCAGCGGTATTTCGCACGAGCCAAGGACCGGCGTACGGCGGCGCGCGAGACGCCTGGACGGATTCGGCGGACCGAGCTTGAATTGGAGTTTCTGCGTCAGGCGGCGGACGACCTGGCGCGGGCGGATTCGTCCGGGGTGCGGCAGGCGCTCGAGGCGACGCTGGCGGAGGCGGGGTACGGCACGTCGAAGGCCAAGCGGCAGGTGGCGTCGACGGCGGCTCGGTGGACGTTGGGCACGTACCAGGTGCGGGCGGGTCGGACGGCGGCGGAGAATCACCGGCTGACGTTTCACGAGTCCGCGCCGGACGACCTCTGGCTGCACGCGCGGGGCGTGCCTGGGGCGCACGTGCTGCTGCGGTGTCCCGACGGTGAGGTGCCTGACTCGGTGATTGAGCAGGCGGCGTCGATTGCCGCGCATCTGAGCGTGGCGAGGGACGACGCGACGGTGGAGGTGGATGTGACGCAGCGGCGGCGGGTGAGACCGATACGGGGCGCGGGGCCAGGGCAGGTGACCTATCGGGGCGAGCGGACGCTGCGGGTTGCGCCGAGGACGCCCGAGGATGTGGGCGCGGAACGGATAGCCTGAGGGATGGGACGACGACGGGTGGTTGCAGCAGCCACGGCGGTGGCGGCTGCTGTGCTGGTTGGGTGTGACGGTGGGGCATCTGGCGGGGCGACGTCGGTTGAGCCGACGTCATCGGCGCCCGTTGCCGTTGCTTCGCCGGCGGAATCGGAGGCGACCTCCATGGTGGTCACCGCCGCCAGCGCGTTTATCGCCGAACTGACCGAGGAGCAGCGGGCGGCCGCGATGCTGGACTTCGAGGATTCGAAGCGGGCGAACTGGTCGAACCTGCCGCCGGGGTCAGTGCGGTTCGAGCGCAACGGGGTGCGGATTGGCGACCTGGACTTGGAGCAGACAGACGCGCTGCACCACTTCCTGGCAGTGGCGCTGAGCCCGGCGGGATACGCGGTGGTGACGGGGATCGTGCGGGCGGAGGATGCGCTGGCGGAGTCTCGCGGCGGCAGCAGCTCGCGGTTCAGCGCCGACAACTACTGGCTGGCGTTCTTTGGGGAGCCGTCGGATCAGGCGCCGTGGGGTTGGCAGTTCGGGGGACATCACCTGGCGGTTAACGTGACGGTGGTGGACGGGCGGAGCTACCTGTCGCCGACGTTCCTGGGGATCGAGCCCGCGACATTCACGCATGGCGATTCGACGGTGGCGCCGCTGGATCCGTTCGCAAACGCGGGCCGTGCGCTGATCAGCGCGCTGGATGGTGAAGCAAGGGCGCGGGCCACGCTTGTGAGCCGACCGAACGGCGTGCAGACGGGAGCGGGGCGAGACGGAGTGGTTCCCGAAATTCAGGGCGCCGCGGCGGGGGATTGGAGCGAGAAGCAGCAGCAGCTGTTGCTGGACGCGATTGGGCTGTGGGTGGGTGTACTGGATGCGTCGAGCGCCCAGGCCCGGATGGACGAGATGCGGGGCGAAGTGAACGACCTGCACTTTGCCTGGCACGGCGAGGTGGATGGCGGGCCCGTTTACTTCCGGATCCAGGGGCCCTCGCTGATCATCGAGTTTTCGACCGAGGGACGGTTGGGCGGCGGAGGGTCGCACTACCACTCGGTTTATCGCAATCCAGCCAACGAATACGGACAGGCTGCGGTCGCGGCGAACTGACTGAAGCGCCTATGCGTCGCGTGGGCGGCGCTGGCAGAACGAACAGAAGTGCGTGCTGCGCTGGCCGACGACGGTGCGGCGGATGGGACGGGCGCAGCGGGGGCAGGGTTCGCCGGTGCGGCGAAAGACCTGCAGGTGGTCCTGGTGGCCGCCGGGGGTACCTCGGCTGGTCTCGAAGGTGCTGAATGAGGTGCCGTGGTTGGCGATGCCTGATTCCAAGGCCTCCACGACCCCTCTGGCAAGCGCCTTGAGTTTGTACGTCGAGATGCGGTCGACGGGCGCCTCGGGATGGATGCGGGCGCTGAAGAGGGCCTCGTCGGCGTAGATGTTGCCCACGCCCGCGACGGTGCGCTGGTCCAGCAGGGCGGATTTGACGGCCACGGTGCGGTTGCCGAAGGCATCGCGGAGAGTGCGCCAGTCGAAGGCGTCGCCCAGGGGTTCGGGTCCCAGATTGCCGATGACGGCGGGCAGGTCGGATTCGTCCAGCGCCCAGGCGCGGCCGAAGCGTCGGACGTCGACGAAGTGCAGGGCGGGATCTCGATCCAGGGCCAGCACGAGCCGGGTGTGCGGCTGAATGGCGTCGGCCGGGCGCAGGTGGACTCGGCCGCTCATCATCAGGTGTAGGACCAGCACGCGGTCGCTGAGGCGCAGCAGGAGGTACTTGCCGCGGCGGTCGACGCCCTCCACGCGCTGGCCGACGAGGCGAAATTCGAACTCATGAACCGGTAGGCCGAGGGTAAGTTTGTGGTCCAGGACTGTCGCGCGCTGTACGGTTCGTCCTACGATGTAGGAGTCCAGCTCGCGGCGGATCGTTTCAACTTCTGGCAACTCAGGCATAACCGCGAGACTATGGGACTGGCGCGTGCGTCGCGCCCCACAGCATGCAGATCGAAACCGACCCGTCAAGCGCTCCGGCCGATAGCCCCCCGCCCGCCGAGACCGGCGGGCGGGGACCCGCGGTTGTAGACAAGCGCGTCTTCTGGCTGCAGGTGGCGTCTCTGGTCGTCGTGACCGGCGTGAGCCTGGCGGCCATTCCGTACGCGGAGGAGATTCGAGCAAACGCCGGGCCGGCCTACCTGGCGCTGTTCCTGGTGTCAGTGCAGTCGGGCGCGCTGTTCATGCTGCCGGGGTTTGGGTGGGCGTCTATTGCGGTGTTTGCCGTTGCGTTCGACAACGTGTGGGGGCCGGTGCTGGTGGGAACCACGGGCCAGGTGGCGGGCGAGATGGTGTCGTACCTGCTGGGGGTGACGGGTTCGCGCTGGATCCAGCGGCGAAAGTCGTACCAGCGGGTGGAAGCCTGGATCAAGCGCTGGGGCCTGCTGGTGATTTTTGCGATTGCGGCGTTGCCGAATCCGTTCTTCGACCTGGCGGGGACGATTGCGGGCGCGGCACGGCTGGGGTGGTGGAGGTTCTTCGTGGCCTCGTGGGCGGGCAGGCTGATCAAGAACATTGGGTTTGCGGCGGTTGGGGTACAGGGCGCGGACTTTATTCGGCAGTTTCTCTAGGCGCCGCTACGCCTGTGCGCGTGGCCAAGGGCCGGAGCGGCAAACACGCGACTCAATCTCGGGGGAAGCGACCGGTCTTTCTCAGGCGCACCCCTCGGGCCGCCTGACGACCCACATGCGGCACTCGGCGCTGAAGTTGCGGATCGCTTCGGACTCCAGCGCCAGCTCGGAGCGCAGCCTGTCCTCGACGAGGATCAAACCGGCGTCGGCGATGAGGCTGATGACCTCAGCACGCGCCGGGATGTGGATGTAGGTCAGGACGCCGGCGTCGGGGATTATGCGGTCGCCGAAGTCGAGTAGGCGCGAATCCTGTTCGTTGCGGTCCCAGCGGGCCCTTTCCTCGCGCCAGAACTCGACGAAGCGGGGTGATGCGCGGTCGTGGGTCGTGAAAACGAAGTGATCGCCGGGTCGCAGCACGCGACGCACCTCGCGCAGCGCCTGCAGCCGGCGCTCGCGGCCGGGGATGCACATGAACCCCTGGGCGGAGAACAAGGCTCCGTCGAAGCTCGCGTCGTTGTATGGCATGGCGACGGCATCGCCGACGTCGAAACGGATGGGATGACCGTGCTCTGCGGCGATGCGCCGGGCCTCGGCGATCAGGGCGGCGGACAGGTCGCAGCCGGTGACGCGGCGGTAACCGGCCTTGTACAGGCCGAATGTGGTCCGTCCGGCGCCGCAGCCGATGTCGAGGATCGCGCCGCCCTGCGGCACGTACCTGTCGATCAGCAGCCGCTCGGACTGCCAGAGTCCGAGGGTGGTTACGGCGTCGACGTACTTGCGGACGTGGTCGGGGTCTTCCCACGATCCGCGGGCGTATGAATCGTCGACAGCCTGGTCGTTCACTGGTGTACGTGATGTCCGAAGATGTCGACGATACTCGCCTGCCTGCATGCCAGTGATGCGGCGATAGAATCGCGGCGAGATGGAGGAGTATTTCCGGCAGATCGCCGCGCGGACCGCCGAGGGTGAGCGGGTGGCCTCGGCGGTGGTGGTGTCGAGCCGTGGGTCGACGCCGCAGGATATTGGCGCGCGCATGCTGTTCTTCAGGGACGGGTCCACTTGGGGGACGGTGGGCGGCGGCTGCGTGGAGGCGGACGTGCGGGCGGAGGCGATCCGGGTGCTGGCGGACGGCCGGTCGCGGGCGCTGGAAATTGACCTGATTGACGACATCAAGGGCGAGGGCGACGTGTGCGGCGGCACGCTGGAGGTGCTGCTGGAGTCCTGGAGCGACGCTCCCCTGATCCGCCCGTGATCGACCGCGCCGCCGCGGTGGCGGCGGCCCAGGAGGCGCTGGCACGGCGGGCGGCCATCGTGTTCGTGTACCTGGTGAGTGCGCGGGGCGTGGAGGCCGGCGGGGTTGGCCTGCGGGCGATCTACGAGTCAGGCGCAGGGCTCTCGCACGCGGTTGCGACGCCGGGGATTGACGAGGCGCTGGCGCGGGAAGCGGCCGGCGTGCTGGCCTCCGGGCATCCGCGAGCGGTGAACCTGGGGGCCGACGGCACGCCGGCTACGCGGCGGGACCGGGTCTATGCGCGATTTCTGCTGGATCCAATCATGGCGACGCCGCGGTTGCTGATCGTGGGGGCGGGGCACATTGCGGTGCCCCTGGCGCGGCTGGCCTCGGTGCTGGAGTTCGAGACGATCGTGGTGGACGAACGGGCGGACTTTGCGAACCGCGAGCGGTTTCCAACCGCCGACGAGGTGCATGCGCGCCCGTTTGACGAGTTCCTGGACGAGTTCGAGGTCGACGAACGCACGCACGTGGTGCTGGTGACGCGTGCCCACCGGTTTGACGAAATGGCGCTGCGAAGGCTGCTGGGCTCGCCGGCGCCCTACATCGGGATGATCGGGAGCCGGCGGCGGGTTCATATCGTCTACGGGACGCTGCTGGCGGAAGGCTACGGGCCGGACCAGTTCGCGAAGGTGTACGCGCCGATCGGGCTGGACATCGGGGCCCGAACGCCAGCGGAGATTGCGATTGCGATTGCGGCGGAGATTGTGGATCTGCGAAGGCAGGGGAAGGGCAGGCGGCTGTCGTTGAGGGAGTTCAGGCCGGGGACGGATGGCGGGCGCTAGGAGCACTTCTTAAGCAGTGTCAGTTGGTTCTTGAGCGTCTCGCTGCGGTCTGCAGATCTAGCTGTTGCGGGGTCTAATCAAGTCCAGGTCGATGGCTCGGACTACGGCGGCGGTGCGGTTGGTGACGGCGAGTTTGGCGATGATGTTGGCGACGTGGATTTTGACGGTTCGTTCGGAGATGACGAGTTCCTGGGCGATGTCGCGGTTGCGGGCGCCGCGGGCCATGATCTGAAGGACCTCGAGCTCGCGCGGGGTGAGGGCTTCGACGGGTTGGGATTCGTCGTCGGCGTCCTCGGGGCCGAGGCGGTCGAGCAGGCGTTCGACGACGACTGGCTGGAGCAGTGAGCCGCCGGCGTGGACGCGGCGGATGGCGCGGACGAGGTCTTTGGGGCGCACGTCTTTGAGCAGGTAGCCGCGGGCGCCGGCGCGGATGGCTTCGTAGATGGCCTCATCGTCGTCGTAGGTGGTGAGGACGATGGCGCGCAGGTTGGGACTGGCCTGGCGGAGGCGGCGGATGGCCTCGGCGCCGCCCATGTTGGGCATGCGGAGGTCCATGAGGGCGACGTCGGGGTTGGCCTCGGCGGCCTGCTCAAGGGCTTCGACGCCGTTTGAGGCCTGGGCGACGACCTGGATGTCGGCTTCGGCATTGACGATGGCGCCGAAACCTTCGCGGACGATGGGATGGTCGTCGGCGATGAGGACGCGGATCATCGGTCGTTGGAGGCTGGTTGGAGCGGGATGTGGGCCTGCACGCGGGTGCCCTCGCCAAGTTGGCTTTCGATGCTGAGTGTGCCGCCCAGACGCGTGGCGCGCTCGCGCATGCCAAGCAGGCCGTAACCGGACTCGTTGGAGTCGGCGGGATCGATGCCGGCGCCGTCGTCTTCGATTACGAGGCGAACCGCGTCGTGGTTGACCTGGAGGCTGGTGAGGACGTGGTGGGGTGAGGCGTGGCGGAGGGCGTTGGCGAGGGCCTCTTCGCCGATGCGCAGGAGCTCGTTGGCGATGGGCGCGGGAACTCCGGCGGCGTCGCCCTGGAGGCTGAAGCGCGCGGCGGCCTGACCGGAGGCGTCGGCACGCGCGACTACGGCGGCGAGGGCGTCGCTGAGGTCCTGTCCATCAAGGGCGGAGGCGCGGAGGCCCTGGACGGAAAGGCGGGCTTCGCGCAGACCGACGCGGGCCAGGTCGAGTGCGCGGGTGCGGTGGTCGGCGGCGGCGAGGGCATCGCCGGCGGCGTGCTCCAGCGCTTCGAGGTGGACGATGACTCCGGTGAGGCTCTGGGCGACGGTGTCGTGGATGTCGCGGGCGAGGCGCATGCGTTCATCGAGGGCGGCACGGGCCTGGCCCTGGCGGTATAGCAGGGCGTTGTCGAGGGCGATCCCGATCTGGGCGGCGACGGTGAGGAGGAAGTTGGAGAGTTCGGCGCTGTCGTCGGCGGCGGTGCGGACCAGGAGGGCGCCCTCATCATCAGCCACGGATAGCGGAAGGGCGTGGGCCCAGTCGCCGGTGGGTGTGGGGCGGCTGGTGAGGGCGCCGTTGGATTCGGGCTGATCGGTTGGGGCGGCGGCCCAGTCTGGTGGGGGCGACGCGGCGAGGCCGAGCTGCTCGGTCTGGGTGGGTGCGAGGCGGACATAGGCGGCCTGAATGCGGGGGTGGCGGGGGAGTTCGGCGGCACTCACCCGGAGGATTTCGCGGGCGTCGAGGGTCTGGGTGATGGAGCGGGCGACGCGGACGACGATTTCGAGCTCGCGGGTGCGGTCGGCAACGCGCTGCTCAAGTGAGCCGTAGAGGGACTGGAGCTGGCGAGCCATGGATTCGAACTGGGTGGTGAGATCCTCGATTTCGTCGCCGGTTCGGACAGGAGTGGGGATGGGGCGGAAGTCGCCGGCGGCGATGCGGCGGGCGGCCAGGGCGAGGTCGCGCAAGCGGCGGGTGGCGCGGACGGCGGTTAGGCCGATGAGGGCGGCGGGGAGCAGGGCGGCGCCGAGGAGGGGGATGAGAACAAGGGGACCGGGTCCGCTGAAAGCCTCGACGGCGGCGGTCCAGGGGCGCTCGACGATCAGGCGCCAGCCGGTAGCTCCCAGCGGGGCGAAGCCGGTGATGCGCTGGGTGCCGACCATGGGACCGCGGAGGAGGGCGCCGGAGGCGGATTGGAAGAGCGGGTTGCCTGGTTGGCCGGAGGACGTGACGGAGCGGCCGAGTTGGTCGAGGTCCTGGTGGTAGGCGACGAAGGCGGCGGCGTCGACGAGGCCGAGGCTGGCGTTGGGGGCGGTGGGGATGAGGTCCTGGAGGAGGGAGCGCCAGGGGGATTCAGCGGTTGCCGAGGCGACCTGGATGACGCCGAGGCGGATGAGGGTGCCGTCAGGGATGGCGGCTATGACGGCGGACTGGCCGGTGCTGGTTTGGATGACGCTGGAGAGAGCGAGGGCGTCGGTTGAACGAGCTTGTTGGATGGTTGCCGTCGCTGGGGCTCGGAGAGCTTCGTCGAGCTGTTGGGTGGGGCTGGCGTCGGTGGTTCGGTGGAGGAAGAGGTTGGGCGGGGTAGAGAAAGTGGAGCGGAGGTTGGTGCGGAGGGTGTCGGTTAGAGCGCGCTCGATGGGAGCGGCGAGGGCGAGGGCGCGGTCTGTCTCGGCCTGGAGGAGGGTTTCGAGGCGGGAGTGCTGGTTGAGGAAGAGGGTGAGGACGGCGACGGCGAGCAGCACGGCGGCGGTGGGGACAGCGGCCAGGATGGCGATCTGGCCGGCCAGGGAGCGGGTCCAGCGGCGGCCGGACCTGGTAGGGGAGGGCTGGTGCACGGGGCAGCGAAGAGGGGCCGCGTAGACTGATCAGTATGGACGCTTCCGAGCGCCCCCGCCTGGTGGTTCTGGACGCGATGTCGTTGATTCATCGCGCCTACCACGCGGTGCCGCGCCACTTCGCCACCTCGACGGGCGAGCCCACCAACGCGGTTTTCGGCTTTACCAACATCCTGCTGCGGGTGGTTGAGGAACTCTCGCCGGACCACGCGGCTGCGGCGTTTGACCTGCCGGGTCCAACGTTTCGGGATGAGATGTACGAGCCCTACAAGGCACACCGGGAAGCGCCGGACGACATGCTGGTTGCGCAGTTTGGGCGGATCCGGGAACTGCTCGAGGTGTTGGGGATTCCGATCTACGACCTTGAGCCGTATGAGGCCGACGACGTGTTGGGCACGCTGGCGCGGCAGGCGGAGGCCGACGGGTTTGACGTTTGGCTGATCACCGGGGACCGGGACGCGCTGCAGCTGGTGACACCGCACGTGCGGGTGTTGAGCACGAATCCACGGACCGGGCAGCCGCTGGTATATGACGAGGCGGCGATCCAGGACCGGTGGGGGATCCGGCCGTCGCAGGTGGTGGATTTCAAGGGACTGGTGGGGGATAGCTCGGACAACATTCCCGGCGTGAAGGGGGTGGGGGAGAAGACGGCGTCGACGCTACTGAAGGACTACGCGGACATCGACGAGATCTACGCGCACCTGGAGGACATCCGGCCGGCGATCCGGCGGCGGCTGGAGGGGCAGGAAGAGGTGGCGTACTTGTCGCGGCGGCTGGCGACGATCGTGTGCGACGTGCCGGTGGCGTTCGACGCGGAGCGGACGCGGTTGTGGCAGGCGGACGCGGAGGCGGTGCAAGGGCTGATGCGGGAGTTGCAGTTCCGCAACGTGGCTGAGCGAATGAGCTTCCTGGAGGTGTCAGAGGAACGCGGAGCGGGTTTGCCGGAGGTCGAGCCGGCGGTGGTGACGGATGCGAAGGGCGCGCGGGCGCTGGCTGAGCAGCTGGCGGGCGCGGAGCGGGTGGCGGTGTTTCCGTATACGCGGGGATCGTCATGGAGCGTGGAGTTGCTGGGGTTGGGGCTGGCGTGGGGTGGTGAGACGGCGTACGTGAGCCTGGATGAAGCGGCCGGGGTGCTGGATGAGTTGCGGGGGTGGTTGGAGGACGCTGAGGCGGGCAAGGCGGCGTTTGACTCGAAGGCGCTGAATAGTGCGCTGGCGTCGCGGGAGGTGGCGCTGCGAGGGGTTGAGACTGACCTTCTGCTGGCGGCGTATGTGGCAACGCCGAATGCGATTCCCGGAACGCTGGATGACCTGGTGTTCAGGCGGCGCGGGGTCGAGGTGGAGCCGGGGTTGCCGGATGCGCAGGTGGCGGGCGGGTTGATGCGGCCGGAGGCGGAGGACGCGGCAGTGCCGGCGGCGTTGCGGGCGGCGCTGGCGCTGGGGTTGGCGGAGGAGATGGACGCGGAGATCGACGACCTGAAGCTGACGGAATTGCTGCATGACGTGGAGATGCCGCTGGCGCTGGTGTTGAGCGAGATGGAACGGCGCGGGATCACGCTGGACGCGGGGGCGCTGGGGGAACTGTCGCGGGAGATGGCGGAGGAGATTGCGGAGTTGCAGTCGGGGATCTATGCGGATGCGGGGCATGAGTTCAACGTGAATTCGCCGAAGCAGTTGGGGACGGTGCTGTTCGAGGAAATGGGGCTGCCGGCGGGACGTCGAACGAAGACGGGATATTCGACGGCGAGCGGGGTTCTGGAAGGGTTGGCGGAGGAGAACCCGATTGTGGGGCGGGTGCTGGAGTACCGGGAGCTGAGCAAGCTGAAGTCGACGTATATCGACACGCTGCCGGACCTGGCGCATCCGTCGACCGGGCGGCTGCATACGACGTTCAACCAGGCGGGGACGGCGACGGGGCGGTTGTCGTCGGCGAATCCGAATCTGCAGAACATCCCGATTCGCACGGAACGCGGACGCGAAATCCGGCGGGCGTTTGTGGCGGGGCGGGAGGGGTGGACGTTGCTGGCGATCGATTACTCGCAGATCGACCTGCGGGTGCTGGCGCATATCAGCGAGGACGCGGCGATGTGCCGGGCGTTTGCGAATGGGCACGACATCCACTCGGCCACCGCGGCGAGCCTGCATGACGTGGGGCTGGACGAGGTCACCGAGGACATGCGGCGGCTGGCGAAGACGACGAATTTCGGGATCGTGTACGGGATCAGCGCGCAGGGGCTGGCGTCGCGGACGGAGTTCACGCGGCGGGAGGCGGCGGCGTTTATCGAGACGTATTTCGCGACGTATCCGGGCGTGAAGGGGTACATGGACTCGACGATCGCGCAGGCGCATGAGCGGGGGTACGTGGAGACGCTGTTCAACAGGCGGCGGTATCTGCCGGAGTTGCAGTCGCGGGCGTTTCACGAGCGGGCGGCGGCGGAGCGGATGGCGATCAATATGCCGATCCAGGGGACGACGGCGGACATCATGAAGGTGGCGATGGTGAAGCTGGACCGGGCGATCCGCGACGAAGGGTTCGCGGCGCGGATGTTGCTGCAGGTGCATGACGATTTGCTGTTCGAGTTGCCGTCGGAGGAGTTGGAGGAGTTTGCAGGGGTGGCGCGGGGGGTGATGACGAAGGCGGTGCGGTTGGAGGTGCCGCTGGCGGTGGATGCGAAGGCGGGGGCGAACTGGCGGGACATGAGAGAGATCTAGGGGCGAGGAGTGAGTGGAGAGAAGTGAGGAGTGAGAGGTCGAAGAAGGTGAGAGGTCAGAGAAGTGAGAAGTGAGAACGAGGGGAAGTGAGCAGAGAGCGGAAGGGGCGAGGGAGGAAGAGGCGGAACCTGAAGGGGCTTGGGCGGGTCGCTGTGGGTGCCGGCTGGTGGGGTTGAAATTGGGGGCCTCGCGCGCATTAAGAGTTTTTTCTAAAAAACTCTTGAGGTGATTTGGGGCGGTTTTTTGGCTGTTTTGGGAGACGTTGGCGACGTGGGTTGGGCGGCGCGGTGGGGGCGAGGTGGGAGGAGAGGCGGAGGTTGGGAGCATTTGGTCAGGCTGGGTTGCCAGGGGTGACTTGGGTGGGGTTTGGTGGTTGGTTGCTACTGGGTCCCGGCCGAAGACGCCGGGATGACGGGTTGGGTGCTGCTGGGTCGCGGCTGGGGACGCCGGGATGGCGGGCGGGCGGGATTGGAGGGATTTGGCGGCTGCCGGGCAGTGAGGTCGGGGTGGCAAGTTGCGCCAAGCGGGGTGGTTGCCGCTGGGTCCCGGCCGCGGACGCCGGGATGACGGGTGGAGGAAGGGGAGAGGGGAGAGGGGAGAGAAGTGAGACAGGACGGGGGGTGAAGCGAGGGGTGGGAAGGACAAGACGGGGTGAGGGGAGAGGGCGGAAGGGGAAGGCGAGGAGTGAGGGGAGAGAAGTGAGAAGTGAGAATGAGGGGGAGTGAGCAGATAGCGGAGGAGTCGAGGGAGGATTCGGGCAGGGTGCGGCTGAGAGGGCGGCAGGCGGGGGTGGTTGGATGGGTTCAGCGCGAACGGGAACGAACTGGGCAGGAGCGTTGGCAGGTTCAGGAGGAACGCGAGGAGGGTGGCGAGGAGTGGGGGGAAGGAGGCGAGGGGCATTGGGGGTGGGGCGGTATGTCTTACTCATGTAGAGTACAGCATGGTGGAGTGGGAGTCAATAGCAGGAAGGGGAGAGGGTAGAGGGGAGAGGAGTGAGAGTCGGAGTAGGAGGTTGCTGGCAATGCGGGCAGGGTTTGCGGTGGCGGCGAGGCGGAGGCGTCCGGGTGCCGGGGTTGCGGGGATTGAACGGTGGGTGTACGATCTGAGTACGACTGGGGTAGGGTTTTGGGGGAGAGTGGGGAGAGGAGGCGGATTGGTGGGTGGCACGTTCAGGGCGAGCGGGAGGTAGGACTGACTCTGTTTGTGGTCGGGGTTCGTCCGCTGATCGAGCGGGACGCGTGCGATGGTTCGATGGGTTGGGTGTGTGACCGGGGACCTCCGGACGCCTGAGTGACCCGAGTTATGCTGTGTCCAGGAGCAGCGAGGCGTACCTGATGGCAACAACGGTTGAGACGCGGCCTGGGCGGGTGGCTGACGAAGACGAGTCCGTTGTCTTGACGCGCGAAGAGGTCCGGCAGGCGCTGGACCACGAAGCGCGGCGGCTTTTTGGTCTGTCAGCCGACGAGTTTCTCCACATCTTTCGAGACCCGCCCGAGCGATACCACGGGGACCCGGTGTTCAATTCGCTCTGCTTCCTCGCCGACCTGATTGCCGAGCCGATCGACCCGTAGCGGACAACGCGCGGCCCGGGACTTTCTTCGTCGCATTCGCGAGGTTTTCAAGCTGGTCGCGGACGCGGATTTGGGCCACGCGTGGCTAGATAGCGACGAGTTGATCGTTGGCCACCAGGCTGCTCGTTTCCCCTATCGCGGCCGACCGGCGCCACTTGGCAACGGGGCGTACCTAAACGTCGAGATGACCTTGCGCCTCCACCGCACCCCCGAGGCCGGCTCGCCGCGACTCCAGACACTGCGCTCGGCTTTTCGATACCAGGCTGGCCCTGATCTGGACGACCCGAAGCCACTGTTCGTGTACGAGTACAACCGAAATGCCCCGTCGCCCTATCCGCGATGCCACCTTCACGTGTTTGCCTCGCCGGAGGATTACGAGTTCGAACGTCCCTTCCCCCGCCTTCACCTGCCAACGCGGCGCATCACCCTTGAGCAGATCGTGTGGCACCTGGTCCAGGAACACGGCGTGCAACCCCGCCGGGACGACTGGCAGCAGGTGTTGTGGCGGCACGAGCAATGGTTTCGCGATCGCCAGCGGGACAGCGACTGGCCCTACGACCTGCCATTCGATCCGCCCGCAACCCACTGAGCCCCGCCGCGTGGACGATTGGGTCCCAGATGCGGACGCCGGGATGGTGGGGGCTGGCGATGCTGGCAATGCATGCGTTGTTAGTTTCGGTCGAAACGCTGGAGGTGGGTGAAGTTGACGGCGGTGTTGGGGCCTTTGTCCAACGCCGCCAGGTAGAGACCCAGGTCGACAGTCAAGAGGGGGGTGTCGGCCGTGATGGATTCGAGCAGCGCGGCGTCGGTAAGGCCAAGCCGGGGGAACGAGTTGTTTGCGGCCGCGGTCCGGCTGGCGACTACGATTTCCTCGCTCTGCTCGATGATGAAGCGCAGCCTGCGGAAGAAGCGGGCTCGCTCTGGGTCCCGGTGCTGGCCGAGCAGATTTGAGGTTTCGGTCAGGGTGTTGGGCGTTACGAATACACGGTCAACGCGCCCGACGAGGCGGCGGAGTCGATCGAAGTCTTCGGCAACGAAGCTGCGCAGCCGGCGGTGCTTGGCGATCAAGTCCCGCCCCACGCTGCCGACCACAAGCAGCACAAGCAGGTTGGCGTCGATGAAGAATCCGGTGGTCCGCGTCAAGGGGTTGCGGCAGGCAGAACTCGGTCGGTGAGCGACTTGACGGCGCCGTCGTCGTTGTCAATCCGGACGACCTTGTAGGAGCGGGAAGGCGTGTCCTCAAAGGCCATTCGTCGGTGGTCCCAGGGTCTGGAGAATCCGATGGTCACCTTCCACTCGTTTGACTCGTCGTCAAACACGACCTCTTCGAGACCGACGTCCTCGATCTCCTCGTCCTGAAAGAGATCTTCAAGAAACGATCGCGCCTTCTGCACGGCGCCCCGAACGTCCATGGGATCCTCCGATCCATTTCGCAGCACTCCGAGTCTATCCCCGGGCGGCTGACGGAGTAGGGATAGGGCGGTTGGCCAGTGGCGGGAGGCGCGGCTTGCACAGGTTGAGCCAGCGGTAGGGGGTGTCGCGTAGCGCGCCGTTGTAGAGGTTGAGGCCGTCGATGTAGACGTTGACTCTTGCCACGGAGATCATATTCCAAGTCCGCCCGAACAATCTCTGTCAAGCCTGCGAAGCCTCGGGCTGACTCACACGCTCACCTACAAGAGCTGCGAAGTTCGTCATATCCAAACCAACGTAGATCCAGACGTCTTCTAGGACATCTGACCTATCTAGCGATATATTCACTTCGTCGAAACTCTACACTTCTAGCTTCAACCAAGTCGACTAAACTCTAGCAAGGAAGCTAATTCTCGACCAATCCCTGACCTTGCTATAATGCCGTCGATCTGATCAGTCAAGAGTCGCTAGAGGAACTCCTATCAAGACTATCGATGCGGCCATGCCAGGCCACCATCTGCGACCATCCAGACATGCTGCGAGACATCTTCTAAGCCGGCGGTTCGCCGATCGAATATCCATTAATGCAGAGATAACAAGTCGAATGGTCTCATATCAGGGCAATCTTAGAGAACCAGGATTTCGTTGGATGAAGTATAGAGAAGGATTTTCCGCCGAACTCATCGAGTATCTGATTGATCGAGCGCAGCCTTGCACAGTCCTGGATCCATTCTCGGGGATAGGAACAACGCCACTAGTAGCCGCCACTCGTGGCATTGAGTCAACTGGCATAGAAATCATTCCTGTCGCCACCCAAGCAGCCGAAGCAATTGCACTTGCCTCTAAGAGCATTGAAGAGCACTCATTCGTTGACGCCACAAAGGATCTGTTACGTCATATTCGATCCAATAGTCACGCATCGAAAGAGTCTTACTTTCCTCATGTCAACATAACCAAAGAGGCTTTCCCATCTGATAATGAGCACTATATCGCCAAAGCACGAGAATTCATAAGTTCCGTAAGGCATCAACCAATCTGGACACTTCTCAGCCTTGCCTGTATGAGTGTGCTCGAATCAGCCAGCTACACGCGCAAGGACGGACAGTATCTGCGCTGGGACAAGCGATCAGGAAAACCAAATGCACGCATGCGAAAGCAGAACATTTGTGAGTTTCCTGTGGCTCTGGACACGCGACTGAACGAGATGATCGAAGATATTGAACCGCTGAGAATTCGTTTTGGGAGCAATAATCCCACACTCATTTTAGGATCAAGTTTGGAACACCTGCAGCATTTGCCATCTGCATCATACGATATGGTGATAACTTCCCCGCCATATGCAAATCGATATGATTACACTAGAACATATGCACTGGAGCTGGCATGGCTTGGCTACGACGAGGCCAGCATTAAGGCGCTGCGTCAGAAGATGCTTAGTGCTACAGTAGAAAACAAGTCAAAGCGGGCGTGGTTCCTAGGATCGTATAGTAACTCTGATCTGGCCAGGATGGCCGTGAGTATTTATGATGGGCAGGAAGCCTTGCACGAAGTGCTGTTGGTATTAAAACAGAATTTTAGAAAGCTAAGCAATCGGAATATAATACGAATGCTAGAGGGATATTTTCTTGAAATGGCCATTGTTGTTGGTGAATTGGCTCGTGTAGTTCGTCCCGGTGGCATCGTGGCAATGGTGAACGACAATGTGCAGTATCATGGGCAAGAAGTTCCGGTAGATCTTATCTTGGCGGACTTTGCGGAGCAGTCTGGATTTAGCTGTACTCACATCTGGAAGCTTCCTAGAGGAAAGGGAAATTCTAGTCAACAAATGAAGCGGTTTGGGCGCCGTGAGTTGAGAAAATGCGTATACTGGTGGGTGCGTTGTGGTAACTAAACCATCATTTTGCCGTCCCTGTTATATCTAGAATAACATTTGAGATGATAATTCGCTCTATTCCACCTGATCAGCGTACGGAAATCCGTGTGATTCGATTGTGGGTGGCTCGCAGCTTTAAAGGACAGCAAGCGCCGCTTCATAACAAGAAGTCCCTGGTCACTCGTGAGTCGGTCTGGACCCAGGACACCGGCATCCACTCATCCAACAGGCAGGCGAGGCAGTACGTGGCCTTGTCATTTCGCCGGCCGCAAGTGATAATCCGATTGGAAGTCCGACAGCCTGACCCTTGGACTGAACTCTTCGAGAAGTACCGGATATGAACCAATCATGACGAGTGGGGTATATACGTGACGGCGCTATCCAAGCCTTCGTTTTGCGAACCGGAGGTCAAGGGCACCACAGACCTAACTCGGGTAGTCTATCTCTTGGGTGCCGGGGCCACCCAAGCCTGTGTGTCCCGCGTACGCAGTCCACACCGTATCCTGATGCAGGACCTAAGCCCAGCGTTAGCTATCAAGCTTCACAACTTGGTCAATCAAGCACCATATGATCACCCTAGTCTCAAGCATCTGGTCAACTCCGTTATTGACGACGACACTGACTTCGAGCACGTTATCACTTTTCTTGACAACGCACCGTCCTCATTGCATCGAGATTTCGCCGACAAGATGAAACAGGCATTCCAACAGGTACTAAGTGATCGTCTTGCTAAAATTCGTGCTGATCACGGTGGGGATCCCACCGAACTCTACAACGTACTCATCGATCTTCATAATATACCAGATTGTCCAGAACATCTTCAGGCCATACTGACCACCAACTACGACGAGTACTTGGAAATTGCTATTGCCAAGATCACAGAATGCGCTCCAGACTTTGGAATAGCTGTAGACTCCGAATCGTGCGGTACAAACGGTCCTCAGCTTCTAAAGTTACACGGATCTCTGGGTTGGCGTGACACTTGGCCCATTTCAACGCGAAGCCAAGCTCATGGAATTCTCTGGATACCTCCCGGAATTCACAAGACGAAACAGAACTATCCATTTAATTTACTGTGGGGGAGAGCCGCAGAAGTGCTAAATTGCGACATCCTTCGAATTGTCGGATGCCGTCTGGCTCCTAATGATTGGGACTTGATATCGCTCCTGTTTTCAAGCCGGCACATAAATTTCCCAACTGCTCCTGAGATTGAGGTCATAGATTCCCCACAGCACGTAGAAGATCTTAAGCAACAGTATCCTTATCTGGAGATACGTTCTATGCTTGAGGACGATCCAGTAGGAACCCGTATTATTGCTGAAATTTTGGGGACCATGACCAAGCCTTATGTCCAATTGACTGAAGATGACCAGCTCGAGGTTGTAGAGCGCGCAGGTTGGCGACGCAACTGGTTCGAGTTATGGCTAACACAAAAGGTAGAGCAGCTCAATGAAGATTTGGATACGGTTACGACAACCGCCGGTGTTGTCGATGAGTTCATTGCGAAATAGGAGAAACTGAAAATGCAGAAGAGGGTAGAGTTGTGGTCCATCCAGGACTTACAGTCGAGGTTCTATCAGATACAGTTTCCCGAATATCAGCGTGAGCCCAATCTTTGGAGTATCACCGAAAAGCAACGCTTGATCGACTCGATGACTCGCCAGTTCGACATAGCCTCGCTCTATTTCTATCAGCATGATACCGGACAAATCGACTGCGTTGATGGACGTCAGAG
Organism: Chloroflexota bacterium; assembly: GCA_034422315.1. GTDB lineage: Bacteria > Chloroflexota > UBA11872 > UBA11872 > UBA11872 > UBA11872. Next base: position 1,679 of record DAOUJT010000114.1, on the reverse strand, counting down.
AATAGGTGCCATCATGGCTTTCCTCGGGATACATACCGAAGACGATGATGCAGATTTTCCATTTCGTGCCTTGAATGAAATTCACAGCGATGACGGGCAGCCATTTCTTACACTGGAGGGAAAGACGTTTAGCGAAATCAGAGAGCTTGCTGATCGGTCGGAATCTACCATTGCCTCGCAGTTCGTTGAACGAATCTTAACTTATCGGCCTACGATTGTCATGCTCTCCGACAGTAAGGCACCTACGGAGTTTAATCTCCAGTTCACGCGTCTAAACCTAGGTACGATCATCAATTCTGGCGAGAAGCTTCATGCCATGGTGGGCGATTTCAGAGATGCGTGCTTTCACGACTTAGGAAAACACTCCTTTCTTAGAGGCACCAGCATCCCTACTCGTCGATTCGCTCGAGAACAGGTGGCAGCTCAGTTGCTAGCACAAATCTTTTCGTTAGAGGAGAATGGAACTTTCGCACGGACCCGACACTTCGACTTGCAGCGTGTGTTTAAGAGATACGGCAGTCTCGACAATAGTCAGCGCATCCTGATACAGCGATTGTCAAAGTTGTTCGACTTGCTCCTGGATGCCTTTGAAAGTCTCGATCTTCTGCGCAATCGAGCGATAACTGTGTCGACGGTGTTGTTGGCATGGCGACGCGATATAGAGAGCGCGGATGAAGCTAAGAAACTTGCAATGTTTGTTGAGGATTTCCTTGATCGGCTTGGCTGGCAAGTCGATAAAGGTCTGATGGTGGATCAAGAATATCACTATCTGATCGAATTCCAACGGCATATCACACAAGCTTCAGCCGAGCGGTCGTCGGTGCTGGCTAGGGCCATTCTGTTGGAGGCTGAATTCAATCGATGGACTAAGGACGGCGAGCTAAGAGGGGACAAACCGTGGCGGAGCAATAATCCAGGCAAAGATCCACGCAGAGAGTCTCGCAGTTAACGCTACGACTACCAACGTAATGATTGATATCATCGGTGGTCTGTGATGTGCCCTGAAATGGTAGTTTCTGGCCACGAGTCGATACAGACTGATGTACGAGTCGGCGGTCTCGGCAGCAATGAAGATTGGAGGTAGCCGACGGGATAGCGATCCCCTTATTGCATTCCGGTAGGTGTTCCTATGTCTGTCTCTCCCCCAGGCGAGGGTTAAGATGAGTCCCGAAGTGGAGGTGATGAGAAAGATAGTCGAGTCAGAGGTGCTGCCCTACTTGGGATTAGGATTAGGGGGGTTGTGAGTGTTTGGTCATGGTGGACTGGCAGAGGTAGCTTGAATAGGGTTTGGTGGTTGGGTTAGAGACAGGATCGAAAGTCGACACAACGTTAGTATACTTGTACAGATATTCTAATATTGGCATAGGCACGTAGGCGAGAGTGAGCTTTAGGGTCGTGTAGTTGCTGAAGCTATTGGCGGTGCACTAAGATGGGTGCTGAGAGCTCGCTGGGCGGTGCGAGCTCTGAGGTGAATAGGCAACGGGCGGATGTTGCAGTTTGTCGTCGGAAACGATTATTCGCGTGACGATGTGAAGGAGCGCGCTGGTTTGGAGAGAGGGGCGCGCGGTGGTCCATGGGATACTGGGATCGTGAAACATGGTGATGAGTTCGTGATTTTTGCCAACATAGGAATCGAGGGACGGACTGGTCACGACTATCCCAATCGCTGGGAAGGCGAT
>DAOUJT010000113.1:0-4152 GCA_034422315.1 Chloroflexota bacterium | reverse complement strand
CGTGTCCGGACCTTCGGGATTCGCCACGGCTTCCGGCCGCTAAGCACGACCAGCAACGCGATGGCCGCGTAGACGGCGGCGGCGTGTCCGAGGCTGAAGCCGGGGATTGGGATAGAGGCGCCCGGCAGTTCGGCGGCCAGGCGGGCGGCCTGGACCAGGTATTCCAAGGGGACCCAGGCGGCCCATGCGAGCACGTCGCCGAAGGGCCAGCCGGCGGCCGCCCAGATGGCGACGGGCGCGCCGGTGAGCATGATCCAGACCGGCGCGGCCAGGGCCAGCAGGTTGGCCGGGATCGCCGCCAGCTGCAGACGCTCGAAGGTGTGGGCGATGATCGGCGTGACCATGAGGCTTGCGGTCGCGGTGACGGCCAGCGGTTCGGCGGCGAGACGGGGCAGGCGGGTACGGGCTGTGAGCCACTCCGAGACTCCCGGTGCGATGACGACCAGGCCCAGCGTGCCGGCGAAGGAGAGCTGAAAGCCGACGTCGGCCAGGGCCGAGGGATCGACGAGAACGATCGCGAGCGCCGCCACCGCCAGGGCGACCAGGGCGTCGGTGTCGCGGCCGAGCAGCCAGGCCAGCAGGATCAGTTCGCCCATCAGCGTGGCGCGAACCACGCTGGGCTCGCCGCCGGCCAGGGCGGCGTAGAGGGGCAGGGCCAGCAGGGCCAGCAGGACGCTGTAACGGCCGATCAGCCAGCCGGCCATGCGGCGAACGGCCAGGGCGACGAGCGTGATGTTGAAGCCGGAAATGGCGACGACGTGAATCAAGCCAGAGGCCAGGAAGTCGTTGCGCAGGTCGCCCGGCAGGCTGGAGCGCTTGCCGACCAGGATTGCCGAGAGCAATGCGCCGTGCGGCTCGGGCAGGACGCCGCGCACGCTGCGGTCGATGTGATCGCGGAGGCGCGTCAGCCAGGGTGCGCCGTCGGTGGGCGGGGGCGACAAAATGCGGACGTGCTGCGTGTCGATGCGTCCAACGAAGATCTGGTCAGTTCGCTGCATTCGCGGCGAATCGCGCGGCTCGGCCGGTTCGAACGCGCCGGTGAGGGACAGGCGGGCACCGGCCGGGGCCGCTCCGCCGGGGGCGAAGAACTCCACGAGGCCGGCGGCCAGCCTGGGTTCCGCTCCGGCTGGGCCGGATCGTTGGACGCGTAGGGTTCGGCGGGCGCCGGGAAGCGCGTCGACGACTTCGCCTTCGAGTCGGAGCTCAGCCCCCGGGGGCGCTTGCACCAGGGGTGCCTGTGACTGCTGGTGGTGAGCGGCACGGGTCAACCCGAGCACCAGGGCAGACGGAATCAGCAGAACGGCCAGCCACCTTGGGCGGGCTACGCCGACCGCAAGCAGTGCGGCTGCCAGAAGGGCCGTGAGCCAGGCAGGAGCCGGACCCCACCAGGCGGTCGCGGCGACGCCGAGGAGCAGCGCGGCGCCCGCGCCGGCGATCAGGGCGCCCGGCCCCAGCCCCGCCCCGTATGATTTGCCGCGCAAGCCAGTGCTCTAGGCCAACCCATGGATCGCCGCCGCCAGCGCGCCTTCTTCGCCGCCATCTTTTCGATCTTCTTCATCACGCTCATCGTCTTTGTGTGGTCGCTGCAATCGGGCCCGGCGCCAATCCTCGTAGAGGGAGTCCTCGTCGGCACGATGGCACTGCTGGCGCTGCGCGGACGGCGACTGACACCGACACTGCGTCGCAATCTGCGTCGGGTGTTCTGGCTGTTCTTCATCGCCATTACGATCAGCGTCATCGCCTGGGTTCGCGAGGTCGGCCCGCTGCTGCCGATCGTGATCGAAGCGGTGCTGCTGGTCGTTGCGCTACTTGTCATGAGGGCGACGCGATCCCAGGACGATCCGACGCTCGAAAGCTGATCAGCGGAAGGACGCGTTCGACGGTGCCGCTTGGAATGCCCAGCGCGCGCAGGTCGGCGGCGGATTGCAGCGGTCCGAAGTACGTGCGGGCGTGGACGATGCGGGCGGCGTAGACGGGGCCGATTCCCGGCAACTGTGAGGCAAGGGCTTCCGCGTCTCGTGCATTGACCGCAACGGTTCCAGATGCTTCGAGAGCGGGCGCGTTGAGGGCAGTTTGCGAGGGCGTCGAATGTGGCTGCGGCGCCGACCCGGTGCCCGCGAGCATGATGCTGAAGATCAGGGCACCAACAGCGGCGACGACAGCCAACAGAGCTAGCCCGCGATGACTTGCGGCACGCTCAGCCGCGGCCGACGGAAGCACGGCGGGCTGTTTGACCTGGGGATCTGGCAGGGCCATTGGGCGCTAGCGATCTCCGCCGAATTCGGCCATGACTTCGCCCATGCGTGAGGTGTCGTAGCCGCCCATGGCTCGGACGGATTCGGCAAAGGTGGGGTCGCGGAGGATGGCCAGCAGGGCGGCGATGGGCGGGTGCCTCAAATGCTCGTTTGGGATGACGAGGTCGTATTGCTCCATGCCGACGGGGATGAAGTCGGTGCCAAGGGCGCGGGCGGCGGCGCGGATGCCGAGGGCCACGTCGGCCATGCCGCTGTCCACGTCGGCGGCCACGGCCAGGTGGGTGTACTGCTCGCGGTCGTAGCCCTCGATTGCGGACGGGTCGATGCCCTCGGTAGCCAACAGGTGGTCGAGCAGCATTCGGGTGCCGGCGCCGCGTTGGCGGTTGACGAAGCGGATGCCGGGGCGCGCCAGGTCGTGCAGCGTTTGGAGGTTCTTGGGATTGCCGCGCGGGACGATCAGGCCCTGTTCACGTTGGGCGAAGTGGACGAGGGTGACGGCGCGGCCGGGGAGGACGCGGCGCACGTCGGTCTGGTTGTAGACGCCAGTTGCCGGGTCCAGCAGGTGACAGCCCGCCAGGTGGGCCTCGCCGCGGCGCAGGGCGACCAGGCCGCCGTAGCTGCCGGCGTTGGTGGAAGCCAGGCGCATGGGCGGCGAGCGGCGGGAGACTTCGCTGGCCAGCAGGTCGAGGGCGGGGTCGTGGCTGCCGATGGCGACGGCCGTGTGCTCGATGCCTTCGGCTTCGCCCAGGAGCTCCACCTCGACCTCGGAGCCTGCCGCGATGCCTTCGGAAAAACGCGGGACGGTGACCAGGCCGTCGGCCCGGACCAGCGACATGATGACGCCGGCCGCTCGCTCCAGCGGGGCGGCGACGGTGCGGTCGCCGACGCGTCCGACGCGAACGCGAATGAACTCGTCGTCGCCGGCGTGGGAGACGAGTTGGCGCGGGGTGACGGCCTTGATCGAGCGGCGTTGCGGGGCCGGGCGGCCCAAGCACTCTTCGATCAGGGGACGGACAAAGAGTTCGAACGTGAGGGCGGCGGAGACCGGGTAGCCGGGGATGCCAAGCACCGGCTTGCCGCGGGCGACGCCGAGAACGACGGGATGCCCGGGTCGGACCGCGACGCCATGCACGAACACGCGGCCGAGGTCGGCGATGACGCGGGCGCTGTAGTCCTCACGGCCGGCGGACGAGCCGGCGTTGATGACGACGATGTCGGCGGATTCGAGGGCGGCCTCGGTGGCGGCTCGGATGGCGTGGAAGTCGTCGGCGACGATCTCGCCGCGCAGCGCCGAGGCGCCCCAGGTTTCGGCGAGGGCGCCGAGCATGAGGCCGTTGAACTCGATGAGTTCGCCGGGCCTTGGGGTCCGTCCGACGGGCACCAACTCACTACCGGTCGGAATTACGGCCACGCGGGGCGGCGCGACCACATCCACCTCGGCATGGCCGGCGGCAGCCAGGGCGCCGAGATCGCGGGGTTCCAGGCGACGGCCCTGGGGAATCACCAACTCGGAGGCGACGATGTCCTCGCCCATCGGACGGACGTACTGCCACGGGGCGGCGGCGGCCGTGATTTCGATCGAGCCGTCGCCGCGGTCGTGGATGTCTTCGATCATGATTACGGCATCGGTGTTGGGCGGCATGGCGTCGCCGGTGTCGATCCAGATGGCGTCGGTGTCCAGCTTGAGTCGCCGCGGGGAGGTCTCGGCGGCGCCGACGGTGCCGGCGGCGGTTACGGCCACGCCGTCCATGGCGGCAGCCGGAAAGTGCGGGCTGGAGAGGGCCGCCCAGACGGGCGCCGCGGTGATGTGGCCGAGGGCCTGGTCGAGGGGCAGGCGGAGGGTTTGGCGAGGCGGCCAATCGGGGAGCTCGGCCAAGGCCTGCGCCATTCGTTCGCG
>DAOUJT010000112.1:0-10399 GCA_034422315.1 Chloroflexota bacterium | reverse complement strand
CCGACTCCGTAGCCATCCGCGACGCGCTGCGCGACGTAGCTAACCCTCCGGGCGAAATCGTTGGCCCCGGTGCCGCCGGAATCCAAAAGGCCCTGGCCCTAATCGCCAGCGGTCAGGACATCAACTACGAGGGCGCCTCCGGCCCCGTGGACTTTGATGAGAACGGCGACGTGTCCGGACCAATCGAGGTCTGGACGGTCGAAGGCGACGCCGTGAAGTCCACCGGAAGGTTCGAACTACCCTAGTTCGCACCATTACGGACACGCGGGGCGGCTCCACAGCCGCCCCGCGCGTCCGTGTCTCATTCGGATCACCAGCTGGCTCCGCTTCAACTCGACCGTCCAGCCATAGCCTGAACGACGTCGCTGCTTCGAGCGTTCTGGCCCGGGCTAGTCGGAACCGGTCGGGTCCCGGCCGGCCGCCGAGGCTGGGCGATGCTCAACGATTCGCCGCCACTCGCCCAGCAGCCCACCCGGCCGCAACAGCATGATGACGACAATCAGCACGCCGATCATGAGCAGCCGAAAACTCGGATCGGAGAACACACCCGGGAGAAACTGCGTACCGGCCCATACACCCCAGACAACAAAGGCTCCCAGCACCGCGCCAAGATTGTTTCCCGATCCGCCCACCATCAGCATTGCCCAAATCACAAAGGTGGCGAGCAGCGGATCGAAGGTCAGCGGCGAGAGGAATCGAACGTGGTGCGCGAAAAGCGCACCGCCGATACCCATGATCATGGCGCCGAAGACAAATGCCTGAAGCTTGAAGTGGAAGACGTTTTTGCCGCTCGCAGCCGTCGCGACTTCATCCTCGCGGATGGCACGAAGCACGCGGCCCCATGGTGACCTGACCGCGCGCTGCACGGCGGCGAAGAGGATTAGCAAGACGACGAGCGCGACGACGACGTAGAGATAGTCGTAGTTCTCGGGCGCGACCACATCGCCCAAAAACTTGGGAATGCGGTAGAGACCTTTCGAGCCGTTGGCAGCCCATTTCTCGTTCAGGAAAAAGAAACGGACGCTCTCGGCGATTCCGAGCGTGGCGATCGATAAGTAGTCGTCGTTCAGCCGCAGCGTGATCGTGCCGATTATCAGGGCGACAAGCCCGCAAACCACTGCCGCCGCCGCTAAACCCAGAAAGAACCACGCATCCACGCCCAGGTCAAGCAGGCCCTGATTTGCAAGGTTGCCGCCGAAGATGAAGTCCTCAAATTGGTCCGGGTCCGGTGGTGGTGATGTCAGAAGAGCTGCCGTATAGGCGCCAAGGGCAAAGAATCCGGCAATACCGATATTGAACAGGCCCGTGAATCCCCAGTGAACATTGAGGCCCAATGCGAAAATTGCGTAAATGATTGCCATGATCGCAAAGCCGATCAGATAGTCGATGACGCCGCTAATATCCATGCAACTGATCCACTACTGTGCGTCGCCGAAGATGCCGCGTGGCCGTGCCAGCAGGACGCCGATCATGATGGTGAACGCCACTGCGGGCTTATAGCTGGGATTGATCCACTGGGTGGACATCTCCATGCTCACGCCAACAACCAGGGCTCCGATGAGCGCCCCGTACGGGTTGCCGATTCCGCCGAGGATCACAGCGGCAAAGAGTGGTATCAGGAACTTCCAGCCCATGATGGGAAGCAGTTGCGCCTGAACGACCGCCAGAAGGACGCCAGCGATCGCGGCGAGTGCACCACCTATCCCCCACGTCCAGTACACAACCTGCTTGGTGTTGATTCCTGACACGAGCGCGAGCGACGGATTGTCCGAGGTCGCCCGCATGGCTTTGCCCATCTTTGTATAGGTGAGTAAGCCATAGACCCCGGCTACCAGGACGACCGCGAGAACAGCGACGAATAGGCCATCGGGTGGAATGCGCACGTCCATTGGTAGGTGAAAGACCTGTCGTGATTCCCGCGGATAGTGCTGCGTTTCACCTGACCAAATTAGCTGGACAAGCCCCCGAATGGATATCGCCACGCCCAGCGACGCCATCATGAGGATGGCGGTGCTCGCCGCGCGGTCCCGCAGTCGGCTGTAAACCAACGCGTCGAGCGCAATGGCTCCGAGTGCCACAACCACGGCTGTGAGAGGCAGGGCGATCAGTACGGGGAAACCAAACGTGAAGGGTCCAAGTCCTGCGCCTTCGATGCCAACTCGCGGCAGCACACCGTCGACGATGAAGAAGGCTACGTAGGCGCCCAGCGCCATATAGTCTCCGTGAGCAAAGTTGCCAAGCTTGAGGATTCCGTAGACGAGGGTCAGCCCGATCGCGCCCAGGGCTATTACAGATCCAAGAATCAGCCCGTTGACGACGAGCCCTAACTTGACAAAGGGCAAGAAACCCAAGATCAGGAGTCCAGCAGCGAGCAGGGCAGAGATGCGGCCCGGTGACATTCTGAGGCCAATGCGTCGCAGATAGCTCCGCGAAGGCCCGGCGAGGTTCTGTGGCCGGGACGAAACTAAGTTCATGAGATTCGTCCTAGCCGCCGAGATACACGCGGCCGACCTCTGGATTGTCAAGCAAGGCCGGTCCCGTGTCCTGGAGCGTATTGACACCGCCGGAAAGAACATAGCCACGATCGGATATGCGCAGTGACTCCCTGGCGTTCTGTTCGACCAAAAGAATGGATACACCGGTGCCGTTGATGTCTCGTATTCGCTTAAACACGCCTTCCACCAGGGCAGGCGCCAGACCGGCGGACGGTTCGTCGAGGAGCAAAAGCACCGGATCCAGCATCAACGCCCTGGCAATCGCCAACATCTGACGCTGTCCGCCTGAGAGGGTTCCTGCCTTTAGACGCGCGCTGCGTTGTAGATCGGGAAACAGCTCAAACATCTCGTCGATGCGGAACTGGTAATCGTCACGGCGCACGAACGCGCCGATTTCGAGGTTCTCGCGAATCGTCATGGATGGAAAGACGTTGTCCGTCTGGGGCACGTAGCAGAGCCCGCTTCGCACCGTCTGCTCCGGGTCCTGATCGGAAATGTCGACACCGCGAAAGTGCACTGAGCCGGCCCGGACTCGCACGAGACCGACGATCGCCTTCATGAGCGTTGACTTTCCGCAGCCGTTGGGTCCGATGATCGTCACTATTTCGCCCGTGTTCACCGCGATCGAAACTCCGTGCAGGATTTCGGTCTCGCCGTATCCGGCCACAACATTCGATGCCTCAAGCAGGGCCACTGATCCGACCGCCCAGATAGGCCTCCAGCACTTGTGGGTCGCGCTGTATCGCCGACGGCGTCCCTTCCGAAATCACGGATCCATTGGCCATTACGATCACCGGATCACACATCGTCATCACAAAGCGCATGTCGTGCTCGATGATCAAGAACGTGACGCTTCGCTCGACACTGGCGCGCACGATGTTGGCGGAGAGATCCCGAAGAAGGGTTCGGTTGATCCCAGCGCCAGGTTCGTCAAGCAACACCAGCTTGGGGTCAGCCATCAGCGTGCGTGCCAATTCCAGCAGCTTCTTCTGGCCACCCGAAAGATTGCCGGACAGCTCGTTCGCCAGATGGGCAAGATTGACCAGTTCCAGGATCTCAAGCGCCTGAGCCTGGATACGACGCTCCTCGCGTGCGACTCTCCAGGGCGTCAGCCAGCTAGACCAGAGCCGCTCACCGGATTGCCGCACGGGCACAAGCATCAAGTTTTCCAGCACCGTCATGCGCTTCAATTCCCTGGGAATCTGGAACGTGCGCATCAAGCCACGCGCAAACGTCTGGTGGGGTCGCAGCCCGCTGATGACCTGCCCCTCAAATAGAATTCGCCCGCTGGTCGGGGCGAGCGCTCCAGATACCAGATTGAAGAGCGTGGTCTTTCCGGCTCCGTTGGGACCGATCAGCCCGGTGATCGTTCCCGGCGTCACGCTGAGGGTGCAGCGATCCACCGCTCGAACGCCGCCGAAGTCCTTAGTGACATTCCGTACCTGAAGGATGGGCGGCGAGTTCGTCAAGTTTCTTGTGCCTTCATTGCCTGACTGTGGCGGGGATGTATGCGGGCCTGACACCGCGTAGAACACTGAAGCGCTGCGTACCATATATCAGATGCGCACAGTCAACATTGGTCCGCTCCAGGCACTCCACTGGCCAACGACTGATCTCAAAGCGCCACAGACGCTTCTTGCTATTCATGGCATATGGGTTGGGGCGCATGTCTGGAACCAGTTTGGCGCGTATCTGGCCTCGCATGGCTATGAGACGTATGCAGTGTGGCTGAGGCATCACCAGCCAGGTGCCGATCATCGGCAACTGGAAGGCTTGGGCCTCAGAGACTACGCAGAGGACGTGGCGGCAGTTGTGCGCGAATTGGGCGCCCCGGTGCTTATTGGGCATAGCATGGGCGGACTGCTTGTGCAGATTGCCGCCACGCTGACCGAGCCCTCCGGCTTGGCCTTGCTTTCCAGCGTCCCACCGTTCGGAGTCCCCGTTGTTCCACGACTGTCACTTCTCCTACCAGGTGTCCGCAACTTCTTTGGGCGGCCGTTCGACTCCAGCCCAATGCCCCCGTTCGCCGATGAGGCCTTCCTCGGGCGCCTCAGCCCCGACCAGCGGGCCGAACTGACGGCCAGGCGGATTCCCGAGCCACGCCGCCTCGCCCGGCAACTCGCCTTTTGGCCGCCCGTCATCAGGGCGTCCCAAGTCCGTTGCCCGGTCTTTGTCGGTGCTGGCGACGAGGATCCCGTGATCGTCCCGTGGGTTACGCGCCGACTGGCCGCTCGCTATCGAGTAATTCCAACCTTCTATCACGGACATGGACATATGCTGAATCTTGAACCGGGGTGGCAGGCTGTCGGCGATGACCTCATGCGTTGGGTGGAGCGATTCGTCGCGTGATTCCGGAAGGAGGCCGAAGTGAATAGTCGACCGCTTGGCGCGACGGGCATGCACGTCAGCGCACTCACCATGGGCTGCTGGGAGATCGGCGGCCTGGCTTGGGGGCCGATGCCTGCACCCGAGGCCGTGGACCTGGTGCGGGCCGTGGCAGACGCCGGGATCACGGCTTTCGATACAGCCGAGGCCTACGGCAATGGCCGTAGCGAAATAATCCTGGGCCACGCCCTGCGCGACCGGCGCGACGAGGTGACGTTCATTACCAAGACCGGGTATCTGCCTGGTGTCGATGGCGCCCAAATGCTGCTTGACGAGCAGCCGCAGGATTACAGGGCTAGTTCGATCCGGCGGGCTTGCGAGTTATCGCGCCAACGGCTCCAGACCGACTACATCGACGTCTACCTCCTCCACGATCCGCCGATGGAGGCCGTGATGCGTGAGGAGCCGTTTGCGGAACTACGGCGCCTCCAGGATCGAGGCGAGATCCGCGCTTGGGGCGTGTCCTCAAGTCCGACGGTTGTAGCTGAGGCGGTCAGACGCTGGGGTGCGCAGGTCGTTGAGACGCCGTTCAACGCTGCAAGTCCGCAAGCCGCGCACGAACTGTTTCCCGTCGCCGCGGCCTCGGGCGTCGGAGTACTGGCGCGCAGTCCGTTCGCGAGCGGCAACCTGATCCTGACTCCAGAGCAACGCCAAGCGCTGTACGCGGGTGACTGGCGGCACTTTCATGATCCGGCCCGAGTAGCCGCCGACGCAGCTGTCGCCGAGCGGCTAGAGGCCCTCGCAGACCTTCGCGATGAACCGGTGACGGATACGGCGATCAAGTACGTGCTGGGGCACTCCGAGGTCTCGACGTGCATCGTGGGAATCTCGGCCGTGCCCGAGATTGCGCCGAACGTACGCGCCGCCGCCGAGCCATATCTCGACGAGCAAAGCCGGGCGCAGCTATCAGCGGCTTCCTGATATCAGCCTCTTGCTGGGGTGCCGACGGTCCTCATCAGACCCTGCGAAAACTCTCGCTGAGCCGAAGTTCCGGTAGTTCGTCTACCCCCGCTTCGGCCGAGACGGTAGTGGGCGGAAGGGCCACGTTGGTATAGACTGCGCCGTTGATCCCGCTTTGGCGGGCTGGCGTACTGAGGGAAGGAAGAGGCAGATGGTTCGAGATCTGACACGACGACGATTCCTCAAGGCGAGTTCGGCGCTGGGTGTCGGCGTCGCTGGCGCGGCTACTTTGGCTGCTTGTGGCGAGACCAAGGTCGTCGAGAAGATCGTCACGCAGGTAGTTGAAGAGGAAGTCATCAAGGAAGTCACCAAGGAAGTCCAGGTCGTCGTTGAGAAGGTCGTCACACAGGCGATGGCAGCGCCTCAGCCAACGACGGTGGAGTTTGAGTTTGTCAGCGACCACGTGTCAGGCGTGCGCGGCAAGTCAACCACCTGGGCGCTGGCCAATTTCCAGCAGGAACGCCCGGACATCAAGATCAAGTTCACGCCGCAGGGCGGGGGCTTTGACGACTCGTTCGGCATCCGAATCGCGGCGGGCAGCGCCCCGGCCACGGCGCTGTTGAGTTGGGGATTCTTCGGCTCCCATCAAGACTCGTTCGTCCAGATCAACGACGTGCTGGACCGCCACCCCGACTTCAATGGGGACGACCTCATCTACGAGCCGGACTCGTACACGATCAACTACGACACGACCTGGCCCTTCGTGGACTCGTTCCAGGGCCACGCATTCGGTCTGCCGTACCAGGGCAATGTGAGCGGGCACTACTACAACATTGACCTCTTCGATCAGTACGGCGTGCCCGAGCCGTCGGCTGACTGGACGTACAGCAACGAGTGGCTGGACGCCGTCAAGCAGGCGACCGATCCGGACAACGAAATCTACGGAACCCGAATCGGCGGCGGCGGCGACATCCACTACTGGACGCCGATTAGCTGGGGCTTCGGCGCCAAGCAGTTCATCTCGTCCGACGGGACCCACACCGAGCACTTCGACAACGGCGGTGACCGGGGCTTCCAGTTCGCGGTGGATTTGATCCACAAGCACGGCGTATCGCCGGCGACGGACGCGCAGCGCGAGTTGGCGGGCGAATTCGGCGACGCCTTTTCGGCCGGGAAGATCGGGGCCGAATTGCGGCGCGGCGACGCCAAGGGCAACGCGGTGATCAGCATCGGCGATCGCTTCCGCTGGGCGCTGGCGCCACAGCCCAAGGGTGACGTGACTGGCACCGTGGCCGTGCACCGCACCAACCAGGGACACTACGTCATCGACTCGGCGCGGCGACAAGGCGTGGTCGAGCCAGTCGTGGACTTCCTGGTCTGGATGGCCGGTCCCAAGATGCAGGCACGGGCTGCCACCGACCGTGGCTTCCTCCCGTGCCGCTGGGACGCGCTCGAGTCGCCGGAGAACCTGGCGGCCCCGCCTGAGCGACAGGACCTCCTGGTCACGTTCGTTCGCGGAGAATTCCGCACCTGGCAGGGTTATCACCCGAACCAGCGCGAGTGGTTGGCCTGGCGCGGCCGCGCCCACCTGGCTATGACCGGTGAGGCGTCGGTTGAAGAGGCCATCGAGAGCGCCGTAAACGAAGGTGACCGCATCCTTCGTCAGGACGTTGACTTGCTGAACAAGCGCATCGAGCGCTGGGGGCGAACGGCCTAGTCGGTTCGCTCATTGGCGCCAGTACGGCGCACAGGCATTCGGGCGCGGTCTGCAAGACCGCGCCCGAATGCTATGGCAGCGCAATTACGCATGGCTCCCCTTCGGACCTTTATACTCCCGATGCGAAGCGCTGCCGCGTTTGCGGACTGGCGCACACAGGGAGGGGAGCGCAATGGTCCGCAATCTGACAAGACGGCGATTCCTGACGGCGACTTCGGCACTTGGAATCGGCGCCGCGGGCGCGGCCGCGCTGGCGGCGTGTGGCGAGACCGAGGCCGTCGAGACGAGCGTCACGCAAGCAGCTCAACAGGAATCTGCCAAGCAAGTGACCCAGGCAACCCCCGTCGCCGCTGAGAAGGTGGCGACACAGGCGATGGCGGCGCCTCAGTCAGAGACCGTGGAGTTCGAGTTCATCAGCGACCACGTCTCGGGCGTGCGCGGAAAGTCCACCACCTGGGCGCTCGCCAACTTCGCGCAGGCACGGCCCGATATCAGGATCAAGTTCACACCGCAGGAGGACCTGTTTTTCGAGACGTTCGCGATTCGCATCGCGGCGGGCAGCGCCCCGGCTGCGGCGTTGTTGAGTTGGAACTTCTTCGGCGCCCATCAAGATTCGTTTCACCAGATCAACGACGTGCTGGACCGCCACCCCACCTTCAATGGGGCCGACCTGATCTTCGAGCCGGACTCTTACACGATCAACTATGACCTTGACTACCCGTTCGTCGATTCGTTCCAGGGGCACGCGTTCGGGTTGCCGTACCAGGGCAACGTGAGCGGCCACTACTACAACATTGATCTGTATGACCAATACGGTGTTCCGGAGCCGTCGGCCGATTGGACGTACAGCAACGAGTGGCTCGAAGCGGCCAAGCAGTCCACCGACCCGGACAACGATATTTGGGGTACCCGTATCTCAGGTGGTGGCGACATCCACTTCTGGACGCCGATTGGCTGGGGCTTCGGTGGCAAGCAGTACATCTCGCCTGACGGCACGCACACCAGTCAATTTGACGATGGTGGCGATCAGGGCTTCAAGTTCGGGGTCGACCTCATTCACAAGCACAAGGTCTCGCCGCCGACCGAGGCGCAGCGCGAGTTGGCGGGTGAGTTTGGCGACCTCTTTACGGCCGGTAAGGTCGGGGCCGAGTTGCGCCGCGGCGACGCGAAGGGCTTCCTAATCGGGGGCATCAGCGACCGTTTCCGATGGTCGCTGGCGCCGCAGCCAAAGGGTGACGTGACTGGCACGGTGGCCGTACACCGCACCAACCAGGGGCACTACGTGATCGACTCGGCGGCCCGCCAGGGCGTGGTTGAGCCGGTCGTGGACTTCCTGGTCTGGATGGCGGGCCCCGAGATGCAGGCGCGGGCGGCGACCGACCGTGGCTTCCTGCCCTGCCGGTGGGACGCGTTGGAGTCGCCGGAGAATTTGGCCGCGCCGCCGGAGCGGCAGGACCTGCTGGTCTCGTTCGTGCGCGGCGAGTTCCGGACCTGGCAGGGCTACCACCCCAACCAGATCGAGTGGTTGGCCTGGCGCGGGATTGCTCACACGGCTATGACCGGCGACGCATCGGTGGAAGAGGCCATCGAGAAGGCCGTAACCGAGGGTGACCGCATCCTGGCGCAGGACATCGACTTGCTGAACGAGCGCATCGAGCGCTGGGGGCGAACGGCCTAGTCAGGCGGGTCGTCCAGCGCCAATACGGCGCACAGGTATTCGGGCGCGGTCTGCCAGACCGCGCCCGAATGCTGTACCGTGACTAATGTCTCGCGGGGACCAGACGTGGCTTGGCATCGAGCCGGAGCAAGTAGCCGTGAGCTGCGGGTAGGATTGATGCGTGTCAGCTGCTCCATCAGGCGCCTAGGCCTTACGGTGGCCGCGGGGGTGGTCGCTGCTGGGCTGATGGCCTGTGGTGGCGACTTCGAGTACAAGACGAGCGGCGATCGAATCGACGGCGGGAACCGCGCCGGAATCGCCGACTGGGATGGCGCCTCGACAACCTCTCACGAAAACCTGATGAGCATCCAGGAGCAATACCAGGCCAAGGTGAAGGCCGAGAGTGGACAGAAGTAGGTCGGCTAAAGGGGGCCGATGGGTAATGCACCAATCAGGCATGTGGCGCCGCATCTGGCGTTGGCTTCGCTGCGTTCCCCTTCTGGCTCTTATCGGCGCCGCGTTGCTGGCGGGCTGCGGCGGGGATTTCGAATTCAAGACCAGCGGCGACCGGACGAGCGAGGATAACGTTGGGCCCAGCGAGTTCAACAACCCGGATGCAGCTGGCCTGGGCGGAGCGTCCACGGCGTCGGACGAGAAAATGAAGAGCATCCAGGAGCAGTACCAGGCCAAGCTGAAGGCCGAGAGTGGGCAGCCGTAGGAGAAAGGGGTGCCATTGTGACGCTGCGCCAGTTGCAGACGTACTTCCGTCGCAAGCTTCGTAGGGTTGGGGCAATGCTTGCGGCGGCCATGATTGCCGTGCTCGCCGCGAGTTGTGGAGGTGATTTCGACTACAAGATCAGCGGTGAGCGCCCCGCGAACGAAACGCGCACGGGAACTGGCGACTTTGGAAGCATGTCCACGAGCTCTCACGAGGATGTGCTGAAGCTCCAGGAGCGATACCAGGCGAAGGTCGAAGCCGAGGCCGGCAAGAAATAGTCCCGAGGAGATTTAGTGGACATGCGGGTACGTTGGATGGTCCGAGGCTCGCGAGTAGGCTCACTTCTGCGGACAGCCTTGGTCGCATTGGCGGCCGTGCTCCTCGCAGCTTGCGGTGGCGACTTTGAGTACAAGACCAGCGGCGACCGAATTCAGGGCGAGACTCGTGCCAACACCGGGCAATTCAGCGGAGCGTCAACCGCCTCGCACGAGAACCTGATGAGCATCCAGGAGCAATACAAGGCTAAG
>DAOUJT010000111.1:0-10878 GCA_034422315.1 Chloroflexota bacterium | reverse complement strand
CTCCGAAAGACTCCGGCCCGGCTCACCACGAACGGAGGTTGAGGAAGGAGTGAGGGAAGAGTAGTGAGAAGTGAGATAAGGATTGGAAGGGAAGAAGAGGAAGACGGACGGGTCTGAGACGCTACGGCTATGCACGATTCGGGCGGGGTGGTGAATATGGGGGAGATTGGGGTTGCTTGAGCCGAGAACTCGTGGGGGATGGGGATGAGGATCCTGGTGACGGGTGGGACGGGGCGGATTGGGGGGAATTTGTCGGTTGAACTGTTGGGGCGGGGGCATGAGGTTCGGTGTTTGGTGTATCCGGGGGATGCGAGTAGGGCGGACAAGCTGGCGGGGTATGACGGGGTTGAGGTGGTGGAAGGGGATTTACGGGACTTCGAGGACGTGAAGCGGGCGGTGCGGGGGGTGGATGCGATCTATCACCTGGCGGCGGCGTTTGGAGGTCCGTTCGATAACCGGCAGTACCTGAATATCAACGGGATGGGGACGGTGAACATCCTGGAGGCGGTGCGGGCCGATGTGCCGAATCTGCAGCGTCTGGTGTATGCGTGCACGGAGGCGATTTACTGGCGGCTGGGGGAGAAGGGGCGGTATTTCGACGAGCCGATTACCGAGGCGATGGTGAGCCCGTACAAGCAGATGCCGTATTTCCTGACGAAGTGGGTGGGCGAGGAACTGTGCATGACGTATCACCGGCAGTACGGGGTTCCGGCGACGTCGATGCGGTTTGCGACGGTGATCGAGCCGGGGGAGTTCCTAAATGCGGACGGGCTGCCGGGACGGTTTCTGCTGAGCGAGGCGATTGAGCGGTTCGGGGGCGCGACGGCGGAGCGTCCGGAGGACGAGGAGATTCTGAGCGAGTTGCGGTCGCTGTGGACGGGCGAGGAGAAGTTGCTGCTGAGCCGGTGTCCGAACGGGGCGCCCTACAAGCAGGAGTTCGCGGACGTGCGGGACGTGGTGCAAGGACTGGTGCTGGCGCTGGAGAAGGACGCGGCGGTGGGCGAGGAGTTCACGCTGGGCGGGGCGGCGGTGTTCCGGTGGGATGAGCACGTGCCCTGGTTTGCGGAGCGGTATGGGCTGGAGTTCGTGGATGCGCGGCTGCCGGAGTCGAATTTCTTCGAGTTCGATTTGAGCAAGATCAAGGGGTTGCTGGGGTATGAGCCTCGGCATGACGTGCGGAGCGTGGTGGAGACGGCGGAGGCGATAAGGCGGGGGGAAGAGACGGGGGTTCTGCCGACGGGGATCAGATATGGGAAGCGAGAAGTGAGTTGAGAGTAGTGAGAAGTGAGGGGGGCAAGAAGGGGAGAGTGGAGAGGAGTGAGAAGTGAGAAAGAGGGGACGGGACGGCGAGGGGTGAGCGAGGAGGAGTAAGCAGCGAGAGTCAGTGGCGGGGTGGGATTGCCGAGAGTTGCGGGGAATATGTCGGCAGAGCTACCGGTGCGGTGCGTTAGGTGACGGCGGCAGGTGTTAGTCGGTGACGGGTAGAATTGTGTACGGGCGGTGGTGTATTGACCTCTGGCCCGTGGCGCCTGATTGGCGGGGCACAGGGACCTTCGACGTGGAGGAACCGATGGCGACAGAAGCGGAACGCCTTGCCCGATTGGAAGGGGCCTACGACCGCCTTGCGACGAAGGCTGACCTAGCGAACCTCGAAACTCGACTGACGACGTGGTTCGCTGGGCTGCTTCTGTTAGTGGTAATCAACGTATTGGGCACGGTAACGGGGATTTTGATCGCCTTGCTTGGATAGCCAGCACGGCGGATGGATTGGCGACGACTTTCGGGCAGAGTATTTCCGTAGTTCTGTGGTTCATCCGGGCCACGTGGTGCCCTAGGTGTGTGGAACGTCTACACTCGCGTAGCAAGCGATCTGTAGAGAAACTGCGCGAGGACGCCTTCCAGGCGTGCAAGATCGCGACTCTGCCGCAGGTCGACGTAGAGGCCGTTCAGTTGGGGTTGCCGGTCAGGACTGAATAAGGTCTCATAGCTTCAGAACTTTAACTGAACATCTCGAGACTTCCCTAGTCGCGCTTTACGATCCCGGTAAGCGCCGCTAGAGCAAGTGTCACTACGCTCCATCCTACGAGTTCCAGAATCCAAAGATACAAGGTCAATAGAGCTGCGAAGGTTCCACCTCCAGCAGCGTCGATATACCATCCTGATCTGATCCCGAGATCAACGACTGGCAGAGCTACGTCCAAGGCTAAGAATGCGGAATGTAGCATCGATGGCAAGTCTCCTCGAATGTGCTCTGTGATTCCCACGCGGTGCGCTGCCTCGACTAATCCAAGTCCTACTAGCACAGCTACAGCTCCTGGCACGACAAGAGGTCGCGATGGTTTCCAGCCGTAGAGAACAGTGCAATCCCAAATCCGATCTACGAATCTCTCGCAGAATCCGGGCAGAGCTGCACGCCGAGCTCTGCGCTTAGCAATCAGCGTCTCTCGGGCCTCGTGCTCTTCGCCACTCCGCCTGTAAACTGCTGCGAGTTGGTCGAAAGGCTGAGGACGGTAACCTTCTGGTTGACGATTCAGCCACTTCAGGCGAGTTGGCACATCGCGTGGAGAGACTGGGGAAATACTTTCGTACACAAGTCCGTCGAGATCAAGCCTGGTGAGATCTCTCGGAAGCGATCCTGGATTGTCAACTAGAATGCTTACATGCGCCGATCTCAGGTCTACTGCCCCTACGATAGACATTTTTGGATGTCCTATCCATAAGGATTCTGCATGAGTTTGTTGCAGACTCAGCGCGTAGTCATCTGGATTCGAGAGTGTCGCGTCGCCTATCACGACCTGACTGCTCACTCGTGCACTCACAATTCGGACAGATCCAGTGACACTCATGCCGCCAGAAAGCTGTAGATTTCCTTTGACGATTGCTCTGTCCAATCCTAATGCAGTTCTATGGCCGGAATCGAACACTCCCCCAGAACATGTTAGACTTTCAAATCTTGCGCCGAATAGAATAACAGAGCCTTTAGAAGAGAACCCATCATCCAGTGCGATCACTCCGGGCACGCGTAAATTGATGGCATTGAGCGCGCAGCTATGGGGGTTGTGGAATTGCCCACCTGTGCACTCAAGTTTGGTGCCTAGTCGGGCTGCATAGAGGCTCACTTCGCCGTCGGCTGTAAAGTCTTTAGAGAAAGTTACGTCTCCGGCAATCTCTGAACCATCCAAGACCAGGGCTCGTCCACCAGGGTTGTTGAACGACGCAGAGGAACATTCGAGCCTACCGGCGATTTTGGAGTTTGATAGCGAAACTGCTTTCTTGGACTTGAAACCTTCGTTTAGAAAGATTGATCCTGTGACATCGATATCATCAGCGTGAATCGCGGGATGTTCAGTACTATCGAACTTGCCACCTGCACAGCTTAACTGCCCAACGATGTGCATTCCAATAAGCCGAACTTGACCATTTGCCTGGAACCCATGATCAAAGTGCACAGCACCGCGGACTGCGGATCCATCTGCAACAAGTGCGCTTTGCTTGCAGCCATTGAAGTCTGCCCCTGTGCAAATGAACCCGTTGTTAATCTGTGCGCCGACGAAGCGCACCTGTCCAATTGCACGGAATCGACTGTCTAGGAATACTCCACCCTTGACGTCGATGCCACTTGCATTGAGCGCTATACCGTTAGCATTGTCGAATATACCATCGGAACACTGGAGCGACCCAAGTATTTGAGCACCAGGTAGGCGCACTTCACCTTTGGATTGAAATCCACTCTGTAGACACATGCTTCCTGCGATTTGTATACCGTCTGCATTGAGCGCGAAGCCGTTCGGATTTTCGAAGGTGCTTGAATCGCACTTCAATTGCCCACCAATTTGGGCGTCACACATGCGTACTTCACCGGTGGCATGAAAGCCCTGATCTAGCATTACATGGCCACGAACGTCTGCCCGCTCGAAAACTAGCGCTTCGCCGTCGGGGTTTTCTAACTTGGAACCGGAGAAAACGAGATAGTCACTGATCTTGGCGCTGGCTAGCCGAATTTCACCAAAAGAATGGGAGCCCCCGTGTAGGAGAACCCCACCGGAAACCTTTAGACTATCTGCAAATACGGATACGCGAGATTGACGTCGAATGGCTGCCTCAGTGGATCCCATAGACCCAATCTCGTTGGACTTAATATTGGCGCTGCCTAGTATGTCGCATCCCTTGACTTCAAAGTATCCTGCTATTTGCGCGCTGACGGCAATTATCGAGAGAAGGCTGCATCTCTCTATTTCCAAGGTTTTCAAGCTTGCGAAGTTGAGTATAAGAGCATCATCAAATATACAGTGAGAGTAGCGCATCGCTATCGAGATATTGGAATGGCTGAGGTCTACTTTGCCAGTCACGCGGACACCTTGAATATGCAACTGGCGTAGGACGATTGGTTTAGTGGATTCGATAGCTGCGATGAGCTCCGCTAAGACTGAACCGCGTATGGTTCGCTGAGGTTCTGACCTTCTTGGTGACTTCAACCTGCGTGGGTCATCCTCACCGAATATGCACTTGCGACCAGCAGTAACGTCGTCCCACAGACGTTGTTCCGAACTGGTCAACTTAGAGACCCTCGGTAGGATTGTCGTCTCCAATGCACCATAGGACAGATGCAAACGGCACTTGAGAGTACCAATGTCATCCGCAAGAGTCTTGTCGAGCTCACGTGACATTGTTTGTCCATGCTGCTAGGTCGGATCATGCCGGCCGTTCGCCTGCCAACTGACCAAACATGACTACAGGGCCGATTCAGCGATTGGCGGGTCGGTGTGAGGTTGGTGCTCTGTCTCGGTTTCCTGTGGATGTGCGGTTTCGTCTCTGTCGAAACCTGTCTTGGTGACCCACGATGACGCCGAGAGGTATGTCCGAGGGCGCGGACAAGGATCACGAACGACGGGCGAGGAAGCGTAAGTGCGCGTGGAAAGAGATGGCGTGGAAGTGCAGCCAACGCCGAGCCTGCATGGCTGAAGCGCAGTGCCTTGCGATTGGATTGTTGGGTGCTGCTGGGTCCCGGCCCCGTTCGGCAGGCTCAGGGCAGGCTTGACGCCGGGATGGCGAGGGGTTGGTTACTGCATCGGGTGGTTCGACACGACCCTCCGCGGACTCCGGGTCGGCTCACCATGAACGGTGGGCAACCGCCACACACGAAGTTACCTATAGGCCGCCGAAGGATTGGGCGCGGGTTTTGAGGGTTAGGTAGAGAGTTTGGAGGGTGGGGGTGGGGACGCCGGATTGTTGGGCGCGGCGGAGGACGGCGCCGGCGGTGTAGTCGAGTTCGACGCGGCGCTGGTGGGCGAAGTCGACCTGGAGGGAGGTGGTGTTGTCGGCCGGGAGGGTCCGGAGGAGGGCGATGAGGTCGTTGGTGGTGGTGTCGGGGAGGTGGATGCCCTGGGAATGGGCGACGGCGATGGCTTCGTTGAACATGGTTCGGAAGAGGTCGAGCATGCCCTCGGTGGCGAGGATGGGGCCGAGGGGGAGCTGGCAGGCGGCGGTGACGGGTCCCAGGACGGCGAGCAGGACAAGTTTGTTCCAGAGGACGTGGTTGATGTCGTCGCTGACCTCAATCTCGAAGCCGGCGGCGCGGAGGGCCTGGGCGATGGTTTGGACGCGGTCGGTGATGCCGCCGGCGGGTTCGCCGATGGCGGCGCGGACTTCGGCGTCCTGGTATTCGATAACGCCGGGTTCGAGGATATGGGCGGTGAGCCAGGTGGCGCCGCCGATGATGTGTTCCGCTCCAAGAATGGATGTGAGGGTGGGGACGCTGTCGATGCCGTTCTGGAGGGTGAGGACGGCGGTGCCTGGGCCGATGGCAGGGCAGAGGAGTTGGGCGGCGGGTTCCGTGTCGTAGCACTTGACGGCGAAGATGACGAGGTCGGGGGGTGAGGGGGCGTCGGCGGGGTTTTCGACGGCGTTGACCTCGAGCACGTGGCGGGCGCCGGTTTCACTGACCATGCAGAGGCCGTGGTCGCGGATGGCCTGGAGGTGGGGGCCGCGGGCGATGAAGGTGACGTGGTGGCCGGTTTGGAGGAGGCGGGCGCCGATGAAGCCGCCGACGCCGCCGGAACCCATGATCAGGACGTGCATGTGGGTTTCTGATTCTCTAGGTGGGTTTGGTGGGCCAATTGTGGCTTGTGGGTTGGGAGGAGTCTTGTTTCCGGACTTCGTGGGGGGGCGGGCTCGGAGCCTCTCCCTTGTCCAGACCGGACAGATGGTGGACAGGTGTTCGGGGACATGGTTTACACAGCCGGCGGTGAGGTGGAGGACGTGGGGGCGCGGTGTGCGGAGTGGCGGGTGAGGGGCTTGCGGGCCGAGTTTGTGGGATTGGCCGCGCGGCCGGTCGCTCGCCGCTGTCAGCGGTACGATGAGCATCCGGCCCCGACCTGCGGCGCCGCCGCATCCTGAGTCCTGATGGATTCCCAACGCTCACCCTCCGTTCTGGACGCCATGGCCGGCCCCTACGATCCGGCGGCCGTTGAAGCCCGGCTGTACGACACCTGGCATGAGTCCGGCGCCTTTCAGCCGTCGGACGATCCGGAGCGCCGGCCGTTCACCATCGCCATTCCTCCGCCGAACATCACGGGTCAGCTGCACAACGGGCACGTGCTCTTTGTCGCCTACCAGGACCTGATGATCCGCTGGCAGCGCATGCACGGCCGGGCCGCGCTGTGGGTGCCGGGCACCGATCACGCGGCCATCGCCACGCAGAACGTGATCGAGCGCGAACTGGCCAAGGAAGGACTCACCCGTCACGACCTCGGTCGCGAGGGCTTCGAAGAGCGTTTCTGGCAGTGGAAGGACGACGTCGGCGACAACATCAACGAACAGTTGCGGCGGCTGGGCGCCTCGGTGGACTGGACGCGCGAGCATTTCACGCTGGACGAGCAGCTTTCGCGGGCGGTGCGCGAGGCCTTCGTGCGGCTGTACGAGAAGGGCCTGATCTACCGCGGCCGCTACATGGTCAACTGGTGTCCGGACGACCAGTCCGCGATCAGCGACCTGGAAGTCGACTATCTGGACGTTGAAGGATCGCTCTGGCACATCCGCTATCCGCTGGTCGATGGCGGTCACCTGACCGTGGCCACCACCCGACCGGAGACGATGCTGGGCGACACGGCAATTGCCGTGCATCCGGACGCCGAGCGTTACCAGGCGCTGATTGGGCGGGAAGCCGTGGTGCCGGGTATCGGTCGCCGGGTGCCCATCATCGCCGACACCTTCGTCGATCCCGAGTTCGGGTCAGGCGCGGTCAAGGTCACGCCCGGCCACGACCCGAATGACGCGGCGATGGGCGAACGGCATGACCTGCCCGTGATCAACATCATGAACGGCGACGGGACGCTGAACGAGAACGCGGGACGCTGGGCCGGTCAGGACCGCTTTGACGCCCGGGCGGCCTACCTGGAGTTCCTGGAAGCCGAAGGTCTGCTGGAACGCACGGAAGCGTACACGCACTCCGTGGGCCACTGCTCGCGCGACGGCGCCGTGATCGAGCCGCTGGTCTCCGAGCAGTGGTTCGTGAACGTTCGTCCGCTGGCCGATGCCTCGGAGGCGGCGGTGCACGAGGGGCGGATCCGATTCCACCCGTCGCGCTTCAAGACTGAGTTTCTGCGCTGGCTGGAGGACATCCAGCCCTGGTGCATTTCGCGGCAACTCTGGCTGGGCCACCGGATCCCGGTCTGGTACTGCCAGGACTGCGGCGCCGTGATCGTCGCGCGCAAGGATCCGACGTCCTGCCCAACCTGCGGCGGGCAGAAGCTCCGGCAGGACCCGGACGTGCTGGACACCTGGTTCAGCTCGGGCCTGTGGCCGTTTTCGACCCTCGGCTGGCCGGACGACACGCCGGACATGCGGCGGTTCTACCCGACCGACGTGATGGAGACCGGCTACGACATCATTTTCTTCTGGGTGGCCCGGATGGTGATGCTGGGCCTGGAACTCGTGGGCGAGGTGCCGTTTCACGACGTGTACTTTCACGGGCTGGTGCGGCACCTGGACGGTTCCAAGGTCAGCAAGACCAACTACCAGCCGGGCGACGATCCGCTCGAGACCATCGAGGCGTACGGCGCGGACGCCATGCGGTTCAGCTTCGTCACCGCCGCCGCCCCGGGCAACGACATGCGGCTGGATTTGCGGCAGGTCGAGCGCGGCGGGCACTTCGCCAACAAGCTCTGGAACGGGGCCAAGTTCGTCATTGGCGCCATGGAACGCACGGCCGGCAGCGAACCGGGGGCGCCGTCACTGGTCGATCGCTGGGTGCTCAGCCGGTTCAACCAAGTGCACGCCGACGCGATCCGGGACGTCGAACGCTTCCGCTTTGGCGAGGCCGGGCGGGCGCTGCACGATTTCCTGTGGACGGAGTTCTTCGACTGGTACGTCGAGGCCGCCAAGATTCGGCTCTACGGCGACGACCCGGCGGCCGCCGCGCGCACGGCGGCCACGCTGGCGACGGTGCTGGATGGCTCTTTGCGGCTGCTGCACCCGTTCATGCCGTATGTGACCGAGGAAATCTGGCGGCACTTCCGCGCCGCGGGCGGGGCGGCGGACGCGACCAAGTTGCTGATCGATACGCCGATACCAGTCGCTTCTCCGGACGTTGACGAGGACGCGATCGCTCAGGTGCGGGCGCTGATCGAGATTGTCCAGGGCATCCGCAATGCCCGGCACGAGTCAGGCGTCGAGGCGGGCCGCCGCGTGGAGGCGCGCGTCATCGGCGGCGGCGCGGGACTGGGCGCCGAGGCGGTGTTCATCCAGCGCCTGGCCCGCGTGGACCCGCTGACGTTCCATCCCGCCGGAACGACCTTCGATGAACCGGCGGTCACGGCGCGCGCCGGCGGCGTGGAAGTGTTCCTGCCGCTGGCAGGCATGGTGGATCTCACGGCCGAGCGCGAGCGCCTGGCGCGTGAGTTGTCCGAAGCCGAAGCGACGCTGGGGCGCGCGGAGCAGTTGCTGGCGAACCCGCGATTTGTCGAACGTGCCCCGGAGGCCGTGGTGGCCAAGGAGCGCGAACGAGCGCGGGCGGCGCGGGAACGCGTGGCGCAGGTCAAGGAGCGGCAGGCGGCGCTGGTCGGGTCGGCGTAGCTCGGCGTTTAGTCCTCGGCTCGCACGTAGAGCTCGCGCATGGCGGTGGGCCCGCGCAGCATTTCGCCGCGTACGCCGCGTTCACGGGCGGCGGCCACGTCCTCGATGGCCGGTCGAACCTGCGACGAGAGCTGGTCGATGTAGTGCAGGGCAATGGCCTCCGGCAGCATCGGTTCGGTCACCGCCGAGTATTCCAGCTGACCCTGGTGGCTCAGCACCAGGTGGCGTAGCAGGGTTGCGATTTCGCCGTCGCAGCCGGTGGCGGCCAGGGCGCGGTCCAGGATTCGCACCCCCTGCACCATGTGGCCTTCCAGGTTTCCGGCGTCCGTGTAGACGATGCTGGCCCGCAGGTCCAGTTCCTCCAGCTTGCCCAGGTCGTGGAGGACGACGCCCGCCAGGAGCAGGTCGCGGTCAAGCTGCGGATAGACGCGGGCGACCCGATCGGCGATCTGCAGCATTTCCACGGTGTGCTCGGCCAGTCCGCCGAGCCAGGCGTGATGCCGGGTCTTGGCCGCGGGCCACTGCGGCAGCCGCTCCGTCACGAGCGGATCGGCGATCACGGCGCGCAGCACGTCCTTGAGCACGGGCGATTCGATGGACTCGACGGCGTCGCGAATGGAGCCGGTCAGTTCTTCCGCGCTCCGGGTCGAGCGGGGCAGGTAGGCGGTCGCGTCCCAGGTCTCGTCGGAGCGTCGCAACGTGTCGACTTTGATGTTGACGCGGTTGCGGAACTCGTCGGCCCGGCCCTCAACTTCGTAGGGCTCGCCCGCGGTGACGGCCGCGATCTGGGCCTCGGTGACCTGAAACATGACGGCGTCGATCGAGGCGCCGGCGCGGTCGCGCAGGCTCATGCGGAGGAAGCGATTGCCGGTGCGGGCCTCGCGAACCTCGACGGACGCAACCAGGAACACGGCATGCACGTAGCTGCCGGGAGTGATGTCGGCGATGTTCAAGGGCGCGGGCTTACCGTGGCGGTGGGGCGGTGGGTCATCCTACTGGCCGAAGGCCGGGCGGGGCGTGCCGCGAACGCGGTTCCGGCTAGCGTCGCCGGCGAAGCGCGTCGCGAAGCCGCTGCCGCAAGGACGGGCGCTGATCAGGCAGTTCGATTACCTGCCCACGCCACATGACCGGCCCGCTACGACCGCCCGATGTCCGCGCTGAGCGTCGCTCCATGATCCCGCGCGCAAGGGCCAGCGCAAACACGACCGCGCCGGCCACCGCCACGATCGCCGCAAACTGCCGCAGGAAAATCGAAAGGAACAGCGCCGCGACTACCAGGACGGCCGCCGTGACCAGCATTTCGCCCGTCGTCGAAAAGCGGGCCATGATCCATTGGCCGAGAAGCTCAATGTAGTTTCGACGAGGTTGGTTCGGCTGCGGCCCCCGCGAATCCCGTCGCTTGGGTGGTGGCGCCGAGGCTTCGGCCCGATCAAGGATTTCCTTGACTTCGTCCTGCCAACTCTTGGGCATAGCAACCTATTTCTCGGGGCTTCGCTCCGAGTATATCGCTGCGCCGACTTTCGTCGGGGAGCACGGGCCTGGTCTGGTGTCCCCGGGCAGGGAAGCGGCTTCAGGAAATAGCCGGCAAGCTGGCTATCCTGCATCCATGACGACGCCCGCAACCGATCCATTCGAGATCGAAGTCTTCCGTCACCTCTTCGCCTCGGTCGCCGAGGAGATGGGGGTGACGGTCCAGCGCAGCGCGCATTCGCCCAACATCAAGGAGCGGCGCGACCACTCGTGCGCGGTGTTCGACGCCGACGGCCGGATGATCGCGCAGGCGGCGCACATCCCGGTGCATCTTGG